>CAYZXZ010000043.1:0-18769 GCA_964481615.1 uncultured Desulfobacteraceae bacterium | reverse complement strand
CCGCGAAAAAACTGCTTCCGAAATTATTGAGTTCATCCTTGCCGCTTCCGATTAAAATCGAGGCGGCAGCGCATCTGTTGGCGAATTTCTGCTGGATGTTCGGATTTCTTGCCACTGTTACCCTCTACCCGGTGCTGCTGAACCGGATCGGGATCGGCGTCCATCAGATCATCTGGTGGGATCTGCCGCTGTTTCTGCTGACCGGGATGGCGGTGATCCTTTATTATATGATTTATGGATTACAGGCTCGTCAGCGGCGACCCCTTTGGTTGCTGCCCATACTGCCCGCGGCGAGCATCGGGCTATCCCCCTTTTTTTCCGCGGCGGCGGTAAAAGGACTGATGCAAAAAGGAGGCGTGTTTCAGCGAACCCCCAAGTTCGGGATCACGGACAGCATGCACGCAAAATTTCATTATACTTTTCAATCCCATGTCATCATCAATCTGATGATCAATCTTCCTTTGCTGATCTATACAATGCTGCCGGTGCTTCTCGCATGGCAGCGGGGAACTTTGCCCGCGATCCCATTTTTATGCTTCTTCCCGCTGGGCTTTTGCATTGTGATGGCAACGGATATACATGAATTGCAGCAGGTGTTTCAAAAGCAGCAAAAAATTCCTGCCGGTTTCCGCCGATAACCTTTCAGACGGACCTGGTTTTCACCGGTGACCAGCACGACAAAAACAAGGAATGCATACGCGGCCATTGCCCATTGTGGCAACAGACAAGCGCAACTTCCGGCCTCGCGGACAGAAAACATCCGTCGAAAAGAAAAACGCCTTGACCCGAAACATGATCCGGATTATTTTTAGAACCTTAATGGGTGTTGAGAAATCAGAAACAGGATAGAGAACGCGCACTCGCCGTACGCATGCGCCGCAATTTTTCAGAAACCATAATTTTTTCAGGGGGGCCATATGAAAAAAACGATTGTTCTGTTGACCTTGGGATTGATGTTGTCGGTTTACGGCCTAAGTTTTGCGGATGAAAAACCGCGAATAGGAGTGCTTCGTTTCAGCAACCAGACATCCGCGGGATGGTGGAGCGGCAGCATGGGGCACGAACTCCAGGATATGCTGGCGACGGAGCTGGCCAACATCGACGCGTTCCAGGTACTGGAACGAAAAGAGATCGACGCCGTACTTTCGGAGCAGGATCTCGGCGCATCCGGCCGCATCGACCCGGCCACCCGGGCCAAGATCGGAAAAATCAAAGGGGCCAAATACCTGGTTTCCGGATCGGTTTCCGCGTTTGAATCCGAGACCAGCGGCGACGGGGCCGGCATATCCATTATGGGTTTTTCCATCGGCGGTCAACGCGACAATGCATACATGGCCATCGATCTCAAGGTGATCGACACGGAAACAGCCGAAATCGTAGACTCCCGGACAGTGGAAGCCAGCTCTTCCTCATATGGAATCAGCCTCGGCGCAAGCGTCAGCGGTGTTTCGGGCAACCTGGGCAAGTATGAAAACACCCCCACCGGCAAGGCCATCCGTGCCTGCGTCATCGAGGCGGCCGAATACCTGGAATGTTCTCTGGTCAAGGGGAAGAGTGACAGCTGCATGGCCGATTACGACGCCAAGGAATCGAAAAGACGGGAGAGAACCAAGGGAGCGGTGGAGCTGGAATAAGCGGCCGGGGCTAAAATCCGCCGCCTTCCATCACCCGCCGGGCCAGGGAATCGAGCAGACCAACGGCAAACCCGAGCTGGATGAACCGCTTGTCTTTGGTCTGGCCGTGATAAAAACGATAATAGATCTGCTGGGCGATCACCGCCAGGCGGAACAGGCCGAAGGCGAAATAAAAATCAAAATCGCCCACGTCAATGCCCGATTTTTCGGCATACAGCGTCACCAGTTCCCTTCGGGGCATCATTCCTTCAATGGTTGTGGGCATCATGCGCATGAGCTGGGCTTCCTCGGGATCATCCCGGTTGACCCAGTAGGACATGGACTCCCCCAGATCCATGAGGGGATCGCCGAGCGTGGACATTTCCCAATCGAGAATCCCGATGATCTCGGTGGGTTTTTCCGGGTTGAGCACCATGTTGTCGAACTTGTAATCATTATGGATGATGCCGGGCTGCGGCGTATCGGGCGGCTGGTGCCGATCCAGCCAGGCCATCACGGCTTCAAAATCCGGCACATCCGGAGTCCGGGCATCCCGATACCGCCTGGACCACCCTTCCACCTGGCGTTTTACGTATCCTTCTGGCTTACCGAAATCCGCCAGGCCGATGGACGCAAAATCGAGTGCATGCAGCCGCCGCTGCAAGTCGATCATGTTTTCGCAGAGCCGGCGGGCGTCTTCTGGGCCAATCGACAACCCCGGGGGCAAATTCTTTCGCAGAATAACACCCGAAATCCGCTCCATGACATAAAACGGACATCCCATGATGCTGTCGTCTTCTGTGTATGCCAGAGGCCGCGGACAATACGGAAACACCGGATAAAGGGCGCTTAGAATCTTAAATTCCCGGCCCATGTCATGGGCGGTTCTGGCTTTTTTGCCAAAAGGCGGCCGGCGCAGAACCATTTCGCGGCTTCCGGACTGCACGGCATAGGTCAGATTGGAAAACCCGCTGGGATACTGCCGGATTTCCAAAGGCCCGTCCAGCCCGCCGAGGGCATCGGCCAGAAACGCCGTTATGGCCGCGACATCGAGTTCTTCCCCTTCCCTTATGGCAGCGGCCTGATCCATGATTTCCATGGGCGATTTCTCCCCTTATTGCCTTAATCCGTAAACCCTCTGGGAAAAAACAAAAAAACTTTCCACATCTTCAAAACAGGCGGAATTCAATCTCTTCGGTTTCTATTTTCTGCGACTCTGCCGCCTCAGATTCAAGCTGGGCCTATCTTCCGGCCGCGACGGTCATGGTGCAGGCACGACGGCGGATTCCACAAAACCGATCAGAAAATCCGCATATTGTTCAACGGCTATCCGGCGGCCGGCATATTTCCATCGTTTCAGATACCAGTCCTGGAGCATGGCCTTGAGAAGCGAGGCAGTCAGGACCGGATCGGCAACCTGAAACACCCCCTGGCGGGTCCCCTCATCCAGGATGTCGATAAAAAGCTTTTCCGTGGCCAGTTCGCCTTCAATGGCTTTTTTCTGCCGGCGCTTGCCCAGATTCTTGGTTTCCATATAGGAAAAATAAAACCAGGGCTGCATCACTTCTGTCAGATAGAGGTGGCCGCGGATGGCCGCGCGAAACTTATCGGCCGGCGGAGACCCGGCATCAATAAATGCCGTCAGGATTTTCAGAGTCAGCCGCCGTCCCTGGTCCTGGATCATCTCCAGCAGCTCATCCTTGCTGGTGAAATAGGAATAAAGGGCTCCCATGCTCAAGCCGGAGGAACGGCTCAAATCCCGCAGGCTCATGGTCTGAAACCCTTTTTCATTGCTGAGCCGGAGGGTGGTGTGGAAGATAGCTGCCAGATTCTTCACCGCCACGGATTCTTTTTTAATCTTGATGGAATCCTGATTCTTCCGGAAGGTTTCCCGGCAGATCTCCTCCATGGAGAGCTGGGTCATATTTTTAAATTCGTTGAATTTCATCTTCCATCCTAAACCAACGGCGTCAGGCCGCTTTACTGCCTTAATCCTTAAGGTCTGTAAAAAAAGACGGAATCCCCCTTGACTCCGGCTTCCGGTCTCTATTTTCTATTGTCCACGGCATCGCCGCTGCGACTATGTCGCCATAGGCGGATAGAGCTGCAAGATCCGCCGGGCCAGGGAGACCTTGTGCACCTCATCTGCGCCGTCGTAAATCCGGGCCGCGCGTTCGTGGCGGAAAAAAAACGCCAGAATCGTGTCATCGGTCATGCCGAGACCGCCGTGCACCTGCAGGGCCCGGTCCACGACCTTCTGCATGGTGTTGGCCACCACGAACTTGATCATCGATATTTCATGGCGGGCGGCCTTTGCGCCCTGGGTGTCAATTTTCCAGGCCGCATAAAGGGTCATGAGCCGGGCCGCCTGGATTTCGGCGGCGCATTCGGCCACCCAGGCCTGGATGATCTGCCGGGATGCCAGGGGTTTGCCGTCCCGGGTGATCTTTCGGAAATTGGCGCGGCGGCACATCATCTCAAACGACCGCTGACAGATCCCCAGCCACCGCATGCAGTGATGGATGCGGCCGGGACCAAGACGTTCCTGGGCGATGACGAATCCCTGTCCTTCGGGTCCCAGGAGATTGGACCGGGGCACCCGGCAGGATTGAAACAGGATTTCGCCGTGGGAGAAATAATCTTCTCCTTCATGGCCCATGATGGGAATATTGCGCACCAGGTTGAAACCCGGGGTTTCGGTGGGCACGATAATCATGCTGGCCTGGAGATAATCCGAGGCCTCCGGGTTGGTCACGGCCATGACAATGGCGAAATCCGAACCGTCGGCGGCTGTTGCGAACCATTTGTGGCCGTTGATGACATAATGGTCGCCGTCGGCGACCGCGGTGGTTTCCAGCAGGACCGGGTTGGAGCCCGGCATATCGACTTCGGTCATGGCAAAGCAACTCCGTATCCGACCGGCCACCAGAGGTTTTAGGTATTTCTCCTTCTGTTCCGGGGTCCCGTGAATGTGAAGAATCTCAACATTGCCGGCATCCGGGGCCTGGCACCAGAACACATAATGCCCCAGCGGAGAACGTCCCAGGGCTTCGGACAAAAGACCGTGCTCCAACAGTGTGAGTCCCATGCCGCCGCAATCGGTGGGAAAATTGGGAGCCCACAGCTCCATTTGCCTAACCTTTTCCTGTTTTTCCCGGATGACCGGCAGCATTTCACGAAAACCCCGGTGGGTGAATTCCGCTTCCAGGGGGATAAGCTCCCGGTCCACGAATTCATTGACCAGGTCCAAAATGGCCTGCATTTTTTCCGATACGGTAAAATCCATGATACTCCTCTTAGGTGACGGGTGTCCCGCTTACGGTGCGGGAAAGCTTTGATGCTGATGATATTCTGTCTTGCCCGGCTTTAACCCGGGAAGTCCGGTATTTCAACCAGTGAATTTATTTCCGAATCTATCCGCAAAACCGGGTGATGTCAATAAAAAAACGAGCGAGCGTTCTATTTTTACTTGACCTGAATCGTCAATGGGTTAAAATGGTTGAAAATCAAAAGGCGTTGACAATGAAAATTCTCGTATGCGTCAAGGCGGTTCCGGAACCAGGGGACGTGATCCGGTTTGCCGGCGAATTTCCCGAAGTTCATATCGGCGATACTGTCAATCTGCGCATGAACCGGTTTGATGAATTTGCCGTAGAAGAGGCGGTCCGGATCAAGACGGCCGCTTCCGGCACGTCGGTGGATGTGGTTTGCGTGGGACCGGCCGACGCTTCAAAAGTGATTTTTCGGGCCGTTGGCATGGGCATGGACGCAGGAATTCATATAATCACAGATGATTATGCGGCATCCTGCGATGCCGCATTCGTCTCGGCCTGCATCGCACGGTTTACCAAGCCAAAACTTTATGACCTGGTGATCACCGGCGTCATGTCCGAAGACATGATGCAGTTTGCTACGGGCCCCATGCTCGCCGAGCGGCTCGGGCTGCCATGGGCCTCATCCGTGGTGTTGGAAAGCATCCAAAATAACGGACAAGCCATTTACGTAGAACGGGAACGCGAAGACGGGGTCCGTGAGATGCGCCTGATCCCGCTGCCAGCCCTGCTGACCCTCCAGACCGGCATCAACGAACCCCGTTACCCGTCGGTTCCAAACCTGCTGCGCGCCCGCGCGGCAGGCCTGACCACCATCAATGCCTGTTCCCTTGGCGTCATGGAACAATCATCCCGCATCATCGGATACGCCTTTCCGGAAAAAACAAGGGAAGGCCGGGTCATAGAAGGCACACCCAAAGAAAAAGCGATGCAGTTATTGAACATCCTCAGAGATCGGGATCTGCTCAAATAAAAAGAAGGGTCAGGGAAACGCCGCGGTCACGGTGGAGGTGATCCCGCCCCTGGGGGTGAACTTCCCGGTCACCGTCATTTGTTTCGGATGCAGCACGGCCACCAGGTCATCTAAAATACGGTTGACGATGTTTTCGTAAAAAATCCCGACGTTGCGGTACTGGAGCAGGTAAAGCTTCAGAGATTTGAGCTCGATGATCGTCTGATCCGGCACATAGGAAATGGTGATACACCCCGTGTCCGGCAGGCCCGTCCGGGGGCACACGGAAGAATATTCGGGCTGCTCGATAACAATGTGAATATCCCGCCGGGACCGGTAATCATACTCCAACGGCTCCAGCAGATCCGTTTTAATGGTATCCGGTGTTTTGATTTCCATAAATTCTCAGCACATCATCATCATCAATTTTCAATATGGTTCTCATGCAAATGAGAGTCGCATTTTATTAATGCTGTCAAGACATCAAATTCAGCCGGTTCCTACTGATCAATAATTTTGTTTTTCCCCGAACACAAGATCATAAATCAGCTCAATCAGCGGTTCAAGGGGGTTGCCCGCGTCAATGGAGCGGGCGATCTGCAGCTCCTCTCGGTCGGCCGGAGAAATAATTTTTTTCGCCTCGACCACGATGGCCTCCTCTATGGATTCCCGGTCGGTAAAGCACCGGAAAACCCGGTTGATGGCCACGCGCACCTTGCCGGAACGCTTGAGATACATCTGGTCCAGGAGTTCCCGAAGGCCGGCCGCATCCAGGCCTTCAAGCCCCATCATGGCCCGCTCGACCAGGTCGGTTGCGGTGGTGTCGGGTGGCGCAAGGGGACCCGGCGGTTCGAGAGGCATTGCCGGCGAAAGCGCGCCGGGAGGCTCAGGAGACGCCGGAGACGGCTCCGCCGAAAATTCCACCGGAGTTTCCGGCTCCGGTTCGGGCTGCTGGAATGCGACACGGCTATCTATTTGTTGAGCCTCGGATTCCTTGATGTCGATCCGGGCCGTATAGACAAACCGGGCTCCCTGCGTGTCCGAATGCACAAACGGGCGGATCTCTGCAAAATCAATCACGCGCCCCAGAATCTTGCCTGTTTCCAGACTCATCGTCGTCCGAATGTCCGGGTCGGATTCCCGGGTATCAAACCGTGCGGTGATTATTTTTTCAAAAGTTTCCGGATAAATATAAACATGCAGACCGGGCATGAGTTCCGCCCGGAATGATCCGGAAACCTCCAGCAGGTTGAAATTCCCTTCGGACAGGGCGTCCCGTATTATCTTCAACTGATTTTCAATCGTCAGACTCATTGTTGCCATTTCCTGCCGCGCAAATGCGCAGGCAACGCATTTATCATCAGCCCGGCTCGCGCATTTCTGAACGATTTCGCCATAATCCGCCCGTCCAATGTGTCGCCCCGTCCCCCATGCTTTTGATGTCTTCGAGGATCATGTAACCGCAGGGTATCATGAAAAGCGTGATGCCGGTAGCAAACAATACACCAAAACCGATGCTGGTGGCCATAGGCATCAGAAACCGCGCCTGGATGCTGGTTTCCAGAAGGATGGGGACCAGGCCGGCAAAGGTTGTCAATGATGTCAGGATCACCGCACGAAAGCGCTGCATGCCGCACTGGATCACCGCATCGCGCACCCCTATGCCGTCTTCCCGGAGCCGGTTGATCCGGTGAACCAGGACCAACGAATCGTTAACCACCACGCCGGAAAGCCCCACGATACCGAAAATACTGACGATGCTGAGATTAAATCCCATCAGCATGTGCCCCCAAACCGCGCCGACGATACCGAAGGGAATGGCCGTCATGACGATTAAAGGTTGTGAAAAGGATTTAAACGGTACCGCCAAAAGGACATAGATGCAGAACAGGGCGACGATGAACCCCTTAAACACATCCCCGAGGGATTCCCGCTGTTCCTTGCCTTCACCCTCAATGGAAAACCGCAGACCGGGATATTCATTCTTGAGCCGGGGGAGGACGCTACTGGTCAATTCCTGCCGGACCTCGTTGGCATTGGCAATACTTTCGTTCACATCGGCCATCACCTTGACCACCCGCAGCCGCTGAGCCCGCTTGATCTGGGTATAGCCCCTTGTCATTTCCACGGAGGCCACCGCGACAAAAGGAACTTCCGCTCCCGAAGGGGTCCGGATACGCATCTGTTCGATGGAATGCAGGGACTTGCGCTCATCTTCCGGAAATCTGACCAGAACGCGGACTTCGTTCTTATCCCGCTGAAACCGGAGGGCTTCGGCCCCGTAAAATCCATGTCGCACCTGGCGTGCAAGATCGTTCAAGGTGATGCCAAGGGTATCGGCCTGAGGCTTAAGCTGAAGCTGCATCTCTGTTTTTCCGGGAAGAAAGCTGTCCCGGATGTCGAACACGCCGGGATATTTCTCCAGTTCGGCCTTGAGAGACGCGGCAGCATCCTTCAGCCGGTCATAATTATCCAGAGAGAGATGCACCTCCACTGGATTGCCCGCGCTGTGAATCTCGCTCTGAAAAATTAGGGATTCAGCATCCGGGACGGTCCCGATCCTCTCCCGCCAGAGATTGTTGATCTTTTCGGAACTGACGTCGCGAATTTCACCGTCGATAAGCTGAATCCAGACCTGGGCCAGATGCCCGCCGGAATCGCCCGAGGCCCCGCGTGGGTCTATATGGGCGCCGATAAGGCTCGCGCTGTATTCCATCAACGGCGGAGCTCCTTCCGGCCGGAGCCGGTCCTGCTCTTTCAACAGATCGATGGCGGCCTGCTCTATGGACCGGACGACCCCCCGGGTCCGCTCCATAGGCGTTCCTGTAGGCATGGTGATCATACACTGGATCACATCGCCTTCCACCTTGGGAAAAAACGTGAACTTCATTCTGCCGGAGGCCCATATGCCCAGAGTCAGCAGTAAAAGGGCAATGCCGACGGACACGGTGATATACCGCCATTTCACGCACAAGGTCACCAGTCCGGCATACGGTTTCCGGATCACCCATTCCAGTCCCCGTGTAATGATTCCGGGCCGGTTGCTTCCGGCATAGGCCCTGGCCGCGGCCTTGCTGCGGGCCAAATGCGCGGGAAGAACAAAGAGCGATTCGATCAGGGAACCCATAAGCACCAGGATCACCACGATGGGTATGTTTCGCATCATTTTTCCAATAAACCCGTCGGCCATGAGCAGTGGCGCAAACGCAGCAATGGTGGTCAGCACCGAAAAAATCACCGGCTTCCCCACTTCGATGGTGCCTTCAACAGCGGCGGTCAGTGGCGCCATGCCCGCCTCCTGCTTGGAAAAGACATTCTCGCCCACAATGATAGCGTCATCCACCACGATGCCGAGCACCATGATGAACGCGAACAAGGAGAGCATGTTCAGGGACACACCATAATAGGGCATCAGCATCAGGCCGCAGGCAAAGCTGATGGGAATCCCCAGTGTCACCCAGAAAGCCACCCGGATGTTGAGAAACATCCCCAGCAGGAGACTGACCAGGATCAGGCCCCAGAACATGTTTTTGCTCAACAGTTCGAGCCGGCTTTTCAGTATCCGGGAATAATCGTTGTAGATTTCCACCTGCAGTCCGGCGGGAAGAGTCGGCCGCAGGTTTTCAAGGAAGGCCTTGACACCGGCTGCGACCTTGAGGGCGTTCTGGTCGGCCACGCGGTAGACATTGATAATGACGGCGGGCATGCCGTCGAATCTGGAGAAGAGGTCCACATCGGCGAACCCCTCCCTGAGCACGGCAATATCGGCCAGGGTGACCCGGCTGCCGTCGGCCCGGGTGATGACCGGGATGTCTCTGTAATCTGCCGCATGATATTTTCGACCCTTGGTCCGGATCAGGATTTCTCCGGCATCGGTCTTGATCCGGCCGGCGGGCAGGTCCAGGCTGTTTTTGGTCACGGCTTCGGCCACCATGCCCAGAGTCAGGCCGTATTTGCGCAACGCCGATTCCGGGATCTCGATGTGAATCTCACTCTCCCTAGCCGAGGCAATTTCAGCAAGGGTGATGCCCGGCAGATTGGTGATGTCGTCCTTGACGGTTTCGGCCAGATGCTTGATTACGGCTTCGTCGGCATCGCCGTAAACCGCTATGCTGACGACCTGCATCTTCCGGGTGACCTCCCGGACAACAGGTTTTTCAGTTTCGGCAGGCAGGGTTGTGATCCGGTCCACTTCGGCCTTGACCTCGTCAAGCAGAATTTTGACATCCCAGTCCTTCATGACCTCGATGATGATGGTGCCTAACCCTTCCCTGGCTGTGGAATCGATCCTTTTGATCCCGGTCAGGCCGGCGATATTTTCCTCGATGCGGCGAATAACCCCCTCTTCCACTTCTTCGGGGGATGCACCGGTATACTCCACGGTGATACTGATCTTGTCCAGACTGGTTTCCGGAAACACCTCCAGCTTGATGCCCACGGCTGTGGTGATGCCGGCCACCAGAAAAAAGAACATGAGAAGGTTGGCGGCCACATGGTTTTCCGCAAACCAGGCAACGGCGGATTTCATCGGATTTCGCCTCCGTCGGCCGGTATGTGCCGGACCTGCATCCCGTCGGTGACGAGCTTTAACGGCGATATCACCACCAGGTCACCGTCGTTCAGGCTCCCTTCGATGATCACCCCCTGATCGTTGGCCCGGGCCACGGTCACCTTTCGGAAGAACAATCGGCCTTCTTCCGGGTCCACCGCCCAGACCGTATCCTCGGCATGCATTGCCGTGCGCGGAATCACAGCGGCGGAATCCAGTGTCCGGCCATGAATGCGCACTTCGACAAACTGGCCTGCCACCAGGGGCGGAATCGTGTCATAAGGATTTTCGACCCGGACCACTACATGATGCATGCGTGTGCGGTCATCGATCCGGCCTTCGGACCGAGTCACCCAGCCCTGCCATATCATTTTCCGGCCGGCGGTCTCGGCCCGGACTTCGGCCGGGGAACCGACGGCTTCTGTTGTAGTGTAGCCCGGCAAATCAAACCATGCCAGGTCACGGTCCTCCAGGGGAATGATGATTTCCACCGCGTCCGTGGCGTGCAGCGTGGCAACGGGCTGGCCGGGAACCACGTACTGGCCGTACCCCACCTGTCGGGCAACGACCCGGCACGGAAAAGGCGCTTTCAACCGGGTTCGCGCAAGCTTGAGTCGCGCATCCATCAGGCTCGCCTTTTCCGCTTCCAGCCGGGCCAAGGCGGCGGCGAGTTGGGGTTCTCTGGCCACAAGGGGCGGAGGGGTCTCATTCGGGTTCAAGTGTCGCCATTCATCACGGGCTGCGGCCGCTTCCTGCCGGATCCTCTCGAATTGGCTCTCGGCATCCTTGATCCGGGCTTCGGCAAGGGTGACCGCGATTTCATAATCCGCGGGTTCTACCGCCAGCATCGGTTCATCCTTGTCGAACATGCCGCCGTTGACCAGTGACGGCGATATCATGGCCACTTTGCCGCCCACCTGGGGCACCAGCTGGATTTCCGTTATCGGGCGGACAGTTCCGTAGCCGTTGACAATGATCGCCATCGGCCCGGTCGTCACCGAAATGGTCCGCACCAGCGGCAGGGGGACTACCAATTTTTCCTGTTCCAGGATCTGCCGGCCGGCCTTGAGGGTCTTGAAACCGAAAACACCGGCCGCCACGATGACGACGGCAATCACCAATTGTATCAGAATGCGTTTGGATCGGGTCATGTGATTCTCTCTACGATACCATCCGAATGTTATTCCATTTCGCATTCAAACGCTACCTTTGCTGTCTGCATCGTCGGCTCCTCAACCTACAGAGAGTAAGCCTACGTCGCCTCATCCTTGCCGCCTTGGTATCATTTTGAGTGCAAAACGGAATTATCAGAGTTTCGGGTTTGGCTGCTCCGTGGAAACATCCCAGCCTCCGCCCAATGCCCGGTAAAGACGCACGCGGTTGGACAAAACTGAATATTCCGCGTCAACCATTTTTTGTTCCGTTTCAAAGCGGGCCACCTGGGCGTCCAGCACGGCCAGGTAATCGACGAGTCCTCTTCGATAGCGATCCTCGGCGACATTCTGAACGGCAACGGCTTCTTCCAGCAGAATCTGGATCCGCTGGTGCCGGGCATCCAGTTCCTTCTGGTTCAACAGGGCTCCCTCGACCTCGGCAAAGGCGTTCAGGACCGTCCGGGCGTAAGCCATTCGAGCCTGCTGATATCGGGCTTCGGCCGCCGCCTGGGTCGCAGACAGTTTTCCGGCATTGAAAACCGGCTGCAATCCGCCGGCCGCAATCCGCCACAACTCGGTTTCCGGTCGGAACAGGTCCCCGATATCGCCGGAGGCATACCCGAAGCTGCCGGTCAGCGTGATGCTGGGAAAGCGTGCCGCCTTTGCCGCCCCGATCCGGGCCGATGCGGCCTGCAGAGCGGCTTCGGCGGATTGAATATCAGGCCGCCGTTCCAGCAGTTGTGAAGGAAGTCCGGCGGGAACGGGGCTGGGGGATACAAAGGTATCGGGTGCCTTGAAATCGTCGGCTCCGGTTTCGGGATACCGGCCCTGCAGAACCGCCAGCATCTGGCGGCTGGTTCCCAGGGCCGCGGTCAGATCGGGAAGCTGGGCTTCGGCCACGGCCAGGGCGCGGCGGGCCTGGCGCACATCCAGTATCGACGTCAACCCCCGGCGGTACCGGCTTTCCGTAAGGGCCAGTCCCTGGCAATGGGCGTCCTCCATGTCCCGGTTCACCCGGATCTGGCGCTTGAGTGCCCCGATCCGCAGATAAAGACTTACGGCTTCGGCCACCAGGGAATGGGTCACGGCCCGTTGATTTTCCTTGGACGCCAGCAGTTCCGCCTGGGCTGCCTCGGTTGCGCGGGCCAGACGGCCCCACAGGTCCAGTTCAAAAGATGCCGGCAGAGAAAGAGAATGCGACGTCCCGGTGATTGAAACAAGCTCGCCGGTGACCGGGTTCACTGTGGCCTGTTTCTGCCGGACGACCTGGGCGCTGAAGTTGACCGAAGGGTATCGGTCCGCACTGGTCTGTCGCAGCACCGCTGCCACCTCCGTTACCCGGAAAGCCGCGGCCCGGATATCCGGGTTGTTCTCCATCACGCCGGCCACCACCCGGTCAAGTTCCGGATCATTGAATTCCCGCCACCATGGGTCCGCGAGCTTCTTCGCCCCCAAACCGCCGGATTCCTGCTCGAAATCAACCGGCATGTCAAATTCAACGTCAGCGCCGGTATAATCCGGCCCCATTTTCATGCAGGCGGGGAGCAAAAAAACCAACACGGAAACAAAAGCAAGCCGCTTCCACGTCGTTGCCCGACCGCAGACACCGGTTTGAACGGATTTTTTATTTATTGTCTGGTGATATTTTTTCAAACTGGAGTTCCATTTCACTGGGCATCATCAGGGAAAAGCCGTTTGCCGTCAGCGTACCGGTCATGATTCCGCCTTCCCGGGTATGGATCCGGATCTCGCCATCCTTGACATACCAGGTAAAAGAGACTTCCTCATTGTCGCATTTCCAGGCTCCCTCGCCGTGCACCTGGAGGTCGAGCACCGTCGGCTCACAAGGACCGCCCCGGGCATTCACCGACTGATAGGTTCCGATATAGGTTTGCCGGGAATCACACGATACCATGAACAGCAGCAGACAGCCGCATATCGCTGCAATTCCGGTATGAAATTTCGTCTTCACGACCGCGCCTCCTTCAAAAAAGCTTTCCGGTCACTCTATTATACAGCCGGGAAAGCAAATATATCCGGTCAAAGAAAAAAACCTGGGCGGCCATCAGCAGCATGATGATATTCTCAGTCACCTTGGGCCATCCGATATCCTCGCCCGTCGTATCATAGCATCCGCAACTGATGGGGGATCCCCAGTACATGTTGATTAATATAAACACGATAAACATCAGCAGCAACAGGCCCACGATCGTTACGGCCGCCCGGGTTCGGAGCCCGATGATCAGCGACAGGCCGCAGATCAGTTCGAGCCAAGGCAGGATCACGGCCACCAGGCTCACTCCCCAGTGGGGCACCAGCTGGTATGCCGCAACGGCTTCGGCAAACTGAGCCGGATAGGGAATCTTACTCATGCTGGCGTAAATGAACACCAGACCGATGCATATCCTGAAAACCATTGCCAGGTAGGCACTGGTAAAGATGCTTTTCATGATTCCTGAAATTAGTCTCATTCGGCCACCGGGTATCCTCTTTTTTCCCACGTGCCCAAACCGTTGCCGAGAACCCGGACCTGCTTGTGCCCCCGAAGATAGAGCTTATTGGCCACGTCCACATCGTATCGCCGACTGATGGTCCGACCATATACAATGACCGGTTGATTCTTGTCATAGGCCTGAAGCGTCATCATGTACATGATATCAAAAACGGAAAGGGGGATATTGACCGCTTCCGCAATATGGACTTGCTCAAAAAAATTCGTGGGCCTGGCATCCACGAACACGGCCGACGATGCTGCATGCTTTTGCACCGCGGCCTCGAGATCGATATAGGAAATGTCGGAATGCAGGACCATTCGGGGCAATAATGCCACGCCGTTGGGATTGGAGCCGTTGAACACCAGGGCGCACAAAAGACTGATCCCAATGATAAGCACGAAATCCAGAATGGACAATTTGGCCGGCTGATATTGCCGGCTCTTTTCCATCTCCAGCATCTGGTCGTTTTTGATCAACCAGGAAGCCATCTGCAGGATAAGGGTCAGCGACACTTCCGGATAGCTGCGGAGAATCCGGTCAAAATGGACTTTGGCAAGCGCGATCAGCTCCAGATCCTCGACAGCCTCGACATTAGCGGAACGGGCCGCCCCCGTAAGAAGAGCCATTTCACCGAAACTGTCCCCGGGCCCCAGCCCAACCAGTTCGGTTTCCATCCCTTCTTCGTTTTTTCGAAAGATACGGACCCGCCCGGATGTGATCATGAAAAAAGAATCGCCGGGATCTCCCTGTTCAAAGACCATCCGGCCCGCCGGAACCTGCTGATGTTCAGCGGCCTGCATGATCTCCTTCTGGATTCCCGCTGGGAGTTTTTTTAGGACCGGGTGGTCGATCTTCTCGTCGGGGTTATGGCTGCGTGATGTCATCTCTGAATGCGGGTTTCTCGGGTTTTATGATATCGGGTCATCGGAATGAACCCTTATCGTTTACGATGAATATCACGGATGGTTTCAAGCAGGCCGTCGAGATCCTTGATCACGCCTTCATGGATGTAACGCACCGTGCCCGCGTTGTCGGTGATGATCAGTCCCGGCGGCCCGATATCTCCCAGGAGATGATAAATCTCATCGGCAGGATCCGCGAAAACGGGAAATCGGATGTCATACTGATCGACAAACATCTTGATCTGTTTTTCCTCATTACCGGCAGCGATGGCGATGATCCGGATATCGGATTTGAGATCCGCGTCGTTTTCAATGATGTTATAGAGCTGGTTCACCTTGGGGACGTTTTTATGGCAATCCGGACACAACACATTCAATATGTCGATGACCACCAGACGGGTCGGAATCTGCTGCAATACCACCGTTTCGGCGTCCGCCATGCCCAAGTATTCCCCTGCATCGACACCAGACACCGCGCCGATGCAGATTTCCGGATAGGTTTTCCCGACGATCATCTTTTCAACTTTGGGCTTTGCCTGCGCCGACACGACATGACCGCCGCAGACAATCGTCAAAAAAGCCAACAACATGACCGGCAAAACAAATCGTATCCGCTTCATATCCATCCCCCCTCCCTGACAAAAATCTGAAATATCGCCCGCCGATAAAAACAATTATGCGTTCATCCTTTTTAAAAAAAGCCTTTGATAATGATGATCGATAACCCTCCGTCAGAACCGCTGAAAAAATATCTTAAGGGAGCCTCTAAAAATTCATTTTCCGATGCCGGATTCCCTTCCGCTGAAGATGCGCCCGGAAACCCCTCTCCCGGAGACGTTCAACCGATTCCTCAGAACGATACGCCGAGTCCGCATAAACATCACGATTACTGCTGCTCTCATCAAGCAGCTGCTCAAACACCCGGTTTTATAAGACCTGCCTCGGTTATCTGTTCCCGAAACAGCCAGATCATCTTCGCATCCGGAACCCGATCTCCAAGCCCCGGATCCAAAAATCGCATGAACGATATCCGGTCCAGAAAATGACTTGACGGAACATACTAAAATGACCAATTTTTAGAGAAACCCATTAATATATTTTGAAAACGTTTAATCTTCTATTTTAACGACTCTTACAAACGCCTGAAATCCCTTTTCTCGCAGGAAAAAACGAACGTAAAAAACTGATCAAAGTTCGTCGAAAAGGATAAACGCCATTCGTCACAGAATTGACATAATTTTGAAATATTAAGTTGCTACCCGTAAGATCAAGCGACAGAAACTTATAGAAGTTGTCAGCGCTGGCAAAAATTTGATGCCGATCAAAATGATTGGTTCTAAGGTAGTGAATAACAATTACATTATCAAGTTCTCCAGGATATTTCGCATCGGCAATAGGATCATTAGGAAAATTATATCGCATGGGTAAGACTCGTGTTGGCAAACCAGCGCTCTCAACCGCCATCGCAACGGCAATTTGCCCATAAAACCAATTCTCAAAAAATTCTCTGACTTTTGGCTGAACAATAAATAATTCATCGTAAAGGCGTTTCATCAAATAAGGTTTACCTGCAATAAATCCGTTATTTATATAGAAAGGGCAACGTATACTGATTGATTCCAGAGTGTACGTATTTTCGCAAGTAACAGGCCTGCCGATAACGCTTGCGGATAATGCTTCCCAGAATTGTTCATTGGAAAGATGCGAATAATTTTTCCCACGTTCATCCGTTAAATGAATGCCTGGCGGATAATGGGCAATAACCGCGCCAATTGCAGGATTGTGAATTAAATCATCAAGAAGTGTTTCTGGGAATGGTCGAACAAGAAGAGTATCTGCATCACAAATAATTGACAAATCGGCATCAGAATTGATTAATGAGTATGAGAGAACACGGCCATCAAAGTCAATGCTACGCCCTGAATGATGAAAAATAGGATTTTCAGGTTTTGCAGTATGAATTTCGATTTTTTTAAAGTAAGGCCTCCATCGTTTTGGAAGAGGATCCCGCTCATTGCTGTCAAGGCATAAGACAAGTCTAGCCGCCCGATAAATACCGCCAAATGAGTCTAAAAAATAACGAAATATAGCCGCCTGCGAGTAAAAGGCGTCATTAGGACTTCCACATATTAAAAATTCAATCTTATATTCACGACCAGGCATGTTGGTCACTCGCCTTCTATAACGCATTAAAAGGTATGCCTAAAATCAAATTATAATCTCAAGTTGGCAGGGACTCTCGAATGTTCTTAGAGTTTCGACACATGAATACAATTAATTCGCCAATGGCTTTGGCGCTGCTGGCTGTCAATTGTAATCCGGTAGGTAATTGCAGCAATTCGTCTGCAAGCAATTCTGTGACGGGCAGGGGTGTATAGCCTACCCTTTGCGAATATGGAGGACAGCGGTGGCAGCCAGGCCAGAAATACCTTCTTGCATATATATTTTCTGCATTTAATAGCAGGCGTAATTCCTCGCGCATAAGTCGGCTTTCACGAGAAATTCTTAACACAGCATAGTGTGAATTATGACAGGAGCTGTTGTTAGCCGTCACTATCTGAATGCCAAATACGTCACCCATGCCTTTCAGGTACGCTTTCAATAATGTCTGATCATGACGCAATAACGTGCCGTAACCTTCCAGATTGGATAACGCCATGGCTGCGGAGTATTCGTTCATTTTGGCATTGATTCCTGTGCCTTCAAAAACATCTCCTTCAACAATGCCGTAGTTACGGGCCCACCGAATACGACGTGCCAATCCATCATCATTAGTAGTAACTAGTCCGCCCTCTAATGCATTGATGGCTTTGGTGGCATGTAAACTAAAAACCTCGGCACGCCCAAATCCACCAATTTTTTTCCTTTATATACAGAGCCGATGGCATGGGCTGCGTCAAAAATCAATGGTACGCCATGCTCGTCGGCAATGGCCTGTAATTCATCGATCTCACAAGGTATTCCCCACAGGTGTACACCCAAAATAGCGGATATGTTAGGATTCATTGACCTGCGCACGGATTTTGGGTCAAGCGTATGCCTTGAGTCCAGTACGTCACAAAATCTGGGACGAAGATTCTGCCATTCCATGGCCCGCGCGGTGCCGATGAAGGTAAAAGAAGGCATTAGCACCTCTCCCTTCAAATCAAGGGAGTGTGCCAATAACTGGAGTCCGATTGTAGCGTTAGCCACCGCGATACAGTGTTTAACCTCAAGAAACTGCGCAAACCGTTCTTCCATTTCCAGTAGAAGAGGTCCGTCATTGGTTAACCATAAGCGATCGGTGGCTTCACGGAGACGCCGAAACAATGCTTCCCTGTTAAGCACATTGGGTCTTCCGACATGTAGAGTTCTCGAAAACAACGGGGTCCCACCGAACAAGGCGAGGTCGGATACTGACTTTTTCAAATGTGGCATGAATATGGATCCTTCATAAAGCGCATATGGCCGCGCGTACTGATGGCGGCGATCATGTTGAGACCAAAACGGGCTCCCGTTGCCTTGATCACGGGTGTTTCCCCGACCGGCGCCCGTGTCTTTCCGGAATGAAAATCAGACCGGATTCCCGATTCATCCTCAAAATAGATGGCGGCCCCGATTTTTTCGGCTTCTTTTTTGATTTTTGGAAAATCCACGTCCATCCACCGCTTCACTGCTTCCGGGTTCTGCTGATATGCGCGATAAAGCGGCTTCTGGTCGGAAAAGCCGAGCTGCCGGAGAAGGCGGCCTGCTGAACTCTCGCTGAGCTTGATGGCCGAAGCCACCAGCGTCC
>CAYZXZ010000042.1:0-18874 GCA_964481615.1 uncultured Desulfobacteraceae bacterium | reverse complement strand
CTATAAAAAATTCGATATCAAATGTCAAGAATAATCTTTACAAAGTCAAATTAAGGCCGGTGCCGGTGGTGGTAAGAAAGGTCATGCAGACACGGCGTTAGACTACATCGGCAAGCTTTACGCCGTGGAGAAATCGGCCAAAGCCGGCAATCTTAATGCGGAGCAGATCGTTGCCCTTCGGCGGGAAAAATCAGAACCGGTGCTTTCGGAATTGAAAATATTCCTGGAAGGGCTCTCCCAGCGAACCCCGCCCAAGGGTCTGTTGGGCCAAGCGGTGAACTATGCCCTGAAGCAGTGGAATCTTCTGGTCCGCTACCTGGAAAACGGCCACATCACCCCGGATAATAATATGGCGGAAAACGCCATCCGGCCATTTGTCCTGGGCCGGAAAAACTGGCTGTTCTCCGGCCATCCCAACGGCGCCCATGCCAGCGCGGCCCTGTTTTCTCTGATCGAAACCGCCAAGGCCAACGGATTGAAACCCTATTTTTATCTTCGCTATCTTTTTTCAAGACTGCCGCTGGCATCCACGGCATCCGACTATAAGGCCCTGCTGCCGCAACATCTCACGCCTGAGCAGATTGAACGGGCGGAGGCGACTGCGGTTTATTAACCGCTTACGAAGCTGTTATCCGGGCTATTGAAATAATGATTTTCATGGTATCCTGCGATTATAAATCCTGGCGTTTATTTTTCACAGATCCATCAAGATTGAAATAGGAGGCAATCGATGACATTGACGGACAAACAGGAAAATGACAACGGCACCATGGATCCCGGCATACGCGATTTCTTGCGGAAGCGCTGCCGGACCGGCGAGCTTTCCTGTGCCGAAGCCTTTCATTTCGCGGACCAGTTAGGCATATCTCCGGGTGTTGTGGGAAGCTATGCGGATCAGCTTAAGATCCGACTTACCAAATGCCAGCTGGGCCTGTTCGGATATGCGCCGGAAAAAAAGATCGTCAAGCCGGCAGCAGAAGTGGATGACACGCTGAAGGCTGCGATTGGAGGTGCCATGCTTGATGATCGGCTGCCGTGCGCGGCCGCCTTGGACATCGCCGCTCAGGCCGGAGTTTCAAAAATGGCGGTGAGCGCTGTCTGCGAAACCCTGGGAATCAAGGTCAAGCCCTGCCAGCTCGGCGCGTTTTAAGGGAGACACAATCATGAACAACCGGCCGGAAATGATCGAGAGGGCCACCCGGAATGCACGGGAGGTGGCCGAGATATTCTCCCTGGATTCCCGGAGCCGGCTCGGAAAAATCAGAACCGCCGACCAGGGCCAGTTTTCCATCCAAAATCGTGACAGAAACATGCCCTACATCAAAAAGATCAGGATTATCGTGTCGACCGTGGAATATTATTTCGTGGATCAGGCCATCTGCAGAAACGGATTATACCGCTTTTCCCGGCCGATGGTGGTTTCCGGGCCGTGACCCGTCAGGACCCGGACATCATCACCTAATGGAAAGAGTTTGTTTTTGACGCTTGCGATCAGCGTGTTGAAATCCCCGCCCGGGAAATCGGTGCGGCCGATGGACCCGGCAAAGAGCGTATCCCCCACGAAAACAACCCCGTCGGTGTGAAAGGAGACCCCCCCGAGGGAATGCCCGGGGGTATGGATGACCGTCAGGGTAATATCGCCGAATGTGATTTGATCGCCTTCACTCAGGGTGCGGTCCGGGGCCGGGGAATTTTCCACCGCCATGCCGAAGGCCGATGCCGCGTAATTCAGCGAACCCAGCATGGGCGCGTCCTGGGCGTGGATTAACAGCTCGGCCCCGGTGGCTTCCTTCATTTTCCGGTTGCCGCCCACATGGTCGAAATGGCCGTGGGTATTTAAGATATATTTGACCGTGAGCTTGGCTTCGGCTAGGGCCATCAGGATTTTATGGGTGTCATCGCCCGGATCAATAACCGCTGCGGATCGGGTTCGTTCGCAACCCACGATGAAACAGTTGGCCATGATGGGTCCCACGGCAAGTTCCTTTATGATCAAAACAACCCCCTATGATGTTTTTTCCTGCGCCCTGCGGGCGATATTGATGATGCCGCCGATTTTGTTTTTCGGTTGTTCGGCGACCTGAATCAACTGGGCAAAGGCCATTTCTGGCATATTCTGCCGCAGGTAATCGGTCACGTCAAAATATTCCCACCAGCAATCGAGGATTTTAAAGCACGGGCCGTCATCTTCGCCGCTGAGGAGGCAGTAGCGGAAAGGAATGTCGCTGCCCAGGCGGGGGCAGCGACGCTCACGGTTGTTCACATCATGATCCGGCATATGAAAAAGTCCTTATTTTGCGGTTTTCAGGTTTTGCGGCTTGGGATGGTCGGCAAAAACCTTCATGGCTTCCGACATTTCCGCCTCAGCCAATTCAATATCCTTGATATTGCCCGCAAAGTAATTTTCATAGGCGGTCAAATCCAGGAGCCCGTGTCCGCTCCAGTTGAACAGGATGACTTTTTCCTTGCCTTCTTCCTTTGCTTTTTTCGCCTCTTCGATGACTACGGCCAAGGCATGATTAGTTTCGGGCGCCGGGATGATGCCCTCGGTCCTGGCCAGCAAGACGCCGGCTTCAAATACATGACGTTGTCTCACGGATTTCGGGGTGATGATTCCTTCATTTACCAGTTGGCTCACCGTGGGGGCCATGCCGTGGTAACGCAGCCCGCCGGCATGAAATGGGGGCGGCACGAAGGCATGGCCGAGGCTGTGCATGGGCAGCAGCGGGGTGTATTTGGCCGTGTCCCCGTGATCGTAAACAAACGGCGCCTTGGTCAGGGTGGGGCACCCGGCCGGCTCGACCGGATAAATCTCAATCTGCTTGCCGTGGATTTTGTCATAGACGAACGGAAAGGCCAGGCCGGCGAAATTGCTGCCGCCGCCGGCGCAGCCGATGATTATATCCGGGTATTCATTGATTTTTTCCATCTGTTTTTTGGCTTCCAGGCCGACGATGGTCTGGTGCAGCATGACATGATTAAGTACGCTACCTAAAGAGTAGCGGGTCTGTCCGCTTTCATCGGTGACTGCCGCTTCGATGGCCTCGCTGATGGCGATGCCAAGGCTGCCGGGGGTGTTGGGATCTTTTTCCAGGGCCGCCTTGCCCGCCCGCGTTTCCATGCTGGGGCTGGGCACGCAATTGGCGCCCCAGGTGGCCATCATGGACTTGCGGTACGGTTTCTGGTCGAAACTGATGCGGACCATAAATACTTTGCACTCAATGCCGAAATGGGCGCAGGCAAACGCCAGGGCGCTGCCCCACTGCCCGGCCCCGGTTTCCGTGGTCATTCGTTTGATGCCGAATTCTTTATTGTAATAAGCCTGGGCCACCGAAGTGTTGGGCTTGTGGCTGCCAGGCGGGCTCAGACTTTCATTTTTGAAATAAATGCGGGCCGGTGTGCCCAATGCTTTTTCCAGGGACCTGGCCCGCACCATGGGGGACGGACGCCATATTTTGAGAATGCCGAGCACTTCTTCGGGAATATCGATCCAGCGCTCCTGGCTGACTTCCTGCTCGATGAGATTCATGGGAAACACCGGCGCCAGCATATCCGGGCTGATGGGGTTGCCGTCGGGTCCCAGGGGTGGGTTCATGGCGATATCGGCCAGGATATTGTACCATTGCCGGGGCATTTCATCTTCGCGTAACAGTATCTTGCGCTCTTCCATGGCATACTCCTTGTTGACAGGTTTTAGTTTTAGACCATGTCTTGCGTATAGTAGCGATCAAAATCGAACTTTTATTTAGAGAGTCCCGAATGCTTTTTGGACCTCATCATTTTTTTTGTCCGGATCAGACAGGTGGTGATGATAGATGCCGTCTAATATCCCGTTGATAAAGGCCCCGGATTCTTCGGTGCCGTATTTTTTGGCGATATCAACGGCTTCATCAATGGCGACTTTATGCGGGACATCTTTATGCTGATGCATCATTTCATAAACGGCGATGCGCATGATATTCCGGTCGGTGCCCGCCATGCGGTTCATTTTCCAGTTGCTGGAAAATCGCATGATGATGCCGTCGACTTCGGCCCTGTTGGCGATCACGCCCCGTATCAGCTCATTGCAGTAAGGGTCGATATCGTCTTCGGCCTGAATCATTTCGCACAAACGGGTCATCAATGCTTCGGAATCGTCTTTGAGCATGTCCATGCTGAAAAGGACCTGAAGGGCGGCTTCCCGTGATTTCCGTCTAGATGACATGCGGCGGGGTCACCCTTCCAGGGCGCTGACCAAGTTGGCCATTTCCACGGCCGATATTGCTGCGCTCCATCCCTTGTTGCCGGCCTTGGTGCCGGCCCGCTCAATGGCCTGCTCGATGGTATCCGTGGTCAGAACACCAAATATCACCGGTATGCCGGATTCCAGGCTGACGGAAGCGATGCCCTTGGAAACTTCCGCGCTCACGTAGTCAAAATGTGGCGTGGATCCCCGGATAACCGCCCCGAGACAGATGATGGCGTGGTGTTTTTTCTGCCGGGCCACTTTTTGCGCCACAAGCGGAATTTCAAAAGCTCCCGGCACCTTGACGACATCGATATCCTCGTCTTTGGCGCCGCTGCGTTTGAGCGCGTCGATGGCGCCGCTTAAAAGCTTTTCCGAGATGAAATCGTTGAACCGGCTGACAATGAGCGCAAACCGCTTCCCTCCGGCCAGCAGGTTTCCTTCAATGATTTTCGGCATGGGTTTTTCCTCGTTTATTTTTTAAGAAGCCGTCAATTTTCCACATCCACGGGATGCAGGAAGTGGCCCATCTTGAGCCGCTTGCATTCCAGATAGCATCGGTTGAATTCATTGGCCGTGATTTCAATGGGAACCTGTTCCACGATGCTGATGCCGTAGCCTTCGAGACCGACGATTTTTTTGGGATTATTGGTGATCAGCCGCATTTTCTTGACGCCGAGATCCGCCAGGACCTGGGCACCGATGCCGTAATCCCGGAGATCCGCCTTGAACCCGAGTTTTTCATTGGCCTCCACGGTATCGTATCCCTTGTCCTGGAGTACATAGGCCTTGAGCTTGTTGACCAGACCGATGCCGCGCCCTTCCTGTCGGACATAAAGGAGTACGCCGGTCCCCTCCTTGTCCATCATTTCCATGGCTTTGAGCAACTGGTCGCCGCAATCACACCGCAGGGAATGGAAAATATCACCGGTGAGACACTCGGAATGGACCCGGACCAGGACCGGCTTTTCCGGATCGATCTCCCCCTTGACCAGGGCGATATGCTGGTGATCCTCGAGGTCGTTTTCATAAACAATAATTTTGAACAAACCGGCATGGGACGTGGGGATGTCGGCTTCAGCCACCTTGCGGACGAAGGATTCGGTCCGCATCCGGTATTCAATGAGATCGGCGATGGTGCATATGCCGATGCTTTGGGTTTCGCTGAATTTTTCAAGGGCCGGCATCCGGGCCATGGTGCCGTCCTCATCCATGATTTCACAGATCACGCCCGCGGGTTTGAGGCCGGCAAGCCGGGCCAGGTCCACGGACCCTTCGGTCTGTCCGGATCGGACCATGACCCCTCCCCGCCGGGCGCGCAGGGGAAATATATGTCCCGGCCGGACCAGGTCTTCGGGCTTGGCGTCGTCGGCAATGGCCGCGTGGATGGTGGTGGCGCGGTCGGCTGCTGAAATACCGGTGGTCACGCCGTGACGCGCTTCAATGGACACGGTGAACCCGGTCTGAAACTGAGAGGTGTTTTCACGGACCATCATGGGCAGCCGGAGCTGTTCCACCCGGTCCGGGGTCAGGGACAGGCAGATCAAACCGCGGCCGTATTTTGCCATGTAATTGATGGCATCCGGCGTGACCGCCTCTGCCGCCATGCAGAGATCGCCCTCGTTTTCCCGGTCTTCGTCATCCACCAGGATGACCATTTTTCCGGCCCGTATGTCGGCGATCGCCTGCTCAATGCTTAAATGTGGCATCTGTAATTTTTTCTCCTGTAAGTACGATATCACTATATTTTAAAATAATTATATTTGTATCAAATGAAGCCGGTTTTCAATAAAAAATCCATGTTCACCGGATTTTTTTCATTTTTATCGGCGGTGTTTGGGGTTCGGCCGGCCAGAAATTTTTCCACGTACTTGCCGATCATGTCGGTCTCGATATTGACTTCGTCACCGACGGCTTTGATTCCGATGGTTGTCATTTCCGCGGTATGCGGGATAAGGCCGACCTCAAAGCCTGTTTCATCACATGTGTTGATGGTCAGACTGATGCCGTCCACGGCCACGGAGCCCTTGGGGATCATGTAGCGTCCCAGATCGGAGGAAACGGCAAAACCGATCAAAATCGCATTTCCTTTTCGGGTTTTATGGGTGATGGTCGCCGTAGCGTCGATATGGCCGGATACCAGGTGCCCGTCCAGTCGGCCGGAAAATGTCAGGGCCCGCTCGAGATTGACGCGATCACCGGTTTTGGCATGTTTCAGTGTTGTCCGGTCAATGGTTTCCGGCGAGACGTCTGCGTCGAAGCGAGGTCCGGAAAGGGTCACCACCGTCAGACAGGCCCCGTTGACGGCGATGCTGTCCCCGATTTTCGTGCCGTCTAATGCAAACCCGGCCGTAACCGACAGCCGACGGCCCTGGCCGGCCGGTCGGATGGCGCTGATGGTTCCGGGTCCTTCGATGATGCCGGTAAACATAATGATTATGTGATTTCCGATTCGTAAATTTTATGGCACTGACGGATGATGCGTTCCCAACACGTCGAACGGTTCGCTTTATTTGTGTTACAGGCTGTCAGTGCTGCTATTTCCTGTTGTTGTTTACTGGTCTGTCCAGATACCCTTCGATCATGATATCTTCATCAAATCGCCTCACGGTGATATCGCGCAGCCGCAGGCACTGGTCCATGCGCTCCGGCCCCGGACCGTTGCAAATGGGCACGCCGTCGTCGCCGCCGTGTATCTTCGGGGCGTAAAAAAAACAGACTTTGTCGACGATTCCGGCCGCAAAAGCCGATGCCGCCACCCGGGCGCCGCCTTCGATGAGCAGACTGGTGACGCCCTGTTCTCCCAGCCGTGGCATGAGGGCCGCAAGGTCGATCCGTTTGTCGGCGCATGCGGCATCCATGATCCCGACACCTGCATCCAGAAGCTTTTTTCGTTTTTCAGGTGCGCTGGAATCGCCGGTGACAATGACCGTATCAGAGGCCGGAGAGATGTGCAATACTTTCGCGTCATCGGGAATGGACAGGCGGGTATCCAGAATGAACCGCCGGGGATTGACGCCCGGTTTACCCTCGCGCCGAGTGGTCAGGCTGGGATCATCGGTTAAGATAGTGTTGACGCCGACCATGATGGCATCCACCGCGTGGCGGATTTCATGGACATGGGCGCGGGCGCTTTCACCGGTGACCCATCGGGAATCGCCGGTCCGGGTGGCGATCCGACCGTCCAGTGTAGCGGCGACCTTCAGAATTACAAAAGGCCGGCGTTCGGATATATGGGTGATGAAAAATTCATTGAGCCGCCGGGCTTCCTTTTCACAGACGCCGGAAATAACGGAAATTCCGTGTTGCCGCAGAAATTCGGCGCCGCCGCCGGCCACATCCGGATTTGGATCGTGCATGGCCATAACCACGCGACGGATCCCGGCGGCCAGGATTTTTTGCGTGCACGGCGGCGTCCGGCCGTGATGATTGCAGGGCTCCAATGTGATGTAAATGGTGGCGCCGTCGGCTTCGGCTCCGGCGTCATCGATGGCATGGACCTCGGCATGGGGACCGCCGGCCTTCTGGTGCCAGCCGCGGCCGATCACCCGGCCGTCTTTGACGACCACAGCTCCCACCATGGGATTGGGCGAAGTGAATCCTCTGCCGTTTTCCGCCAGGCCTAATGCCTGCTTCATGAAATCCGAATCCGTCATCGCAGCCGCAAATACTCGATTAATGCTTGATCAGCAGGGTTTTGAGTTCGTTCACGAAATCATTGACATCCTTGAATTCGCGATACACCGAGGCAAACCGGACATAGGCCACTTTATCGAGTTCGTGGAGTTTGGCCATGATCTTTTCACCGATGGCAGCGGATGGAATTTCCTTTTCCTCGGATTCCCGCAGGTCCCGCTCCATTTCCTGGAGGAAGGATTCGATATCGTTCATGCTGATTTCGCGTTTTTCGCACGCCCTCTGGATGCCCGCCCGGACCTTGTCCCGATTGAAGGGCTCCCGGCGCTTGTCTTTCTTGATGATCATGAGCGGGATTTCTTCGATGTATTCGTAGGTGGTGAAGCGCCGCTCGCAGGCGATGCATTCCCGGCGCCGGCGGATGGCGTTTCCGTCTTTGCTGAGCCGGGAATCGATGACCTTGTTGTCGTTTTCACGGCAATAGGGGCATTTCATATGACATTCTCCGCAGTCCTATATGGTTGGCCGATATCCATCGGCGACAAACCGTGTCAGGCCCGGTCCAGCTGAATGATCTCGATGCCTGCTTCCGCAAGCAGGCCGGCGGACAATTCGTCTGCGTAGCCGGACTTGTAAAATATTTTTTTGATGCCCGCGTTGATGATCATTTTGGTGCAGATGGCGCAGGGGAGGTTGGTACAGAACAGAACAGCATCTTTGATGCAGACCCCGTGATAGGCCGCCTGGATGATGGCGTTTTGTTCGGCGTGGATTCCCCGGCAGAGCTCATGGCGCTGGCCGGATGCGATATTCATGGTTTCGCGCAGACATCCGACATCCCCGCAGTGCCGGATACCGCTGGGCGCGCCGTTGTAACCCGTGGACAGGATCCGCTTGTCCTTGACGATCAGTGAGCCGACGGCCCGGCGCAGGCATGTGGAGCGCCTGGAAACCAGTACGGCGATGTCCATGAAATATTCTTCCCAGGACGGACGGGTGGTCCCGCACTGCGTGTTGATATCCATAGTTTATACGCCCATCATGCCGCATTGTTCGCAAAAAGCGGAAAGCGCCCGCACAAATCCAGCACATCCTGCCGAATGGCGCGGATCACCTGTTCATCCCCTGGTTTTTTCAGAACGGCGGTGATGCATTCGCCGATCCGCCGCATTTCCGTTTCCTTCATGCCACGTGTGGTAACCGTGGGCGTACCGATTCGGATGCCGCTGGTGATTAGGGGATTCTGGGTGTCAAAGGGGACGGCGTTTTTGTTGACCGTGATTCCGGCCTTTTCCAGAAGATGTTCGGCCTCCTTGCCGGTAAGGTTCATGTTGCGCAGATCCGCCAGCATCATATGATTGTCCGTACCGCCAGACACCAGGGAGAACCCGTTGTCAACGAGCACGGATGCCAGTGTTTTGGCGTTTGCCGCCGTCTGCTGCTGATATTGCTTGAACGCATCCGACAATGCCTCCTTGAACGCCACGGCCTTGGCCGCGATCACGTGCATTAGAGGGCCGCCCTGGATACCGGGGAAAATTTCCTTGTTGATTTTTTTGCCCAGCTCATCAGAGCTCAGGATCAGGCCGCCACGGGGGCCCCGCAGTGTCTTGTGCGTAGTGGATGTCACTACGTGGGCATAAGGAACGGGAGAGGGATGCACACCGCCGGCCACCAAGCCTGCGATATGGGCCATGTCCACCATCAGGTAGGCGCCCACGGTATCCGCGATGCTTCGAAATGCTTCAAAATCGATGATGCGGGGATAGGCGCTTGCGCCGGCGACAATGAGGCGGGGTTTATGTGTTTCCGCCAGATGCCGGATCTGGTCGTAATCGATCGTCCCGGTATCTTTTCCCACGCCATAATGCACGAAATTGAAAAACCGGCCGGAAAAACTGACGGTAGCGCCGTGGGTCAGATGCCCGCCGTGGGCCAGATTCATTCCCAGGATGGTGTCCTGCGGATTGAGCAGGGCGAAATAGACCGCCATGTTGGCCTGAGAACCGGAATGGGGCTGGACATTGGCATATTCGGTCGAAAAGAGTTGTTTGGCCCGTTCGATGGCCAGGGATTCGGCCATATCCACAAATTCGCAACCGCCGTAATAGCGTTTACCCGGATAGCCTTCGGCGTATTTGTTGGTCATCACGCTGCCCTGGGCCGCCATTACGGCCGGACCGGCGATGTTTTCCGATGCGATCAATTCTAGGGTGTTCTGCTGCCGCAGATATTCCCTCGAAATGGCATCGGCGATTTCCGGATCGATTTTTTCAATTTCAGCCACATCCAACACGTTTTATCTCCTGCTTGGCATTGTAGAGCCGGTGCTGCCTTTGAATATGCCTTTTTTTCAAGTGGTTTCCATCGCGAGCGCGTCGATTTTTTCAATCCGACGCTGGTGCCGGCCACCTTCAAAGGGCGTTTCCAGCCAGTTCCGGACGATTTCTTTGGCCAGTTCCGTACCGATGATCCGACCGCCCATGACAAGGAGATTGGCATTGTTGTGGCGGCGACTCATGATGGCGGAAAACAGGTCGTTGCAAAGAGCGGCCCTGACTCCGCGAAATCGGTTGGCGATCATGGTCATGCCCTGGCCCGTTCCACAGATCAGGATGCCCCTCTCGAATTGACCGGATGAAATTTTCCGGGCCACAAGACAACCGAAATCCGTGTAATCGACGGAGTTTTCATCATCTGGTCCGCAATCGTTTACGGTAAAATTCAATGCCGCCAGATACGTCTTGACAAATTCCTTAAGGGAATAGCCGGCATGGTCGGCGCCGATGACGATGGAAGATGAAATATCGGCATTAGGATTCTGTTGTTCCATTGATCGACTATGTACCTGTCTTTTCAATTAGATAATCAATGACGCTCTGAACCGTGGTAAGTTTTTCCGCGTCTTCATCGGGCACTTCGATATCCCATTCCTCCTCCATGGTCATGATCAGCTCGACAATGGCAAGGGAGTCTGCCCCGAGATCGTCAATGAGTGAAGCTTCGGGAACCACTTCACTGGGATCAATCTTGAGTTTTTCAGCAATCAGTTTTTTGACTTTGTTTTCGATTTTCATAAACGCCTCTCCTGTATAATATATAAATTACATGTATATGCCACCATTAACATGGATGACCTGGCCGGTGATGTAGCGCGCGGCATCAGACGCCAGAAACAAGGCAAGCCCTGTTACGTCGGCCGGCGATCCGGCCCGGCCTAGGGGGATTTGTGAAATGATTTCCGATTTAACGCCATCGGCCAGATGCGCGGTCATGTCTGTTTCAATATATCCCGGAGCAATGGCGTTTACGGTAATGGCGCGGGAAGCGAGTTCACGTGCCATTGATTTGGTGAAACCGATAATGCCCGCTTTGGCGGCCGCGTAATTGGCCTGCCCCGCATTGCCCGCCACGCCCGCGATGGAGGTGATGTTGATGATGCTTCCGGCACGTCGGCGGATCATGGTCCGGGCCGCTTCCCTGGTGCAGTGGAAAACCCCGCCCAGGTTCACATCGATCACTTTCCGCCAGTCGTCGGCTTTCATGCGTATCAGCAGGTTGTCCCGCGTGATGCCTGCATTGTTGATCAGTACATCGATTCCGCCCGTTTCCTTCATGATGGTTTTGAAAAAACGGGAAACTTCGGCCTCGGATGTCACATTGACCCGTATCCCTCTGGCAATGCCGCCGGCCGCGGTGATTCGGGAAGCGGTTTCGTCCCCGGTTTCATCCGGGCTGCAGTAATTGAAGTAGACAGCGGTTTTCGGTCGGGAAAACGCCGCGCAAAGCGCCCGCCCGATTCCTCTGGAACCGCCTGTAACCACGATGGTTTGTTGAATATCGCTGGCCATTGATTCAGGAATTCGGGGGTTGCCGGCCGGTATGGCGGGATGCCGGCGACCCTGTTACTGTTAGCCGGTGAATGCATAAGATTTCCGGATCGCGTGTACCCGGCTGGGGCAGGCATTTCCCATGATGCGTGAAGAAGTTATGGAGGCGCGCGACCGGCGTGTATTTATTCTGATTTTTCGATAACGCTTCTGCCCTTGTATACCCCGCACGCCGCACAGATATGATGCGGGAGTTTTGCTTCCCCGCATTGCGGGCAGGTGGTGATGGCCGGCGCAGCGATTTTTTGATGGGTCCGCCGCTTGCCCTTTTTTGATTTGGATATCCTGCTCTTGGGGACTGCCATGGCTTGCTCCTAATTTATTGATATTTATAATTATTTTTCAAAATCTTATGCGATTGACGTGGAAAACTATTTATGTCAATTTCAACGGGTTGTCAAGGGAATTTGCGGAAACGCCATAAAATTTCAGCTTGTTTTTATTGAACTTTTAAATTATGTTAACTATTTTTTCATTCATGCATGGTCGATTTACATGAAGAAGGGATTCAGAAATAATGACTGATACGATTATTACACGGTTTCCGCCGAGCCCGACGGGATATCTCCATCTGGGCGGCGCCCGGACCGCGCTGTTTAACTGGCTCTATGCCAGGCACACCGGCGGCAGGTTTGTGCTGCGGATCGAGGATACGGATACACAGCGTTCCACCCGGGCATCCGTGGATGCCATTTTTGAGGCACTGGAATGGCTGGGGATCGACTGGGATGATGGGCCCCATTTCCAGTCCGAGCGTATAGACGTTTACCGCGACCATATCCGGCGTCTTGTGGATTCCGGCAATGCCTATTACTGCACCTGTCCGCCGGAGCGGCTGGAGCAGATGCGCAAAATCGCCATGGAGAGCGGGGGCAAACCCAAGTATGACGGTACCTGTCCGGGGGCCGTCATCCGCTTCAAGGCTCCACTGGATGGCACCACCGTGGTGGCCGACCAAATCAGGGGGCATATCGTATTTCAGAACAGCGAGTTGGATGATTTCGTCATCGCCCGCAGCGACGGCATGCCGACCTATAACCTAGCGGTGGTGGTGGATGACATCACCATGAAGATCAACACCATCATCCGGGGGGATGACCATATCAGCAACACGCCCAAACAGATTCAGCTCTACCAGTCGCTGGGCGCCGAACTGCCGGTGTTCGGGCATGTTCCCATGGTGCTGGGCCATGACCGGACCCGCCTGAGCAAGCGACATGGGGCCATGTCCGTGACCGCTTACCGGGACATGGGGTATCACCCGGACGCCATGATCAATTTTCTGGTCCGGCTGGGATGGTCCCATGGCGACCAGGAATTTTTCACCCGGGATGAACTCATCGAAAAATTCAATTTAGAGCATATCGGCAAGTCGGCCGGGGTCTTTAATCCGGAAAAACTGTTGGCCTTAAATGCCGAACATATCCGTGCCGCATCCGAGGCGTCGCTGGTCCCGCATCTGATTCCGTTTCTGCAAAATACGGGGATCACCGCTGAGCCGGGTGATGATCTCAACGGTGTGATCCGGACCTTGAAATCCCGCAGCAAGACCTTTGCGGAAATGGCCGATGCCGCGGCTTTTTATTTTGCCGAAACGGTCGTCTATGATGAGGCGGCGGCAAAAAAATTTCTTACCCCCGCCATTACCGGGCCCTTGCATCAGATCATCGTGGCCCTGGAACAGGCCGAACATTTTGATGAGGCGACCCTTGAGGCTGTTTTTATGCAGATTCTGGCGGATTCGGGCCTGAAATTCGGTAAAATCGCACAGCCGGTCAGGGTGGCCCTTACCGGAAAAACCGTAAGCCCAGGTATTTTCGAGATGATCGAGGTTCTTGGAAAGCAAAAAACCCTGTCGCGGCTGGAACAGGCCCATGCTTTCATTGCGGTATCGGCAGCCGGGGAGAAAATTTGACTTGACACCCGGTTTCTGTTAACTTATTGACACTCCAACATCTGCTGAGGGATGGTCTAGTGGCAAGACGGCGGGTTCTGGCCCCGTTAACCTAGGTTCGAATCCTAGTCCCTCAGCCAGCAAATTCCAAGGATTGTGAAAATTATTCGCAATCCTTTTTTTGATCCGGCATCCATGCCCGCAGCATAGCATGGCCAATAAAAATGTAAAGATTATTTTGTGACAATTCCTAACGAAAACGCGCGGTCATGTTAAGGGGTTTTCTTGGAATGTTCTGAAAAGATCCATGGCGCAGGCGACCCTTTCCCGGGCGTTTCGCGTCTTACCGGCTATGGCCTCGATTTTGCGGAGACGGAAAAGAAGGCCTTCCCCGTTGGTCATTTGTATGGCAAGTCCGGGTCTTGCATTGAGTTCCAGCAGCAGGGGGCCGCGGTTCTTGTCCAGCACAATATCGGCACCGATATACCCCATCCCCGTCATTTCATGGCAGCCGGCGGCCAGGGTGAGGATGTTCTCCCAGTCCGGAATGCTTATGCCGTCTAAAGGGTTGCGGGTATCGGGGTGCACAAAGACCGGCCTTCCGAACTGCAGCGCCCGGAGTCCTTTTCCCGTGGCGATATCAAGTCCCAGCCCCACGGCGCCTTGATGCAGGTTGGCCTTACCGTCGGAAGCCTTGGTGGTCAGTCGCAGCATGGCCATGACGGGATAGCCCTTGAAGACAATGACCCGTATGTCCGGAATCCCCTGATAGGAGTAGCCGTCAAAAAGGGTATCCATCTGGATGATGTCTTCCACCAGCGCCGTATCCGGTGTGCCGGCCAGGGAATAGAGACCCGCGAGGATATTGGAGAGATGTCGCTGGATGTCTTTTTCTCCGAGTTTTACGCCCGAAGTCTTGATGAAGGCGTTTTCCCTGAAACTGGAAATCACGAGAATGCCTTTGCCGCCGAAACCTTTGGACGGTTTAATGGCAAAACCCTCGATATTTTCGAACTGTTTCCGAATTTCCCGGATTTCATACTGGGCCGTGACCACAAAGCGGAGGGTAGGGGTAGGAATGCCGAAGGCGGCGGCAAGTTGTTTGGTTTTGAGTTTGTTGTCCACCAGTGGATATAGCCTGCGGGGGTTGTGTCCGGCGATGAGCTGGATATTGCGGCGGTTCATGCCTAAAATGCCCATGGCTTTAAGACTCGCGGGGGAAACCCAGTTCATACGTTTGTGTCCTTCATGGCGGCAAACCGATGGAGCTCAAAGAGGCGGTAGCCCGTGTACTGGCCGATGAGAAGAATGATGGCCGCGAGAACAAGGTTGAGTTCCGGAAAATTAAAGCTCAGGTGGGCGATGAGGGGCCGGCCCATGAAAAAATAGGCCAGAAGTGCCGCCGCAAGGCTGCCTGTGCCCTGGATCATGACTTCCCGCATGCCGTCTTCCTCCCAGAGGATGGACATGCGTTCGATGGTCCAGGCGATGATAATGATGGGAAAAGCGGTAACGGGTATGCCCGTATGGAAACCCAGCCGGACGGCCGTGAGACTGGAGAGGGTGATCAGAGAGATGACAATGATGATAATGGTGGAGATACGGGCCACCAGCAAAAGGTTGAGATGGGACAGATAACCCCGCAGCAGGAGCCCCGCAGCCACGATGATGATAAAATAAAACAGGCCCGGCGCAAGGGAGGTCTGAAGAAAGGCCATGCCGATGAGAACAGGCATGAAGGTGCCGGAAGTGCGGACACCGATGATGATACGCATAAAGGCCACCACTATGACGCCTATGGGGATAAGCAGAATCATTCTGAACACCCCCTGCTGCTCTATGGGCAAATGGTACATGCTTAAGAAGGAAAAAGCCTGGTTGATGGATTGAATCCTGGCCATCTCCAGCGCGGGAATTCTTTGGGAAAGCATTGAAAAACTTACCCTTCCCGCGCTCCCGCCCACAAGATCCAGAAGAGAGGGGCCGCTGCGGTCCCACAGTAGGAAGTTTTCAGGCACCCCCTGGACGCCGGTTTCAGGATGAAAAAGCACCCACTCCTTGCCGGTGAAAACCTCAACCATGGGAACCAGGCCCTGGTTTCTTCGTTTGGATTCCAGGAAAAGGCCCTGCACCGTGCGGGCCGGAATACCGGCCTGGGCCAGAAAACGGGTCAGCAGGACTTCCGTGCTGTGACGAGTCAGGAGTAGGGCCGCATTCTGTTCTTTTGACTCGGCGTTCAGGCCTTTGATGAGTTCACGGGTCAGGCTTTCGGGGGTGCTGGAGGTGCTTACAGCGGCCTCAATGATGGCTTGGGCCGCCATGGCTTCGGGCGCTTCCCAGTATACGGGGGATAGAGGCGATGGCGGATCCGCGGGCGGCGTATGATTTTCCGCCTGGGGTGTGATCTGGATTTTGTAGTAGAGGGTCTGGGGCCCTTCGGCCGTGCGGCGGGACCATTCGGCCCTGCGAACTTCCTTTTTTTCGACAATGGAAAATCCGTATCCCGGAGAGGCGGCCTGTTCGTTGAAGATCCCGAATCCCGGTGGATTTTTCGGAATACTGAGGCTGGCCAGGACCGGCCCATGGGATGCCGTGAAATCCACGCGGGCCTCCACCAGCCAGACGACGGTATCTTTTCCAGGTTTCAGCGGGATTTGCATATGGGAGTGGCGAAGCCATGCCAGGCTCAGGCCGGACAGAACCAGAATAACGACAATCCAGTACAGGCTGACGCGCGGAATATCAGTTTGCATCCTTTTTTTTCGCTTTCTTTTCGGACGGGTTTTTATTTTTTTTCGGGGTTCCGTTGGAACGGCTCACATCTACCACCATAACATCCTTTAAGATGTTGCGGCCGATGAGAACGGGATAATTCAGGTGGCTGCGATCCGCCAGGGTAAATTCGGCAATCTGTGTGATATCCCCGAAGGAAAAGGAAAGTTCCACCACGAGCCTGCGTTCGAATTCGTCATTGGTGGATTGGAGAATGCGGGTTTTGCGTTCGAGCTTTTGCTCCATGGGAACAATTTCCCCTGTTTCGGGGTGGAGAACATCAAAGCGGACCCATCGTTTCCCATCCCGTTCAAAACGCTGGATATTGTGGGCATCCAGGGATGATGTTTCCGCCCCTGTATCCATGAGGGCCGTGAATACAAGCCCGGGAGGGGTGATGCGTACCTTTTCTACTGTACCCACAATGATTTTTTGCGACCCCATGCTTTCTATGGTGCGGAAGGGTGCTGAAGGAGGAGGGGCAGAATGGGCTTCGCGTTGCATTTCCATGTCAAGTTTTCCAGGAATTTCTTCCAGCAGACTGAGGTTTAAGGCCTGGTTTTCCTGGATTTTTTCTAGAAGGGGAATCAGGGGTTCACAGCCTTTGTTTTCTTCCGCCTTTTCCGCGAGCCGGGTCAGGATTTCATGGTTCGTGGTCTGAAGTTCAAGGATATGGGCTGTACGCCGGGCCTGATCCGACAGTCGCTGGTCCATGCTTGCAAGATCCGCTTCGCGTATCAGCAGTGCGCCGGGAGCGCATCCGGCAAGAAAAAGCATGCCGCAACAAAGGGGAAAAAGGAGTTTTTGCCGCAGCCATGAGGCAACATTACGGTTATGGAGCGGCGTTATTGCCTTGGCCGCAGGGCCTTTGGGCGGATGATGGCAAGTCATGGATGGCGTGGATACGCTTGCCCTGATAAAAATGAGGAATCTGATTAAGATATTCTTCATGAAATACGCAGTCATTCCTTTCGTGTCTTTTACTGTTTTCCAGAGGCTTATGTGCATGGTCTTTACATGGAGTTTTTTTATTGTTCAAGGAATTTCCATTACCAGTCCCACGGGAAAATGATCCAAACCCCTGGGGTTGTTTTCAATAAAGGCCTTTTTCATTCGGCCCTTCACCACGATATTTGAGGATACAAGGCAACGGGTAATGAGAGGGATAAGTATTTTCTTTTCACGCCTTGATGCATCGCAGAAGCGGTCGATAAGCGCTTTCCACAGGCAACCCGTAAAACCTTGCCTGATAACCAACCGTTTTCACTCGGCCTGATCCATACCATTTGGAAACTCTGATCTTCCATCCAACTTACTCACACACCATCTCTCCTAATCTTATTAATTTTTATTGCAAAAATAGATCATAACGGGTAGAGTCCTGAATCATATCAACAATCATCCCATGCGGCCGCCATGCAAAAAGACAATAAACTCGAAGTGAATTAATTCTGGATATACTGCTGACCGGAAAAACCTTGTTGTTAACCGATACCACCCGGATGGATTCAGAAGCATCGGGAAAACTGCTGTCCAAAAAATTGAATAACGATAAAAATTTAATCAAGGAGAAAGTACTGATGAAAAAGCCAAGCAAGTCAGCGACAAACCTCAAGGAACTTATCAAACATGCTATCAATGACCTTGAAGTAACACCCGACGAGTATCAGAAAATCATGGACTGCGCTCTTGAGGATGGTCATCTGGACCAAGAGGAAAAGGCCATGCTATCTCAATTTCACGGCATGATCAGCAACGGAACCATCAAGCGGGTAAGGGGGCTGAAAAAGTGATATAATCATGACCAATCCCATAAGTTTCTGTATGTAAAAAGGTTCCATCGCAAAAACGCTACCAGGTTGGAAAGCGACCAACCGAACCTGGATTTGAACTGAAGGAACTTGACCAGCAGAATAGCGATTAATGCTGTCCAAATTTGAATATAAAGGGCGTTTTCGCTGGTGCCGACAAATGTTTTCACCTTCAGGTTTTGTTTCAGAGCCTTGAAAAAAAGCTCGATCTGCCAGCGGTCCTTGTATATCGCCGAAATGGTGGTGGCCCCGAAGGTAAGGTGATTGGTCAGCAACACGATTTCCTGTTCATTGACCTTATCCCATACCACGACCCGGCGCATCGGATGCGGACATTGCTTTTGGGCGGTCTGTCCGGTGAACCGGATTATTTGATCAGAAAGAATGTTACGGTTCTGAGGGATATCGAACTCCTGGATCACGCGGTAATCAGCATTGCTTTTTAGCCGGGTGACAAAATAAAGGCCCTTTTCCGTCCAGGAGGAAAACAGGCGATAGTCGTTATAGGCCCGGTCCATGGTAATGATGGAACCCGGCGAAAGTGAAATTTGACGGGCAATGGTGATATCATGCGTTTTGCCGTTGGATATATATTTTGACTTTATAAAGTTAACCATGGAGCATCACCTTAACCACAACGTGCATG
>CAYZXZ010000041.1:0-18885 GCA_964481615.1 uncultured Desulfobacteraceae bacterium | reverse complement strand
GGGTTGGTCTGGCTCAGATTTTCAATTTTCAGGGCGCCGCCGGCAAGAGACAGCAGAGCGTGCTTCCGTGAAACGGTCTTGTCGGAGGCGTCGATGCGGATGTCGCATTCGTCGGACCGGCCCGCCAGATATTGTCTGCCGGTTTCCAGTTCAAAGGTTTTTCCCCGGTCCGGTCCGTCGATGACGATCAGTTTGCCGGGGATGCTGCCTGATTGGTCCGGGTTTGTCTGCTTCATCAGGTTTTATCCTCTAAAATCAGGGCGATATGGGCCAGATCAGCGGGATCGGCCATTCGCCGCAGCAGATGTTTGCCGTCGGGATGATCCGCCGCAGTTTCATCATCCGCCGCCGCATCCAAAAGCTGGGATACCACCTGGATCATATCCGTGTCAAAGGCTTCGATGACGTGCATGCCGTCCCGGGCGCCGGACTGGCCGAAAGTCTGTGCGAAATCGTTTGACGACCCGCACAGGGCATAGTTTTCGCGGTCAATGATGCACCATGGGGATTTGATCCCTTTCAGCCGGTCTGAAAGGGAAGTTCCGGCAGAAGACGGGGGCAGAGGCGCGTCCTGTTCCCGGAAAATCGGTTCCCGTGGCGCGGCCTTGCGGATCGGCGATTCTTCCGAAACGCGATGCAACGTCGGAGGCTGTTCATCGGAGTAGGCGGCCTTTCGCATCAGCAGCCGTTCAAAGGTGCGCTTGATGGCGTCGATTTCCGGATAGGGGGCGTCAAAATTCAAACGCCCGCCTTCCTCCTTGATGGCGATCTCCATTTCTTCATGGAGGTGCCTGAGGGGATCCAGAAATGCTTTGACCAGCAAATGAGCGACGGCCATGCTGACGCCGAACAGGACCATCAGAAACACATAGCCCATGACGCCGAAACCGGGAACCGTCTTTTCCGCGACAAGGGTATGGGCGAATCCGATCACGGCCGCCCCGAGGATCTGATTGCCCTGGGTTACCGGGTAAAAAATGATTTTTTCCTGGCGCGGTCCGTCGTCAACGGACAGCTGGCCTCCTTCAAGGGCCGGGGCCAGTCCCTTCCAGTTGAAAAAATCCCCCTGCTTTTCCGGGGGGGCGATGATCCGGCCGTGGGCGTCCAGCACGAAGGCGTAGATTACGCCGTCTTCCTTTTCAATCGGGGAAATGTGGGCCTGGCCGATTTGTCCCGCCGTCAGGGCGGGCCGGTTCATTTCCGCCAGATAACGGCTTAAAACAATGCCGTTTTTAAGGACTTCCCGGCGGTGGATGGCGGCCATCTGCTGCTTTAAGGGAAGATAGCCGATAAGAAGGGTGCAGAGCATGACCACGGCCACCAGGGTAAACACGCTGATCCTGATGTTGGTGATTTTAAGGGCCGGGAACCGCTCTTTTTTTTCTCCGGCCGGCTCCGCGCCGGCGGCCTCGGCTCCGGCTGATCGGATGATAAACGGCTTGATTTCAAATTCAACATTGCCGGTAAACGTGTGTTCGGTGATTTTTTTGCCTTTCAGAAACACGCCGTTGGCGCTGTTGGCGTCCGTGATGACCACCGTATCGTCTTCGACCGCCAGGGTGGCGTGATTTTTCGAAACCGCGGCATCCGCCAGGACAATGTCGGCTGACGGGTCCCGTCCGATGCAGTAGGCGCCGTTTTTCGGCTCCAGGGTCGATATCACCCGGCCGTCGCGGATAATGTGAAGCGTTATGGTCATTTAAAATATTCCTGCCGCCGGGCCTACCCCATGATCAACTTGATCACATAAGGGCCGAAGATAACGATAAAGATAATGGGAAAAATCAGAAGCATCATGGGAATCAACAGCTTCTGGGACGCCTGTGCCCCGATTTTTTCGGCGTTCATGAACCGCTCGGACCGCATCCGGTCGGCCTGGGACTTGAGCACGTCGGCGATGCTCGATCCCATTTTATTGGCCTGGATCAAAATGGAGGCAAAGGAATCAAGCTCCGGCACCTCCACCCGCTCCGCCATGATTTTTAACGCCTCGTCCCGGGATCGGCCCAGCTTGATATTCTGGTCCATGAGATAAAGCTCCACCACAAAGGGGTCCTTGTCGTGACGGTAGACCTCGCACACCTTTTGCACGGCCGCGTTAAACGCCAGCCCCGCCTCCACGGAAAGCGACAGCATATCCACCACGTCGGGCATGCTCAGTTTGATTTTTTCCTGCCGCTGTTTTTTTTTGTCGGCAAGCCACAGATAGGGATAGGCCAGTCCGAAGATGGCCGCCAATGCGATATAGAGGCCATTGTCAAAAAGCATGAGCCCCAGAATGCCGAAGATCAGCATGGTCGTCAATTGAAAACCGATGATGTCGCTGCCGCTGACGTCGTTTTCCAGGCCCGCGGCAACCGCGTATTTCTTCAACCGCTGCCGGTAATGATCAATGGGCAGGCGATCGATTAGGGGCAGGAAAAACCGGTAAAACGGTTTAAAGAGCAGTACAAACCGGGATTCTTCCGGAATGACGAAATCCGACGCCTGGGGTTTTCCCGCCGCTTCAATGTGTCTGCCCATCCGGACCAGGTTGAGCGTCAGAAAGAGAATGCCGCCGAAAAAGAGCAGAAAAGCCGGCAATTTAATAAATTCCATGATTATTGCTCCTGTTTTTCATTTCAGGTGTCCATGGTAACGCGAAGCACTTCTTCGACGGTGGTGATGCCGGCGGTCATTCTGGCGACAGCCGCCTCGCGCAGCGTTATCATGCCGTCGGCCATGGCCGCCTCCTTGATGGCCCGGGACGGCTGATCCTGCAAGATCAGATCAACGATGCGGTCGCTTACCTGGAGAAGTTCATAAATTCCGATGCGGCCGTGATATCCGGTGCCGGCGCATTCAGGGCAGCCGACGGCCTTGTACAGGGTTGTGCCGTCAAGGTCTATTCCCATGACGCGCAAGGTCTCCGGCTCCGGCGTATAGGGGGTTTTGCAGCGACCGCAGAGCCGGCGCATCAGGCGCTGGGCGATCACCATGACCTGGGCTGAGGCCACCAGGTAAGGCGGGATGCCCATATTCACCAGGCGGCTGATGGCGCCGGCCGCGTCGTTGGTATGCAGGGTGGAGAGCACCAGATGGCCGGTCATGGCGGCTTTCAAGGCGATATCGGCGGTCTCCACATCCCGGATTTCCCCCACCATGATGATATCCGGGTCCTGGCGCAGAAAGGATCGCAGGGCATCCTTAAACGTCAGGCCCGTATCCGCCGAACAACTGACCTGGGTCAGGCCGTTCAGCTTGTATTCCACCGGGTCTTCGGCGGTGACGATATTGACGGCATCGGTATTGAGCTCCGTCAGCACCGCATAAAGGGTCGTTGATTTGCCGGAACCGGTGGGGCCGGTCACCAGAACCAGGCCGGTGGGGTGGTGAATGGTTTTTTCCAGCAGGGCCGCGTCCCGGGGGTCCATCCCCATATCCTTCAGGGTCACCTGTTTCTTGTCCCGCTCCAGAATGCGCATGACGATCTTTTCGCCGTAAAGGGACGGCAGGGCCGACACGCGGATGTCGATGATCCGGTCTCTGATCAGGCCGAAATTGATGGCGCCGTCCTGGGGCAGGGCGCGCTGGTTTATGTCCATGCGGGACAGCAGCTTCAGGCGGTCGATGATCACGTCCCGGAAAACCGGCGGCCATGTCCAGGCGGTCTGCATGACGCCGTCTTTGCGGAAGCGGATCCGGAAATCATGCTCCCTGGGCTCCATGTGCAGGTCGCTGGCGCCGCTTTTGACCAATACATTCATAACATGCTGCACCAGACGGATCAGGTCCGCGTTGTTGATCAACGCCATGGGATCGGCCCGGTTGGTCCTGAGCCGGTTGAGGGATTTCAAGGCCGCATCCATGAGGATTTCGGCGCGTTCGGAAAGGGGATCGGCGACCGGCGGGCGGCCGCTGTAATATTTGTCGATGCAGGCGATAATGGCCGCGCTGTTGCAGCAATAAGGCTTGATCCGCGAGCCCGTCACCGCCTCCAGCCGCCGCATGGACTCGTCGTCCTGGGGCATGGCCATGACCAGATGGATATATTCATTTTCATGCCGGACCGGAAACACCATCTCCCGGCGGGCCACGGCCTCCGGCACCAGGAGGGTGACATGGGCGATAAATTCCGGATCAAAGGAGACAAAGGAAGGGTCTAAGGCCTGGATGCCGGTGATTTCCTCCAGCACGGCATTCACCTGAGCCCCGTCCATCGTCCCCTGGGCCATAAGGTGATCCGATATCAGGCGCTGTTCCAGATCGGGCACGGCCCCGATTTTGATTCCCCTGAGCTGAAAGGCTTTAAAAAGCCGCTTGTTGAAAGCCGCAACGGCATCGCGCGTCAAATTAAATACTCCTTAATAATTACCGACCTGGAGTTTATAACCATTTCGGAAAAAATATGTGTAATCGGCGGAGTAAGCCGATCCTTCCAGTTGCAAACCGTTTTTAAGAAACCAGAGTTCAATGTCGTCGTTCCATTTCACCCGGTCTTTTTCCTCCGGCGGGATACCCTTGATCCGGTCGATTTCATTGCCGTTTCGATACAGAATCACCGTGGGCAGCATTTCGAGCTTAAAGCGGGAGGGATCGTCGGTCACCTGCCAGTGAAACTGGGCGAACTTGGCCTGGCCCGCATATTTTCCCGCCAGCCATTCGACGCGGCGCTTCATGTCCAGGGACTGCCAGAATTCATTGTTGAAGAAAACAACGATGGCCGGTCCCGGATAGATGGTGATTTCATCGGTAAAGGTCTGATGGTTGACGGTGATCATGGTCCCCGGCGCAACGGCCTTCGGCTGGGTTGCCACGGGCCGGTGGGAGCCGGCGCATGCCGTCATGGCAATGGCCGCCGCCATTAAAATGGATGTTAACATCAATTTTTTCATAACTTTCCTCTTAAGTTGGGAATCATCATATGTCTGAATATAACTATTGTTCTAATAGGGGCTTACCCAGTCCGCATACGGGTTTTTCCAGTCCGCGTAAGGATTCTTCCAGTCCGCATAAGGGTTTACATAGTCGGCGTAGGGATTGACGAATGTAGACGGTGTTGTCGTCGGCATGGTCCAGGTCGGTCCCGACGGCGCGGAGCCGCCTCCGAGGGTCACCCCTGAAGAGCCGCCGATGCCCCCGAAACCTGAAGTTCCGCCGCCCGGCAGCAGAAATCCGGCGCCGCCGCCGAATAACGGGGGGCCGGTAACAAAAGGCGAGAACGGATCATAACCGAAGCCGAATGGATTGAGCCCGGGCGGTCCGAATCCCGGCCCCATCAGCGTGTGGATAAGCCCTGTTCCCGTTCCAAAGCTGCCGGCGCCCGGCAGGGCATTGAACAACCCGCCGATGCCGCTTCCGATGGTGCTCAAACTCGGCAGCCTCCCATACCAGTCCTCAAATTTATAGTACCAGTCGGGGATATTTCGCAACGCGCTGAAGGCGTCGACCAACGGACCGAAAAGTTTGGGATAGTTTTTCCAATTGCTCCAGTTAACCTTGCTCCAATTGACCAGCCACAGTTTATTGATGCTTTTCAGGTCTTTGGGACTTATGCCCATCAGCGTCAACACCTTGCTCAGCTTGCCCATTTTTGACCAAGCGTTTCCGACGCTTTTAAAGTTGAGCCATCCCCCGGCCACGATTCCGGCCACATCCAGACCGAGTTTCACCCAGTCCGCGGTTTCCTTTGACATTAATCCGTATTTATCCATGGCCGCCGTATCCACCCATCCCTGGGCGACATTGACGCCGGCGGCAATGGCCAGGGCGATGCAGGCCGGGGCGGCAAGCCCCGCCGTTCCCACCGCGGCAATGACACATGCCGTGCCGCCTAAGGCATAACCAGCGATTTTGAGCCATGAATAACTGCCGTCGTCATTTTTAACGGCATTGGCCCAGGTATTGCCGGCCCAGTCCTTGGTGACGGTCCACATGTCGGAGGCGGCATCGCCGACCACTTCGACCGCGGCCTGGGCGCCTTCATAAACGGTTTGCGCGGCCTCGCTGACCGCGTTGCCGATTGTTCCCGCGATTTCACCGGCTCCGGAGATCACGTCCGATGCGGTATTATAGACCGCCTGGCCGATGGGCTGAACCCAGTTGGTGTTGATGGAATTAATAGTCGATGAAAGCCATCCGCCGATATACGGGGGCTGCATCAGATAGTCAAAACCCGTGATTGCGGCGGTGAAATCCGTATCCCGGGGTGATCCGATGCCTTTGATCACCGTCATTTTCGACCCGGCGGCAAATACGACGTCAATGCTGTCCGGATTCAGGTGCAGATAGGGCTGGATTCCTATCCGCTGGCTGACGGCGAATAAATTGCGGGCATCCGCCAGCCGGCTGCCGGAATCAATTTTTTCCGGCGTATAAAAAGATTCAATATCGGCAAGATCATCGAGCTGTTTCAGGGTGTCGGCATAAGCGGTCCCGAGCCCGGCCAGTTCAGGCCAGACGGTCGTTGCCGGCGAACAGTCCGGACATGGTTTTTGATCGGCGGGAGCGGGCCCTGTGTCCTTTGAAAAAGAGACAAGCGTTTCGATGGCCGCCAGCCGGACGTCCAACTGTTCCCTGGCGCCGACAAGAAAATCAAAATAAGGCCGGCCTTCCGCGGATGACTGCTGGGCCAGCATCTCCCCGAGGGTTTGGGTTTTGGATGTGAAAAATTTCTGGCCCTGTTGCATGATGTCGCGGCCAAGCGCCTTGAGATCTTTTGCCAGCAGGGCGTCGGCATCCATTAGTTCCTGCAGCGAGGTCAGTTTTTGCGAAAACGTTTCAACCGCCTGCCTGCGGGCCAGGCCGGTTTTTTCCAGCATCTCGTAGGATTTCAGATGCTCAGCGGCATCAATGTCCATGCCTGCAATCAGGCCATAGAGGCGGATATCCACGCCAAAGGAGACCTGATCCATATCACCGGCGGTTAAGACAAATTTTTCGATTTCCCGGTTCAGACGAAATGCCGCGGCGGCGGAAGCCTGGTTTCCGATGATCGCATCGGGTTTTTCAAAATCAAGGCCGGCGGCAAGGGTGTTGATCCGGTCAAGATCGTTTTCAATATTTTTCAGGGAATTGATGAATCCCGTGACGATTTCGCCGCTTTTTGTAGTGATCTCGCGTTTGTTTTCCGGCGCAATGCCGTCGGTTTCCCCCACCAGGGTCTGGAAGAAAATATGTTCCTGACCCATGGTCCGCTGAATATCGGCCAGCACGGCTTTAAGCTGCCCGATCTCCGTTGCTTTCCGCTGAGTCTGAAGGATCAGTTTGCGGGCGATTTCCCGGTAAGCCGCCGCAAGAGGCCGGCTTTCATCGGAGGCGCCCAGTCCGGGGGCGATATAGAGAGGATTGGGAAAGGCGTCGGTGGCCTCGAATTTTCCGAGCTTCTGATCGATACGGACCATGCGGTCCTGGAGGGCCTGGTTGATCAGTTTGAGCAGTTCGGCGTGATGGCGTGAATTATCGTCGTTCTGTCGGCCCAGGGCCTCGGATTGCCCGCCGATGACATCTATCAGGCTGATGGTTTTGGTCCGTTCATCGGAGAGCGCCGAGACCGTGGCGGCGTTATAGGCCCCCCGCGCCTCCTGAAAACGGGTTTTTAATTCAGTCAGTTTGGCGTTGTTTTCAGCCGCAAAGCCGGCAATGGCATCCATCATGGCGTTTGACTGGGCCAATTGATTCTGGATGGGGGCGTATTTTTCCGGATGTTTGGAAAGATAATTGTTGACGACGTTGTTGGACAGGGCCCCGATTTTAAACAACAGGGCGATTTTCATTTGCCACAGGTCGTCCTGAAGATCATACAGGTAAGCCAGACCCCGGGTACGCTCCATGAAACCCTCGGGCACCACGCCGGTGGAAGCGATCTTTTCATGGTCCGCGATAAGCTGTTTTTCCAGGCGCCGCTGCTCGGCATGAAGCCGGATCTCCACCGGCGCGGTTTTTTCCATGAGATAGCGCCGGCCCGCATTGGCTTCGGCAAGCAGATCGGCCATCTCCGGATCACCGATCTTGAGCGAAAACCAGAACTCTTCGTTTTTCAGATGCTTATGGAGTTCTTCCGATACGGCCCGGAGCCCTTCCCTGGCGGGAAAAGAACTGATGACATATTGCACGAATTCAAACAGAAGCTGACGTTCCCGCGCGGGAATGCTTGAGTGAAAGAGGTCGTCCACGGACCTGGCCGCCGCGGGCGCGGTGTGATCCGGAGACGACGGTGATTGCGCCAGAAGCGCCGGAGGAAATGCCACCTGAAACAAGAACAGAAGCAGCGTCAATACATGCAGATGTTTATTCGCCTTCATCGCCCGTTCCCTCCCTGTGAATGATTCCCTGTCTGTATATCCGTTTTCGCCGAAGAAAATTTTGTCGGTTCAATGTTGCGTATTTACAGCAGCGCCGCACGGCAGCAGCTTCAACAGGTTGCCGATGCCGTAAAAAGCCGCCTGATCCTCGGAAATCCCGGCGTTTTTCAGTCGGGATTCATTATTATAGTTTTTAAACAAAACGGTTGGCTTCCGCCATCGGCGGACGTTTTCCATATTGTCAAAAATGGTTAGGGTGAATTCGCCGTTTTCCATCAACAGCGATCCTTTGAGAATGGTGCCGTCAATGGACTTTCGCATCTGATGAATCCATTTTTTCTGACTTTCCGTTTTCTGGTCGATGGGTCTGCCGGTCCTGGGATCATAAAGATGGATGCCGTAGCCGCCTTCGGAATCCTCATCGGCTTTCCGGGCGGAAAATTCATAACGCACCGGCCGGTCAAGGTCGGTCTGGCTTGTTCCTTTAATTTCTAAAAACCATGTCCGGGGATGAATTTTTCGCAGTGTCTGAATGGGGGTTCCCGGAATGATGCCGCCCACATTGCGCCACAGGTCCTGGCGATATTTTATTTCAACCCCGCAGAGGCCGCCTCCGGTGGCGATCTCGCCGGAAAAGGCGCCTTTTTTTGAAATTGAAAGCGCGGTTGTTGCCGGCATCATGCCCAGTGCGCGGGCTATGCGATAATCAAAGACTTTCCGTTTTACCGGAGTGCTGAGTTCATAGTATTGATAAAGTTTCACCCAGCTCCACCCCACGAAAATCAGGATCACGACAAACAGCAGGGCCAGTTTGCCGTTTCGGACCCCATGGGAGCCGGCGACAAACGCGATCATGCCGCCGATATAAAGAAGGAGGAACGCTAAAAAAAAATAGATCAGCATGGAGGACCGCAGGCTGTCGAACAATGAAATAGAAGCGTATTGGGCCACGGCCCGGCTGATGAAGTCATTGACCGGCATTGCTGGAAACCTTCAGATGCATATAAATATCATGATCACCCGGCATGACGCGCCCTTGCGCATCGGCAATAAAGGCATCGTAATAAATCGGCCCTTTTTCACCGGGAATTCCGATCACGGCGTGATCAAAAATAAAAGGGTCGTAGATAACCTCTCCGACGCCGAAGGAGCGAGGCTTCCCGCTCAGGGCGACAAAGGCGTCGATATTTTTTGCCTGGAGCATGGCCGTACCGAGCAGGGCCATGTCCTTGCAGTCTCCCCACCCGCGGGAAAGAACCGCTTCGGGTTCATCCGGCAACAGACGACTGCCTGTATTGGCGCGGCCGCGATAATCGATGCCGGTTTTCAAAAAATTCAAGACCGCATGAACTGTATCCGCCGGCGTGCCGTCTTGTTTGATATTTCGAATGCTTTCAGGAAGATCGGAAGCAGCCAGTCCATGGCCAAGTTGCTGTTGAAAAAGGCGCTCATACCGTTTGGCGATCTGCTCCCAGGAATGGGCCGTGGAAATCATCAGATCAAGATGACAGATGTTGTCGCCGGTCCAGAAGAATGAATCCGCGTCCCGCCTAATATGATGGAATTTTTCTCCATTGCGGATATGACAGATAAACCGTGTTTTTTGCGGAAACATGATCCGGTAGGCCGCCTTTTTCAGCGGGGCGGTCTGGTCGATGTGCATATAATCCGCAAACAGTCCTTCAAATCCGGGGAAAGCGCCGGACTTTCGAAAGGCAAGAATCACCGATGTGCCTTCCGGGAGGGGGTCGATAATGTTTTTATCCTGAAAGAATCGGCGGCCGTCGGGCGCCTGGATTTCCATGAACAGAATTTCAGCCGCATCGGCTCTTTTCGTCAGGTGACGGATCAATTGATTGATTTGAAGGGTATCGTCTGAATCCACAATCCGCAACTCATAACAATAGGTTCCGGTGATCCGCCAGTCGCCGTCGATGCTAATCTCCTTGGATTGGGCGGCAAAGGTTAAGGACCAGGCCGGAGCCGCGGGCCCCCCGGCCAGAAAAATGAGGCAGCATATAATGGGTCTGATGGTTGAGCCGATGCTCATATTTTAACCCTGACGGTTTTTAACATCCAGAAAAGACCCACGATTTCCATCAGAAAAACGACGCCGAGGATCATCCACCCGAGCACGGTGGTATACATGAGGCGGAAGACTTCGTTGTTCATGGTATTTAGCGCCAGGGCCAGCACCAGGGGAAGCACGGCCAGGATATAGGCCTGGGTTTCTCCCTCGGCGGTCATGGTTTTGATTTTGAGCTGAATTCGTTTGCGATCCTGGATGGTTTTGGCCAGCGTCTCGAAACGTTCGGGCAGATTGCCGCCGGATTCCAGCAGAATCAGCGTGGCGTTGACCATAATACGGGTATCCGGGCCGGGCATGCGCTCGGCCATTCGTTTCAGGGCGTCTCCCAGGCTTGCCCCCAGGCGGTGTTCCCTCAGAACAAGTTCAAATTCCTGGCTCAACGGCGGTTTGGCTTCCTTGACCACCATTTCAAATGCCTGGAGAAGGCTGAAGCCGGCGCGAAGGCCGTTGGCGATCATCATCAATCCGTCGGCCAATTGTTCGTCGAATAGTTTCCGCCGGCGCCATTGCAGAAAACGGATGAGCAATCGGGGAAGATGCCATGCTCCCAGCGCCAGCAGAACCGCCAGCAGAAAACGGCTGAAAAGCTGATCGCCGATGCTGTCGGAAATATTGTAAAGATTTGCCTTTGACACCGGAAATTTTTCCGACTCCATGGCACGTGTTTCGGCAAACGACGCTTCCGTGGTTTTGCCGATGATCGTATAAAGAACAGCCAGATTCCGGTGGGCCTTGCCGTAATGGGGCATGATCGAGACGGCCCGCTGAAAGGCTTTTTCGGCGTTCTGGAAACTGCCCAGACCGAGGTAGGCGACGCCCATCTCGTTGTGCACAATGGGAGAGGGCTTGTTTTTCAGGTCGTCTAACGCCAGCAGGGCTTCGTTGAATTCATCCTGGCGGTTATGATGGATGGCCCGCTCAATGGCCCTTAAATGATCGAGCTGGGTGATTTTCCCCGGCAGAAAAAATCCGAATAATGCGCCGGCGACCACCAGGCCCGCTATGGCCTGATAAATCCGGCGGTCGCTGACCGTGTAGAACATATCGGCCAGGCTGGCTTGAATCCATTGCCGATAATCGAAAAGGCGCATGGGCGTGCGGGCCGGTCCCCAGCCTCGAAGCCAGGGATAGACGCCGCCCCAGATGGCCAGAAAAAGTGCCGTTAATACGATCAGTTTCAGCATCATATTCGAAACATCCCTGATGTGCGGCTCTGCCGCAGGTTCTATTTGCTTGTCCAGAAGATTTCCCTGGGGATATGAATTCCCCGCTCCGTAAATCGCTCCAGGCACCGGGGCACATAACCGGTGGCGGAAAATTCGCCGACAACCCGGCCTTTTTCCTCTCCGCTCTGCTTATAGAGAAACACGTCCCCCAGCGTGATGACTTCGCCCTGCATGCCGTCGACTTCCGAGATCTGAATGATTTTCCTTGATCCGTCCTTGAAGCGGCTGATTTGAACGATGATGTCAATGGCGCCCACGATCTGTTCCTTGATGGCCTTGACCGGCAGTTCAAAACCCGCATACATTACCAGAGTTTCCAGTCTTGATAACGCTTCACGGCTAGAATTGGAATGAATGGTGGTCAGTGAACCGTCATGACCGGTGTTCATGGCCTGGAGCATGTCTAATGCCTCGGCGCTGCGGCATTCGCCCACCACGATGCGGTCCGGCCGCATGCGAAGGCTGTTTTTGACCAGGTCGCGGATGGTGATTTCGCCCTTGCCCTCGATGTTGGGGGGACGGCTTTCCAGAATCACCACGTGCGGCTGTCGCAATTTCAACTCCGCCGAATCCTCGATGGTGACGATCCGTTCGGTTTCCGGAATAAAACTCGACAAAATATTGAGCAGGGTGGTCTTGCCTGAGCCGGTCCCGCCGGAAATCAGGATATTGAGTTTGGCCAGAACCGCGGCGTTGAGAAACGCCACCATCTGCTGGTTCAATGTGCCGAAACGGACCAGGTCATCCACAACGATCTGGTCTTCGGGGAATTTGCGGATGGTCAGACACGATCCCCGGACCGCCAGGGGCGGGATAATGGCGTTAACCCTTGAGCCGTCCTTGAGCCGGGCGTCCACCATGGGGGTGCTGGTATCGATTTTCCGGCCCAGGGGCGCGGTAATGCGCGTGATAATATTAATCAGGTGCTGTTCGGAGAAAAATTTTTTATTGATTCGTTCCAGGCGGCCCTTTCGTTCCACGTAAATTTCATTCCATGCGTTGACCATGATTTCCGAAACGCTTCCGTCGGCAAGAATATCTTCCAGGGGACCGAGTCCAATGGCTTCCTGGAGAACCTCCTTGACGATCTGGGCCCGCAGGTTTCGGTCCGAAATGCTGGATTCATTGTCTAAAATTTCAGCGATTTTATGGGAAACCGTGCTTTTCAGCTCGGCCATCTTTTCGCCGTCGGACCCGACTTCCGTGTCGAGTTTTTTAAAATCAATGGATTCCAGCAGTTTTTCATGGATGGTCCGTTTTAGAATATCAAGATCCATGGCCGGCAGTTCAGGCGCTTCTGCCGGGCTTCCATCTTTAGGGGTTTTCCCTTTGAGCTCCCGGACGATGGCATAGACAATCTGATCAATGGCCTGGGTAACGGGGTGGCGCGGAAATTTTTCAGGGTAGGAGCCCTGGGCCAGATTGGCCGCGCTTTCCGCATCGTTGGGAACGGCGAGCACGGCCCTGTTGCCCAGTTGACGGCTGATGCCATCCAGACCGATGGAGGCGTTTTTATCAAACCGGTTGACAATGATGCGGATGGTCTCCTTGGCAAAGTTCCGGTTGCGCAGCAGTTCAAGATCGCCGGCGGTCTGGCGGATGGAAAGAAAATCGGGGGTGACGGGGAGCAGAATCATGCTGCTCAGACCGAAAATGGGTTCCACCAGCCCGTCGAATTTTGTCCCGATATCCACAATCACATAGTCGTAGACGGATCGCAGCAGGCGCATCACCCGTTCGATATTCGAACCGTTAAGTTGCTCGGGTCCGAGCTGCCGGAATCCATCGGTAAGCGAGAGTGCAAAAATGCCGGACGGGTGGCGGGCGGCATAGCTTTTAAGCATGGCCGGATTGAGTTTGGCGGCCATGGGAAGAAGATTGTCAATCCGCTTGATATCGGTTAAATTCAGAATATGGCCGATATCATTTGAAAAAGGTCTGCCGAAATCGACCAGCAGCACCTTCTCCCGGGTGTCCATGTGAAGATCTACGGCCAGGTTGGCCGCCAGAAAGCTTTTGCCGACCCCTCCCTTTGAGCTGTATATGGCTATCAGGTGACCATTCATGCCGTTTATTTCGCCTGCTGTCGCAGTCGTTCCAGTTCCTGTTGTTTAAAATCGTCTTCGACCTTCTTCTGAACTTCCATGGGAGCCGGCGAGTCGCCTAACACACGCGGTGTCACGAAGATGATGACTTCCCGGGAGTCGGTGGATTCACGATCGGCCCTGTTGGCCTGGAAAAGAGAATAGTCGCCGCCGGGCGGCGAGCTGGACTGGGATTCCAGTTCCTTCTGGCCGACCAGTCCGCCCAGGGCGATGCTGTGACCGCTGGGAACGCTGAGCACGGTATTGAGGTTCGTATTGCTGATAATGGGAATGCCGCCCGGGCCGGAACCGGTGATGGAGCTGGATTCCACGTGTATGGAACTGACAATGTTGTTGTAATAGTCAATGTCCGGTCTGAAGTTAAGGGTTACGCCTATTTTTTTATAATCCACGGACATGGTGCCGCCGGGCTGGGCTATGGGAATGGGAACTTCGGAGCCGGCGAAGAAGGTGGCCATATCGCCGCTTTTGGTGATCAGCGTCTGCTGCATCAGGGAACGGCCTCTCCCGGTTTCGTTAATTCTCCTCATTTTGGGGAAAAGATCGGAAATGGTTCCTGCCAGCGATCCGGCAAGACTGGTGGACTGTCCGGTTGCATTGGAAACGGAGCCCGAGGCCCCTAAAGAACCGCCGGGATTCCAGTGAATGCCGAAGTCCCGCAGCGCCCCTCTCTCGATTTCCATGATATTGAGCGCCATTTCGATCAAAACAGCCTTGGGCGGCGGTGGCGGCGGAGCCTGGACGGCCTGGACGGTCGAAACAGAAGGGGCCGCCGGGGTTGCCGCCGCGGGTTTTGGCGCGGCCTTATGAATGGCAATGGCGTTGACGATATCCGGCGAATAGGCTTCGGCGATACGCTGGGCCCGTTCGGATTCAGCGTCGCTGCCCACGCTGCCGGTGAGCATGAAGTTATTTTTGGTCACCGAGACCTTGACGTTTCGCATCCCCTGGGCCGACAGAGCTTTTTCGATTTCGGATTTCACGATGTCCTTCATTACCGGGCTGAATTCCACCAGGTTGACCACGTTGGGAATTCCCGCAATGACCCGCTCGATCCGCCTCATATCATTATGGGTGAAAACCTCGCCTTCGATAAAGATGCGGTTGCCCACCACGCGGACGCTGACGCCTTCAATGTCCTTTGTCAGCTCCCGCAGTTCCTCGGCCGTCATATTGACTTCGCTGCTTTCGACCGTTACCTGTATTTCAATTTTCCGGTCATTGGGACCCCATACGAAGATATTGCTCTGTCCCGGTTTTTTCGCATTGATGAGCATTTCCTGATCGTCGGTTTTTACGCCGCCGCAAATTTCCGGATCGCCGATGGCGATTTTTTCAATGCTGAATCCGGTTTTGATCACCCGGCTTTCGCCGGCCGCGATGGTGATCCGGTCCGGCAGTTCGGCCCCTGCCTGACCCGGGCCGAAAACCAGGCCCAGCAGGAAAGCCAACAAAAAAAGTTTAATAAATGGTCGCATCATGTCGCTACTCCATTAGTTCTGTTTCGGATCAATAGCGGGCCACGGGTTCGGCGCCGCGTATTTCCACCCAGGCCGGCTGGGCCCTGGGGATGACGTTTTTGTTGATTCCCAGCAGGTCCCGGGCGGAAAGCGGCGCCAGATTTTCCATTTTGCCGTCATCCCAGCTTGAGCGCAATGCCGCCGATACCGTGCCGATCTCCTGGGAAAGATTAAGGACCTGAACTTCACGGGGGGACAGGGAAACCGTGAGCGTTTTTATCGGCTCTTTTTCACCGGCCGCCGAACCCGAAGGGCTGAAAACGCTTCCCGGGGCATCCTGCTCCGTTGCGGCGGTGCTGAAAAGCCGGCGTTTGCCGGAGGCCTGATTGACCGCCAGGACCAGGACGTTTTCCAGTACGGTGCGGGTGATGATCTCCTCGCTCACGCCGCGGCCGTCCTGAAAGGAGCCGACTTCAACCGTGACCATGAGATCCACCATGTCCCCGGGTTGAATCAGTTCCCCCACCGCCGTGACGTCCGTGACAAAGACGCTGAAGGCCCGCTTGCCGGCCGGGATTTTTCCCGCGATGCCTTCGGCCTGGGTGTCGATGAACATGGATTCCAGCATCTGGGTTCCTTTAAGCACCGGGACGTTGATGCTGCGGTTGAGAATGCGTTTCATGTCGCTCACGGCGCCCGGCTGAACATATTTTTGGGGTATCTCGACAAGTTCGAGTGAATTGGCGTCCAGCCGCACCCCTTCGGGGATATCCTTGGCGGCCACGATGACCTGGATCGGCGTAACCATTTCCAGCAGTTGATTTTCCCTGCTGCTGATGTAGAAGAAAAGAAGGATAACCGCAAAAACAGATGCCAGAAGTGAAATCAGCAGTGCCTTTGTATTCGACATAGGTTTACCCCGGTTTTAAAGGTTGATTTCCCGGATCCTTTTCCCGCGGTTATGGTATTTGGTCAGCGTATAACCGTGATAGGATCCTTTGTAATAGTTGATTTCCAGATCCTGGGTGAGAAACGGGGCGTTAAAGACCTGTTTCATTTTCCCGGGAATATCCACCCAGATGGTCTCATGCTCGGTGTCGGCGCGAAAGGGGCCGGCGGCCTCGGCATTCATGGATTCCCGCATTTCCTGGCGCAGGGTTTCCAGCGCGCCCACCTGTTTGGCGCTCAGCTCATAGATGATCACCAGCGCCAGAAGAATTACGGCCAGAAACGGCATCATCAGGGCCAGTTCGACAATGACCTGGCCGTCCTGGTTGCCGAGCGGGTGCTTTTTCCTTAAGCCCGGATGCCGTCGCGGGTGATGATTCGCCATATTTTCGTTGGCAATGGTTTGTTGCTCTCTCATGAGGCTGCTCTGTTAAACGGTTTTTCAGTTGACCAGCAGCGGCCGATACTTCGGGATGCCGCTGGATATGTAGCCGCCGGCCGGCTTGGCCGTGGCCCTTGCCCTCAACGTCGGCACGCCGCCGAACAGCGCGTTTGCCAGCGGAAAATTATGGGCCGGCAGCATGATGTCGTAATCGGATAGGGTCGTCGATCGCTTTTCAATCCGGTAGGCAACGGTAAATGTGTCCGGAAGCGGCAGCGTTCTCTTGCCGGGCAGATAGTATACGCCATCGTGATGTCCCGCATATCTGGGATTATCCGGTTTCCGCCATCGGCGTTGGGGCGTCGGCGGGGCGTCCGATGGGTCGGGAGCTGAATAATAGATAAAAAAATAAGGGTATTTAGTGGTTTTGAATCCGGCAAGACGGCTGGTGTCGTGCCGGGCGTTTAGAAAAGCGCGCGGCAGATTTTTATCTTTAACCTGGCGGGCAACCTGATCGGCCCGGGCCGCATAATACTGATTGGCTTCCATCTGATATTTGTAAATCCAGTCTATGACGCCGCTGCTGCCGTTGGAAAAAAACTCTTTGGCGTTTCGCGCCTGGCCGTAGCTGTGCCAGACGCCGCCGTTAAGAATCCGCTGAATTTTTCTGCTTTCGGTCATCATGTCCCGGTTGAGATCGGCGATTTCATTCAGGCCGGCGGCCTGAACCGCGGCGGCTGAAAGCGCGCAGGCATCCACGATATTCTGAAGCCGGATTTTCTGAAAAACCAGATGGTTGATATTGACCACCAGCACCAGCATCAGCAGCATGACAGGCAATAAAAAGGCGATAAGCACCGTAATGGAGCCTTCCTGGTTTCGCAGTCGGGCATTATGGGGCCGCACGGCTTAATTATCCCCTTTTAACTTGCTTTTCAAATCCAGCTCATCAAAAAACGGCGACTGATGGGCGACCTTAAACACCCCCCCGCCGGAAGAAAAAATGTCGCTGAGCTTTCCGGGTATCGGTACATCGCGGCGCAGATGGATGGTTTGTGCGCCAAAGACAAGCCGCGTATCGGCATCAATGGCTTCCGCGGCCCGGCGGGCAGGGATTTCCCCCCTTACCGCGTGGGTGCGTGATGCTGAAAAACCCGTAAATACAAGTTTCTCGTGTACCAGAAAAATCTGGATGAACTGCATGTAAACGGCGAAAAAGAAAAAAAGGGCGAGCAGGGCAAAGGCAAACTCCACCGCCGCCGCGCCCTTTTCTTCGTTAATACTCTGATTCTTTAATCGCTTTGCTCTTTTCGGATCATCAGCGGTCCGCTGTCCAGCAACTGTATTGAAAACATTTTTTTTAGGGGATTTCACCTTTCCCTCTTCGAAAACCAGCGGACAAGTCGTGATTTTCAGATGGCCAATATTACTTTTTAATCACATTGGACACCGTTTCGACAACCTTGGCGAAAAAACCCTTTAACGGGCCTTCCATGGTCATGGCCACGGCAATGACCATGACAACGACCACCGCGATAATGAGTCCATATTCCACGGCTCCCGCGCCTCTTTCGTTTTGCAGGTGGCGGCGGAAGTGTTCTTTGATGTCCTCGGTTTTGGAAACATAGGCTTCAAGCATCCAGTCGTTGATTTTTCTTAACATGACACCCTCCCTCATAAAATGTTTGAAACGCAAATGTGCTGTTGATCACTGCTGTCCAAATAAAAATCGATTTTGGACAAGAGTGGCTGTTGATCAAAACGTGATCAATTCAGTAGCAGCAAAAGAACCGCCGGCGGAAAAGCAATAAGGTTGCTCTCCCGGCTCCCTGTCGCCTTGCCCAGAGCAACCGCCATAATATATCGCTTAAATATTTGGAAATGACAAGACAATGTTTTTAAACCGGTTAATGATTTCCAGCGCCATATTGTTAAACATCACCTCTATCCCGAGCATCAAGATGGCGGCAAGGACCATGCAGAGGGCGTATTCCACCGTAATGGCCCCCCGGCTGGGTTTAAAATAAGACGATGACTGAAAGAGCATGTTATTTTGTTTCATTTTTATTTGAATGAAAACGTCATGCGGATATAGTTGTTCGATGGATAAATATTGAGCATTAATGCAATTTCTAATCTATTTCCTTTTTAAATGCAACAAAAATTAGCTGCCGCTTTAGACTACATCGGCAAGCTTTACGCCGTGGAGAAATCGGCCAGGGCCGACAAGCTCACCGCGGACCAGATGGTTGCCCTTCGGCGGGAAAAATCAGAACCGGTGCTTTCGGAATTTAAGATATTCCTGGAAGCGCTCTCCCAGCGAACCCCACCCAAGGGGCTGTTGGGCCAGGCGGTAAGTTATACCTTAAAGCAGTGGAATCTTCTGGTCCGCT
>CAYZXZ010000040.1:0-19131 GCA_964481615.1 uncultured Desulfobacteraceae bacterium | reverse complement strand
ACTCGGCATTTTTTTGTTCAACCTTGTGCCCTATGTTGCGCTGCTTATCGTCGGGTAACTGCCCGCAGTATTTTCTATATCCACTATACTGATTGAATGTGGTGATTAATCCTGACGCTATTTTTTTATAAACTAAATCACATTATTTTGCGACAACACTCTCCGGAAGCCTTCTGGATAAAATCTCAACGGTTTCTTCCACCAGTTCTTCCAGAAGTTGGGCGGCCGGTTTGATTTCTTTGATCAACCCGGAAACCTGACCGGCCAGTCCCCCAACATATTCAAGTTTATTTGCTTCAATGAAGCCGGCCATTAACGCTGATGACACCAGCACCTGCATGGGAAATGGGACCGGGTCAAGGCCGGATCTGTCCCATAATTCATGAAATTGATTATAGGTGGCCCTTAATGTTTTTCCGGTATATGCGCGGCTGACCCGGGTATCCTCATCTGTTGATTCCAAGATGCGTTGTTTGTTGATCTCTAAAGCACCGCCCTCCTTGGTCGCTAAAAATCGGGTGCCCATCCAGACCCCGGGACACCCCATGGCAAGGGCTGCGGCAATCCCGCGCCCGTCACCGATTCCACCGGCTGCCAGCACCGGTTTAGGCGCTGCGGCATCCATTGCCATCGGCAAAAGCGCCATGGTCCCGATACGGCCGGTGTGCCCGCCGCCTTCGTGACCCTGGGCCACAATGATATCGACATTGGCGTCTGCCATGCGCTTGGCATTTTTGGAGTTCCCCGTAACCCCCAGAACCTTCATACCAAGGGAATGGGCTTTAGCCACCATAAAACCAGGATTCCCCAGGCCCGCACAAAATAATGGGACGGTTTCCTCCAGGCAAACGTTAACCGCCTCATTGGGCCGCATGGTTGTGGTATTCATTTGCACCATCAAATCGACATCAGGGAGACCCATCTCAGATTTGATTTTTTTTAACCAATCTTTGTGTTCCCGGGGAATAAACTCCAATGCCTGCATGAGGGGTATCTCATCTGGTCCGGCTGCGGCACCGTCAGGAACCTCAACAATGTTCTTGGGCAGCAGCAAGTCAACGCCAAATGGTTTACCCGTCAATTTTTTTATTTCACGAATCGCATCGCGCAATTGGTCAATGGTAAACCCGGCTCCGCCTAAAACACCCATGCCGCCTGCTTCGGAAACGGCAACCACAAGCTCTACAGGCGCACCGGTATTTTCACCGATTAATGTCGGTCCCATTCCGGCACTGAGTATGGGGTACTCGATACCCAGCATATCGCATAATCTGGTTTTTAAGACTCTCCTGCCCATTTCTCCCCTCCTGATTTTTTAAAAGGCTATTTTAAGGAACCAAGGAATGGGAACCCCCGCTTTTCGCTATGAAAGGCATAGCGGGTACAACCGTTCAGGAAAAAGTACGCCCCATATTCTTAGTTTTTGTAACCTTCAGCGGTACATTTCCTCTATGATGTCAGAAAACGCCTTGTTGACGTACTTTCGCTTGACCTTCATGGTGGGGGTGACCTCACCGTCTTCTTCATAGAGTTTTTTGGGAAGAATCCTGAATTTTCGAATATTTTCCACACGTGCAAGGGTTTTGTTCACCTTGTCGACTTCAGCCTGGATCAGCTCGTTGATTTTCGGGTGCCGGGCGAGGTCGCCGTACGTGGAAAACTGGATCTTATTGTCCTGGGCGAATTTCACGACGTTGTCCTCGTCGATCATGATCAGCGCGACCAGGTACTTGCGCAGGTCACCGATGAGCACGGCGTCATTAATGTAGACGCTGGCCTTGAGTATGTTTTCGATGTATTGGGGAGAGATGTTTTTGCCGCCGGCGGTAATGATGATATCTTTTTTGCGGTCCGTAATCTTTAAGTACCCGTCCTCGTCGATCTCGCCCACGTCGCCGGAGTAGAGCCAGCCGTCGCGGAGTGTTTCAGCGGTGCCTGCTTCATTTTTGTAATACCCGGCGAAAACGCCCGGCGATCTTACCAGGATCTCGCCGTCTTCGGCGATTTTAACCTCAGTGCCCGGCACCGGGGTGCCGACGGTTCCGAACTTGGTCTTTCCCTCCGGGGATGTGGTTGTAACGCCGGTTCCTTCGGTCTGCCCGTATCCCTCAATGAGGTTCATCCCGATGGACTGGTAGAAGTGCAGCACCTGTCCGGATATGGGCGCGGCTCCCGAGTAGGCTACCCGTATTCTTTCAAAGCCGAGCCTTTGTTTTAATTTATGAAATACAGCAAAGTGGCTGAGTTTGAAAAGAATTTCCAGATAAACGGGTATTTTTTTAAAATTCATTTTCAGGTCCGCCCTGCGCCGCCCGATTTTCAGGGCCGCACTGTATGCCAGCTTCTTGAACCGGGTGGCTTCAGACATCTTGATCTGCATGGCAGAATAATATTTTTCCCAGATTCGCGGCACGGCATAGCCGACCGTCGGAGAGACTTCGCGCATATTGTCCATGACGGTATCGGGTTTTTCAACAAAATTGACCACGTAGGTATGCTGGATATGCGCGAAAACGGAAAAAAGCCTTTCAAATATATGACAAAGCGGCAGAAATGAAAGCACTTCCTCCTGCTGGTTCATGGGATTCTGCGTGGCGATGGCGTTCGCCATCCAGGTGACGTTCCCATGCGTCAGAACGGCGCCCTTCGGGGGGCCGGTGGTGCCGGAGGTATAGATCAGAACGCACATGTCATCGGGTTTTACCTCCTTCATGCGCCGGTCAACGGATGTTTTGTCCAGTTTTTTCCCCTTCTCGATCAGGTCGGAAAGGCTCATGAGCATGGGGTCCTTAAAATCCTTCAGCCCCTTGGTGTCCCATACGACGACTTTTTTGAGCAGGGGGACATTGTCTCTGAAGTTGAGCCATTTATCGAGCTGCTCTTCGTTTTCCACGAACAGGAAAGCCGCGTCGGAATTGGATACGACGTATTCCACTTCCTGCCAGGCATTTGTCGTGTATATGCCGACGGAGGCGCTCCCGGCGCATTGAATGCCCATATCGATCATCACCCACTCGGGGCAGTTGTCGCCGATAATGGCGGCGCTCATGCCTTTTTCAAGGCCCATGTCGATCAGTGCGGCGCTGATATTTCTTGCGGTTTCGTAATACCGGCGCCATGAAATATCATGCCACAGGCCGAGTTCCTTATAGCGCATGGCGACATGATCGCCGGATTCCTTGACGGTTTTTTCAAAAACAGCGGGTGTTGTGGTTGAAATCAATGTTTTTCCTCCGGATTGTCGGGAAAAGTCCTTAACGTCCTTACCGCCATACTTTTTTCCGTTTCCATCGCTGGTATCCCTTGGCGGATTCCCGGGAACGGACCCCCATATAAAATTCTTTTACATTTTCATCTTTTAACAGATCGCTTGATTTGCCTTTCATGACAAAGCGGCCTGTTTCGAGAATCAGGGCGGTATCTGAGACTTCCAGGGCCTTTTTGGCGTTTTGCTCCACCAGAAGGATGGTCACGCCTTCTTCGTTGATTTTCCGGATAATCTGGAAGATCTCCTTTACCAGAAGCGGTGAAAGCCCCAGAGACGGCTCATCGAGAAAAAGGAGCTTGGGACGGCTCATAAGCGCCCTTCCGATGGCCAGCATCTGCTGTTCCCCGCCGGACAGGGTGCCTGCCCACTGGTTGATCCGCTGGGCAAGAATCGGAAAATAGCTGAAAACCCTTTCAAAATCCTGTGCCACCGCTTTTTTGTCCTTACGGATGTAGGCCCCCATCATCAGATTTTCCCGGACGGAAAGCTCGTCAAACACTTCTCTGCCTTCGGGGACGCAGGATATGCCGAGGCGGACGATTTTCTCGGTATCAAGGCCGTCGATGCGGCTGCCCATGAATTCGATGGTTCCCTTGTCGGGCTGATTGTCGATAAGCCCCATGACGGTCTTCAAAATCGTTGTTTTGCCCGCACCGTTGTTTCCCAGGATGGTGGTGATGCTGCCTTCCGTAACCGTAAGCGAAACCCCGCGGATCGCGTAAATAAGATCGTAGTAGGTTTCGATGTTCTTGATTTCAAGTAACGCGCCCAATGGTAACTCCGATCCGAATGGTCTATCAGTTATGCTTTTTGCCGACCGATTTCCGCCGGTTCGGCAACATCATCATCGTCGTCGTCCGCACCCAGGTATGCCTTGAGCACTTCCGGATGACTGCTCACCTCATCCGGCGTGCCCATGACGATGGGCTTGCCAAAATTCAATACAAGAATCCTGTTGGATATGTCCATTACCATGTTCATGTCATGCTCTATGAGCAAAATAGTGATGCCGAGCTCATCCTGGATATCCTTTATCCAGAAAACCACGTCCTGCTTCTCTTCCGCATTCATGCCGGCACAAGGTTCGTCGAGCAGGAGCAGTTCGGGTTCCGCGGCAAGAGCCCTGCCGAGCTCGATTTTTTTCTGAATGCCGTATGGCAGGCCGCCGACGAACTTGTTTCTAAAGGCCTGGAGTTCGAGCAGCTCAATTATCTGCTCCACCTTCCGGCGATTTACGATTTCCTCCTTTCCGGCAAACGAATTTCTGCCCCACATCAGGCCGCCCCTGAACAGGCCGGTTTTCATGAAAAGGTGACGGCCGATCATGATGTTTTCCATGGTATTCATGTTGGTGAACAGTTCGATGTTCTGGAACGTTCTGGCGATGCCCGCTTTTGCCACCTTGTCCGGCTTGAGGCCGCGAATATTATTATTCTTAAAAACGATATCTCCGCCGGTGGGCGGGTAAATTCCGTTGATACAGTTGAAAAGGGTTGTTTTCCCCGCTCCGTTTGGGCCGATGATGGCAAATATCTCTCCTTTGACGATTTCAAACGAGACCTTGTCGAGCGCTTTGAGCCCGCCAAATGTCATGGAAAGATTTTCTACTGCAAAAAAGGTCATATGCGCGCTTCTCCGGAAAAAACAGCGGCGTTTTTCATATGATGCTCTGGAAAAATGCCGCTGCCTGTTTAGACAACGATTATTTGCTCATCGGAATATATTCGGTTTCCACCCAGTCGGTAAGTATTCGGGCGCCGCCGTTCGCCGTGCATTGATGGAGAAATACCGATTGCGTCCCGATCCGGGTAAGGGGGTCTTTCGGGTCAAACGGCTTGTAAGTGATTTTTCCCAGGACCCCCTGGAAATTTTCCAGCTTTTCAAGCTCTTCGACAACCCTTTCACGGGTCAGGTTCCGCCCGGCCCTTCTGATTGCCTCGATAAGCGGTTCCGCCAGCCCGATGCCGGCGGTAAAGGTATATCCCCAGCGTTCATCGCGCGAGGCGAACTGGCCGTACACTTCCTTTTTGTATTTTGCCAACAGCTCCTGCTTGGGATCATTGATGTACTGAATGTCTCCGATAATGTTTTCTGGATCGATCATGCCGAAACTTGCTGTTATGACGCCGTCGTAAAGCCCCTGGGTCATGTCTATCATCAATGGACAATCCCCGCACGTTGTCGTGCTCATCCACTGAGGCGCGTAATTCATGACTTTGCCGGTGCCGATGATTCTTGAGGCGCCCACAGGCGTGACAAACAGAAATACCGCGTCCGCCCCGGACTGCTTCAGGCTCATCACATGGGGACGCAAGTCCGTATCTCCCACTGCAACGGGAATCACCGCGGCAAGCTTCATATTATACTTTTTCAATGCGTATTCCGTACCTTCAAGCCCCTGCTCGCCGTAATCATCTTTCTGGTAGATGATTGCTATGCTTTTCTTTCCCAGCTTCTTGACGGCATATTCGGTCATCAATTGCGCATCCCCGAGATACGAAGGATATACGTTGAACAGGTACTTCTGCGGCGGGGAGCTCCAGTGCCGGGAACCTGCACACGGACCGACCCAGATGATCTTTTTTTCCATGAGATAATCTTTTACGGCAAGTCCGGTGGCTGTTCCCACCCCGCCGACCCAGGCGAACATGCCCCTCTGCTCTTGGAGCTGTTTTACCCCGGCGATGGTCCTGGCCGGATTGTATCCATCATCGAAATAATGGTGCACCAGTTTTCTGCCATGGATGCCCCCGTTTGCATTAATCCATTTGAAATACGCATCCGTACCCCGGGCAACCGCTCCCCACGGTGCTGCCGGACCGGTCTGAGGCCCCCACTGGCCGATATGGATCTCCGTGTCGGTCACCCCGATTTCGCAATGCCCCGGGGCAAAAACACCAAACACAAAGACAGCGCTGAACAAGGTTGCAAGCAATGCTTTTTTCATTTTGCTCCTCCATTGGGCTCTGTTTTATTTTTTTTATACGCGCGAATAGTTCAAATCTGGGTATGCGCGGGGTCGATGCCCCCCCGGTCAGACTTTTTTCACGTAATGCCGCGCGAACAACCCGCTCGGCTTGACGCACAAAACAAATACAATTACCGCGAACGCCACCACAGCCTTGAACTCCATGGACACGTACCCGCCGAAAAGATGCTCTACAACGCCCACAATATATGCGCCGAACACGGCCCCCGGCAGCGATGTCATTCCCCCTACCACGGCGCCGGCGAATCCCTTGAGCAACGGATTCCACATCATGTAGGGCTCCATTAGAACCGGCGCAAGCAAAAGGCCCGACACGGTTCCGACAGTCGCTGAAATGCCCCATGTCACCATTTTCACGCGATTGGTCCGGATGCCCATCAACCGCGCGGCGGTTTGATTCTGCTGGGTTGCCTTCATTGCCACGCCGAACTTTGAAAACCGGAAAAAAAGAAATAAAGCGATCATTATGACAAGCGCGACCACCAGTGTTACGAGATCCATGGTGCTGATATAGATATCGCCAAGCATCACGCTTGAATACGAGGATATGGGAAACGGCATGACGCGCTGGTCCGCGCCGAATTTCCAGGAAACAAGTCCCAGCAGTACCATCTCAAGGCCGATCGTAATGATAATCAGCCCTAAAATGTTCGGATTTTTCGCCCTGCGAACAACGGCGAACTCAAGGAAGCATCCAAGGGCCATCGCAAAGAGCAACGCACCGAAAAATGCGATAAAAACGGAGTATCCATGCGAATAGACAATCAAATAGGCGATGAAAACCGGCAGAAGCGCCATTTCTCCCTGAACGAAATTGGGCACCTCGGATGCCTTGTATATCAGAACCATTCCCAGTGCCATCAGGGCATAGGAGCTTCCCACGGCAATTCCGCTGATAACCATTTGTATGAAATCAATCATTTAATAAATCCCTTTCCTTATTATCTAAAACGGCCATGTTTTCCAGTATTTCTTCATACGTATCCACAGGCCGTACAGACCCAGCGGTTCAAAAAGCATGATCGTGATCAGTATGGTGCCAAAAACGATAAACTGGATATTGGAGACACCGGTCAGGGAAAAATAACTGGTGGAGAGCGCCTTCAGCCAGTCTCCAACGTATGGAATATTGAGTATGTTGCGCAGTTCAAGGTCAAGGAAGGATAGCAGGATCGCTCCTGCAATGGGGCCCGCTACCGTTCCCAACCCCCCTGCGACCGCCATTGTCAAAAAGAATACCGACAGAAAAAAACCGAACAATTCAGGCTCTATATAACGAAGAACGAACGCAAACAATCCGCCCGCAACACCCGCGTAGAAAGCACTGAGCGCGAAAGCCATGGTTTTGTATAGCACGAGGTTGACCCCCATGGTTTCTGCCGCGATGTGGGCATCCCGTATGGCGACAAAAGCCCTTCCGATTTTTGTTTTTGTAATATTGCGGGCAAAAAGAACAAGCGGCACCGCAATCACCATGACCAGATAATAAAATTGCCGGTCGGTCGTCAGATGATGCCCCATAATTACCAGGTCGGGCGCATGAAGTCCCTGTCTTCCGCCGAGGATATCGACCCTGCCGATAATAGTGGTGATGGTAAGCCCGAAACCGAGAGTGGCAATGGCCAGGTAAGGGCCTTCCAGTCTGAGCGCCGGCAGGCCCAGGAGAAAGCCGAAGCATGCGGCGATCAATCCGGCGCAGATCAATGCGGGGAAAAAAGGAAAATTGCCCAGCGTCATGAGCGATATTGTTCCATATGCCCCGATGGCGTAAAATCCCGCATGACCCAGTGATATCTGCCCGGTATATCCGACAAGAAGATTCAACCCCACGACAACGATTATATTGATGGCGATATAGTTTGCCACGTACACATAATAATTTTGAAACAAAAACGGGTAAAACAGTAAAAAAGCCACCAGCGCGACAAACCAGAACAGTGTCACGCCGGATGGGAACAAACGCACATCTTCGTAATAGTCTCGCTTCATATCCATAGTGGATATTTCCTTTGCTTTGCAGTCAGTTCAACTGTCACGTTTCCTGCCCCGTCGGAAAATGACCCGGCAGGAAATAATTCTCCAGTTCAAAAAGCGGCATTGAAACCGTCAATCAGTAATAAAATCCCCCTCCTCTCCATGGTTAAAGAGAGGCCGAGGGATAATTTTATGAATCCGAATTAACCCGAGTGATATGGGTGGATATCACTCGAAACAACGCCAAGCAGATAAAGAGTTTATTTCCATAAACACGGTTTTTTTCTATAAAGAGCTTATTTCCATAAACACGGTTTTTTTCTATAAACAAGCCTAATTCTTCTGTCAAGTGTTTAATTCAATACGCCATGACGAAAGCCGTACCGCAACAATTCAATGGACTCCGCCGACTCCTTGCGGTTTCAAAAACCGGTACATACCGGCTCGGAAGTTTAAATTTTTGTTTTCCATTGAATTTAGGTTATTTGGGAACCATGGCGATACCTCTGACCGCAGGGGAAAATGTGTTGACATATAAATTTGTTCCTCTTATAGTTTCCGCCAACAAATGCACCGATCGGCATATGGATATACGTTTGCCATGCCAAACCGAAGCGCCCGTTAACGGTAACACATGGAAATGCCTGACTTTTTTAAAATTAAAATGACCCAGCCGGCAGGAATGGAAAACGGATATGAAAGATTTTGGAATGTTCTCTCAACGCAAGGAAGCGGCATATCCGTAATTATCTTTTCGCAGCAGATTCCGATTGACTCATCACGGCACCATAGAAAGAACTTTTCATAAAAATGGGGGGGACATTCAATGGTTATTAAACAAAAAAACAGATTTTCAAGAATACTTTTCCTGGCGGGCATCGTGATTGCAGGAAGCGGCTTTCTGTTGCCAGGGTGCGCTCTTCGCGCCCCCAATACAATCAATCCCGCTGTTGCCGGTCCTCAGCTTGCCGTAAATCCCGACTCCATACGTCTTGGTGTGGCCAATCTCATGGGCACGGACATCATTTTTGAAGGCGCCGGATTTCAACCTGGCGATTCCGTGTTCATAAGCTTTGCAAGAGCTAACACGGACAACATGGCGTTGGGGAGTCTTACCAACAGAATAGTGAACCCGGACGGGACGTTCACTTTTATAATCCCTGCCGGACCTGACACCAAGGAGTTTATCGTTGCCGACGGCAAGGTAAACCCGAACGGGACTTTCACTGCAACGATAACCAGGCTCACGAAGGTGACGGAACTATTGAGAGCCGATCTCGCCATTAGCACTTATTCCGAAGATGGACAATATGATCAGCCCCTGGTTATGACGCAAGAACCTATTCCTCCTGGTATTTATACCGCCAGAGCGACCGGCATGTTATCGGATCAGAAGGCGGAAACAAAATTTACCATCGTCAATCCTTCGATCACAGACAGGCTCAAAGATTGGATCGGCAAAAAACTGGGCAAAATTATAGACAAAAGAACCTAAACAGTCTTGGCAAGGAAGGACCGGCGGATCATGGTCCCGGATTTCTTATAAACCGGGATGCTGAAAAATTGCCGGATACATGCAAAGGAGATGCAGGCATGAAAATAATGGTATGCTATACAGGATCCCGGTCTTCCCGCCAGGCTCTGGGTCTTGCAATCCAGCACGCAAAAGTTTTCAACGGCAAACTATATCTGGTTGCCTCCATGAAAAAAGGAACCGCGGAGGAACAGGAAGAAATCACCAAAATCGAGGAGGCGCATCAAGAGGCGGTGGAAACGATCAAAAAAGAGGGGATCGATTGTGAGACCCACCTGCTAGTGCGCGGATTTACACCCGATGAAGATCTGGTCCAGTACGCCAAAGAGGAGAACGTGGATGAAATTGTGATCGGCATCCGGATGCGGTCGAAAACGGGCAAGATGCTTTTCGGCTCGACCGCGCAGCACGTTATCCTGAATGCCCACTGCCCCGTGGTTACGATCAAATAAAGATCTTCTCGCCAAAGGGGGGATCGCCCGGCGGCGGACCGCTGTCTGTTCAAACCAAAGGAGCCTTGATGTTATCGGGCTCCTTTTTCATTTTATCAAGACGATTTACCGGAATAACAAAAAAATCAACACCGGTGCGATTCAATTCTCCGGAAAGCTGCGTTATTCCATTTTCGGCGGCTGCCATACCTCGGGAAGGCCGGAACGGATGTGAAGATCCCGCTGGGGAAAGGGGATTTCAATGCCGGCCCGCTTTAAGGCGTCGAACAGGGCGAAATAAAGACTGCTGCGGACCATCTGGGCCGCCACCTTGCGCACATCGATCCATACCAGTAGTTGAAAATTGATGGAATTGTCCCCGTATTCCACGAAGCGGGCCTCTGGACGGCGGGATTTCGTCAGCAGGGGTTCCTTTTCGGCCACTCTCTCTGCCAGCCGGGCCACTGCATGGGGATCGGCGTCATAGGAGACGCCGAAAGGAACGCTGATCCGGATCAGGGGATCAGACAGGGAATAGTTGACGATGACATCGGACATGAGATTGGCGACTATGCCCTGCATGGCAAGGCCGATGCCGATGCCGATGGCGCCGGCAAAGGCCAGCAACGCCCGCAGGTCAAATCCCACCACCTGGAGAACGGTAAGCCCGCCGAAAAACATCAAAAAATATTGAAGAAACGTATCAATGGCATAGGCAAGGCCGGGTTCGACCCCCGCGGCAGGGTAGACCTTGTAGTTCAGATATGCGCAGATCAGGCGGGACGCATAGACAAAGGCCAGCAGGATCAGGGCCGCCCTATTGATGGAGAAAAAGACCAGAAAGCGCAGAAAGGCCAGAAAATCCTCGCGATGGCCGAATGCCTCAGCGCTCCAGATCACGGAAATGCCGGTCAGCACTTAAAATACCACCAGGCGCAGGGAACGGACCGCGGTTGATCCATAGGCGGTGCGGATTTCGAGGATGCCGTAATCGAAAATCCCTCGAAAAATGCTGATCAGCAGTACTGTCCATGCGATAAGTGTCTGTTTCATGGTTTTATTCATGGGTTTCGCTATAAATCTTTTTGCGTGCGCATCACGCTTGTTTCCCACTTCCCCGCCGGCATCCATCCAGGAGATCGTCACGGCGACGCCGCATCCATGCCCGGAGCCGCGAATCCTCCCCGGACGGAATAATGATAAAACCGCCGGTGGGGGGAAACCTTGACAGGGGAAAGCCTTGCGGCCCCGCCGGATGTCCGGACCATCATTTCATGCACACCGACACCCACTGGAATGCGAACCATTGTCAGATACGCCGGAAGGGTCTCCCAGGCCCGGGTGTCGGGCTCTTCCATGAGAAAAAACACAACCCGGGCCAGGGCTTCGACCAGGGGATCGTCGATCTGCCGTGCGATGGCCTCCTTGGCGGCCGCCCGGGCCGTTTCCTTGACAAGGATACGCATCAGTCGTTCATTGAGGGAATCCTTGAGCACCGCGCCCACATCCGTTGTCACCATTCTGACCGGGACGGCCTGTGAAGCGATGGTGATGACCGGCTGATAAAAATAGCGGGTTCGATCCTCATAGGTGGAAAAAGAGAACCGGATCGACGGCGGAAGAACGATATTGTGGGGAATCTTGACGGGCGCCCTTCCCTGGCCGACAAACAGGACCAGTTCCGCGTCCATGGGTTCCACCGGGGGAACCGCTGCCGGGTCCAAGTATTGCCGCCAGGTTTCCACATCATCGTAAAAACCGAGCCGGCCTGCAATGACGGCGAGCTTATCCGCCACCGGAGCGGGATCGGCCATCTGCTCGGCCAGCTTTTTGTATTCGATGTAGGCGCCGTTAGTCTCGCCAATGATTTCAAAGCAATGGGCGATCAGCGCCCGGGTGAAATGATCACTGGCCGTGGCTTTTGGAAACGCGTCAAAGACTTCAAGGGCCTGCCTGGCTTCCACCAGTGCGCTTTCCGGCCGGTTGGTCAGGAGAAACCCCATCATCAGGTAAGTGTGCACCATGAGCCGCTCTGCGTATTCGCCCTTGTATTCGGTGAGCCATTCGGTGGTGACCATGGACCCGGCCTGCTCGGTGGCGCTGATGATATCCTGTTCCTTGAGCAGCTCGGAAGCCTTGAGCAGCGTGGCGACGCTCTCCTCGTATTCCCCGGCATGGTGGAGGATGACACCTCTTTCCATGTAAAACAACAGCTGGTCCCGCCTGGAAACGTCCGACGGCTCCGACAGCGTCTGCATGGCGCGATCAAGGTGGCCCCCGTAAAAATCCGACCGAGCCTGCTTCAGGGGCGCGGATGCGCATCCGGAAAGAAACAGCGCCAGACCGCACCATAAAAACCCCTGCCGCCCGGCCTGCAAAAAAGTCTCCCGGAGGTGTATCATTCCCATGTCCGTCAGGATGATGACCGTTACCAGCCGATAAACGGCTTGGCCTCTTCACGGACGATCTCCACGCTGTCGGCCCATTCCACCAGGCCGGTTTCGAGATCGGTCATTTCAAGAGTCAGGCTGTAATACTGGAGAGTCCGCTTTTTCAGGCGGACCTGCTCGGGCTCTTTTTTGGTAATGGAGCGCAGGGTGCCGGAGATCATGTATTCCGCTCCGATCTGGCGGGCCCGCTGAATCCGTGTTTCCGGCGCGACATTGCCCCCGTATTGATAGCCCATCTCTTTTTCGATGTTTTCCCTCTGCACCTTATTGACAAACCGGGCCTTGCCGGACTCCAGGATTTTCTGTCGGATATCGTCGGTGATCAGATCGGTGCTGATATGTTCCGAAGTCCGGTTGGCGACGTCGTATACGATCACCACTGGCCGGTCATTTCGCGCCGCCAGCGGCGACCGGCGACTCAAGGATTCCACCAGGGCGTTGACAATCCTGTTCTTATCGGAAAAATCATAGCTTGCATCATAATGGATCGTATCGGTGGCGTCAAAATCCTTAGTGGTGGCCTGGCATCCCGCCATCACCAGGATGCACGCCAGGATCGCCGGAACACGCATCAGACGCATCGCGCAGGGTTGTTTCTTCATCTCTTTTATCTCCTGATAATGATTCAAAGCACAGCGGCCGACCGGGTTACCGCTTTCCGCCCCACCGGCAATCTACTGCATTTCACTATATCCCAAAATCTCCCATACCGCAAGCCATACATGCAAACCTGTTATCCATCCGTCATGCGCCCGGGAAAAATTTTCATTGCACACCTATGACGCGGGCCGATATTTATCTGTTTGCGCGTGGGGATTTTATCTGATATGAACAATCCCCGATTGCAGGAGTACATCATAAGTAGGTCAATATAATGAATAAAAATTTATATCCGAATACCAATAAAGATTTGTGGAATTTTTTCGCCTCGGTGAAGCTGTCGGTGTTTTTGCTGCTGGCCCTATCGGCCACATCCATTATCGGCACCGTAGTGCCCCAGAACGCGGAACCGTCTCTATATGTCCGGAAATACGGCGAGACGGGCTATGCTCTGATGCATCGGTTCGGCGTCTTCGATATGTACAGGTCCGCCTGGTTCCAGCTCCTGCTGGCGCTGCTGCTGCTCAATATCATCATTTGTTCCGCCGACCGCCTGCGGGCCACATGGAAAATCCTTTTTCCGGCCTCGCCGGGGTTTTCCACAGCCCGGTTCCGGTCGACGCGACACCGCGTGGAATGGACTGTTCCCGAAACGCCTGACCATCTTAACCGATTGTTTTCCGATAATATTCGGCAAAAATTCAGGACTCACCGCACGGACGCGGAGGGCGACGGATTCGTGATTTTCGGGGAAAAAGGGCGCTGGACCCGCCTGGGGGTCTATGCCGTGCACTTAAGCGTCCTGCTCATGGTCGTGGGCGGACTGATCGGCTCCATCCTCGGGTTTGACGGACATGTCAGTATACCGGTTGGGAAGACCCGACAGGTCATCAGCCTCAACTTCGCTGAAGGCGAAAAGGAACTCCCCTTCAGCATCCAATGCAATGATTTCAGTGTCACCCACTATGAGTCCGGCCTCCCGAAAGAATACCGGTCGAATCTCTCCATCGTCAGAGACGGCCAGGTCCTGATGACCAGGGACATTATGGTCAACTCACCGCTGTCATTTGAGGGGATCAATATCTATCAGTCGAGCTGGGGCAACAATCCGGAAAAAAATTTCACCCTCACTTTCACCGAAGCCGAGACCGGTATGGTTTATCAGAAACCAGGGGTCCTGGGTGAAGCCGTCGACATGCCCGGCGGTGCTGGCTCCGTCGTGGTTGAAAGTTTCACGCCCTCTTTCCGCTTCCCCGGCGGCATGTCGCTCAGCAATGTCTTTATCGGCCGGATCATATCAGGCGACGGTGTCGAACGGCCGATCCTGCTGCCCGTGGATCATCCCCGTTTCGACCGGATGCGGGGCGGCGAATTCGTCATCGCCGTCTCCGATGTGACGTTTACTGATTTCACCGGTCTGCAGGTCACCAGGGATCCCGGCGTGCCGGTGGTGTATGCCGGTTTCATCCTGATGATCATCGGCTGCTACATCACGTTTTTCATGTTCCACCAGACCGTCTGCATCCGACTGATACCCGAAGCCGGTCAAACCCGGGTGGTGGTGGCCGGCGTGGCCGGGAAAAACCGGCCCGGCATGGCATCGAAGGTGGACCGGCTGGCTCTCCGGCTCAAACGAATCGCCGGCCAACAAATGACTCGGCCATGAAATGCGTCATTGATATCGCCGTGAAAACATCGACATCGTCAAACCCGTTTTAAAAAAATTTCAATATATGATGACGTAAACAAACGAGGAATACAAACATGAGCGCCCAACTCTTTTCCATCGTCACCTTTATATATGGACTGGCCACGGTCCTTTACATGTTTTCCTGGATTTTCAGGAAACCCGCGGTAGGCACCATCGCCAATGGAGTCATGGCCGCCGGCGCCGCGGGCAACCTTGCCGGTTTCGTGCTGAGATGGATCGAATCCCACCAAATGGGTTTCGGCCGGGCCCCCCTGTCCAACCTGTATGAGTCCCTGGTCTTTTTCGCCCTGTGCATCGCGGTCACCCATCTGTATGTAGCTTTTAAATACAAAATCCACATCATCGGGGTGGTAGCCGCCCCCATGGCGTTTCTGGCAATGGCCTATGCCTCCCTGCCGAAAGTCAACAGTGAAATTATGCCCCTGCTCCCGGCACTGCAAAGCAACTGGCTCATCGCCCATGTCATGACCTGCTTTTTCGGTTATGCCGCCTTTGCCGTGGCCTTCGGCGTCAGCCTGCTGTTTCTGGCCCGGCTGAAAAACAGGGAAGGTTCCGGGGGGGGGATCCTTTCCCTGCTCCCGGATAACGAACTGCTCGATGAACTTACGCATCAACTGGTCATGTTCGGGTTTCTATTTCTGACCATCGGCATCATCACTGGCGCGGTCTGGGCTCATCAGGCATGGGGGCGCTACTGGGGATGGGATCCGAAGGAAACCTGGTCGCTCATCACATGGCTGATCTATGCCACGCTGCTGCATGCCCGGCTGATGCGTGGATGGAAGGGGAAGCGCATCGCCATCCTCTCATGCGTCGGCTTTATGGCCGTAATGTTTACCTACTTCGGGGTGAACCTGCTTCCCGGGCTGCACAGTTATCTATGATTTTATATTTTTATTGACATTTTCCAGCCAAACCGATAAAAAAGATTTTTTAAAATTTTTAAAACTTACCACCAACAGCTGAAACCATGGAGATCTCATGAGCACCACAGATCAACATCACGACGCCGCTGAAACCGTGCGGGACAAGACAAATCCGCCGTCCACCGAACCGAATACCACCCGGGATGAAAATACGCCGTGGATCATCGGCTTCTTTTTCGTCATCGGTTTGGTGGGCAGTCTTATTGTTGGATGGGTTGTTTTTCCCGAACTGCTTTATTCCAAAAAGCATCAGCCCATCAGTTTCAATCATGCCATTCACATGGACCTGGTTTCCGACGGGTGCGCCTCCTGCCACTATTTCCGTGAAGACGGCAGTTTTTCAGGCCTGCCCGACAACAGCAACTGCATCGATTGCCACCAGGTGGCGATGGGGGTCAGCGACGATGAGGAAAAATACGTCACGGAATACGTGGATCAAAACCGGGAGGTCCCCTGGCTCAGCTACGCACGGCAACCCGACTGCGTCTTTTTCTCCCACGCGGCCCATGTCACGGGCGCGGGCATGGATTGCAAGGAATGTCACGGCGACGTTGGAAAATCCACAAAGTCCCGGGTCTACCAGGAGAATCGGCTCACCGGCTACAGCCGCGACATCTGGGGATATAGCATTTCACGGCTGAGGAAACCAGCCAAAAATGAACCAAAACCCATGAAAATGAACGACTGCGCCCGGTGCCATCAAGCCGAAATCGGACACAAGGGCGCCTGTTTTCAATGCCACAAGTAGCGGCCGCATGGAAATATTCGGACAAACGGCTTTGATATACGCAAAGAGGGTACATTCATGAAAATTGATCGTAGAAGTTTTATCGCGTTGAGCCTTGGCGCAGGCGTCGGCATCAACTTTACGCCGCTGCCCTGGAAACTGACCGATGATTTATCGATCTGGACCCAGAACTGGCCCTGGACCCCGGTCCCGGAAAAGGGAAAAGTTTCTTATGTCCGGTCGGTCTGCACCCTTTGCCCAGGGGCATGCGGCATCATGGTGCGCAAAGTTAACAACCGGGCTGTGCGCATCGAAGGCATGCAAAATCACTCCGCAAGCAACGGCGGCATCTGTTCCCTGGGGCTTTCGGGCCTTCAATACCTTTACGGCCCTGCACGGGTCAAAACGCCGCTCAAACGCGAGGGGAAACGGGGCGAAGGCAAATGGAAGGCCGTCGGCTGGGACGAGGCATTAAACGCGGTCACGAAACAGCTCGCGGATCTGCGCGCCAATGACGACCCTCAAAGCGTCGTGTGGATCACCGGCACGGAACAGGGCACCGTCTCCAGCCTCATCGATCGGTTCCTGACCGTTTACGGATCACCCAATTTCATCCGGCCGGCCGGCGCTAACGACACCATTGAGCAGGCCATCTACCTCACCCAGGGCCAGTTGGGGAATGTGGGTTACGATCTTGAAAACGCTGATTTCATTTTAAGTTTCAGCGTCGGCATGCTCGACGGCTGGGGCGCGCCCGTGCGCATGCTCCGCCTCCACGGAAACCGGAACAAAACCCGGACCATCGTCCAGATCGAACCCCGGCTGTCGGATACGGCCGCCAAGGCCGACCAGTGGATCGGCATCAACCCAGGCACCGAGGGGGCCCTGGCCCTTGGTCTGGCTCATGTCATTATCCGTGAATCCCTCTATAATACTGAATTTGTCGAAAACGCCTCGAACGGATTCGATAGTTGGACGGATGAAAGCGGCCGGACCCGAAAGGGTTTCAAGGAGATGGTGATAGAAAATTATGCGCCGGACAAGGTTTCCCGGATCACCGGAGTTCCGCGGCGGACCATCGAAGACGTAGCCCGCCGATTTGCCAGGGCCGATAAAAAGGTCGCCCTTTTCGGTCGGGGCCAGGGATCAATTCCGGGCCGCATGGGTGACGGCCTTGCCATCCATGCATTAAACGCCCTGGTCGGCGCCATTCATCAACCCGGCGGGATCTCAGTGGTATCTGATCCCGATTTTGCCAAATGGCCGGAAAGCAGCTTCGATGTGACCGCATCCCGTGGCCGCCAGAAGCCCCGCATTGATGGGGCCGGCACCGACGCTTACCCTTACAGCCGCTACCTTATGACCCGGCTGCCCGAAATCATCAACGCCGCATCCGGCGATTCGCCGGTCAAGGCATTACTGGTATCCGAAGCCAACCCCCTCTATACCCTGCCCGACACGACCGCAGCCCGCAAAGCCTTTGACCGCATCCCGCTGATCATCAGTTTTTCAACCTTAATGGATGAGACCGCCGCTTACGCGGATTATATTCTCCCGAATCACGCAGCCCTGGAACGCTTCCAGGACGTGCCCTCCCCGGAGGGACTGCCGTATACGGTCATCGGCCTGTCCAAACCCGCGGTCAAACCCCTCTACGACACCCGGCATATCGGCGATGTGGTCATCCAGATGGCAAAAACGTTGGGCGGGTTCATGGCGGATGCGTTTCCCTGGCGCGACTATGAATCCTTTCTCAAGGACGCGCTGGCGGATCACTGGCGAGAACTCAACACAAAGGGGTTTGTCGAGATTCGGCAGCCGTCGTCCCAACTTACGCCCTTTAAATTTGCCACCGCATCGGGCAAATTCGAATTCCTTACGTCCGTCGCTAACAGCGCAGCGGCAAGGGAAGGGGAAGAACTGCCGCAGTTCGCGCCGGTTCCCATCGAAGGCGACATGGAACGCTTTCCGCTGGTGCTGATCCCTTACGATTCCATCCGGCTGGCGAACCGTCACATCGCCAACGCCCCTTTCATGACCAAAATCATCGACGCCACGGTTCTTAAAAAACAACTGGTTTCGGTTGAAATCAATCCACAGACGGCCGGCCGTCTCGGACTCAGAGAAGGCGATACCGCCGAACTGGCCACCCCTAAAGGCAATGCGGTGGTCCGGATTCATCTCCAGGATGGGATCCTGCCGGACGTCCTGGCCCTGCCCCGGGGACTCGGGCGATGGGGGTTCCCCGACGACTGGTACATCAACGATAAAGGGGTTAATTTCAACGACCTGATAGGCCCGATTCCGGACCCGTTGTCCGGGCTCGACACGGCATGGGGCATCCGGGCCCGACTGACCCGGGCATGATGGAACATCACCGGCACCGGGTGGCGGGAATCGCCCGAATGCTTAAGATCTTTTGATTGGCGAGGTTTTCATGACAGAAGCAAACGCGACAAAATTCGGCATGGCGATTGATCTGGACAAATGCACCGGATGCGGGGCCTGCATGGTGGCATGT
>CAYZXZ010000039.1:0-19305 GCA_964481615.1 uncultured Desulfobacteraceae bacterium | reverse complement strand
AAAAGGCGCCGCCCTTGATTTTAAAGGTTTTTAACGGTCACCGTGAATTGCTGGAGGCATTAAAGCCCCTGTCGGCCTCGCAATCGATTTTTAACAACTGCACCAAGTGTAACGCATGCTTTTTTGTTACATGATTTTCCTGATGGCTTCTGCAATCCGATCCGGCGTCGGCATCATGGCGTTTTCCAGGTTTTTGGCATAGGGGATCGGGCATTCGGGCGCGGCGATGCGAACCGGCGCGGTTTTCAGCACGCCGAATCCGGCGGTTGCTACGCGGGCGATCACCTCCGCGCCGATTCCGCCGGTGTGCGGTCCTTCCTCCACGGTGATCAATCGTCCGGTTTTCTTCACGGATTGCAGAACCGTGAGCGTGTCCATGGGATAGAGCGTGCACAGATCGATGACCTCCACGCTGATGCCGTCGGCTTTTGCCATTTCTGCCGCTTCCAGGGAAATGCCGACGCCCAGCAGATGGGTGACGATGGTGACATCTTGTCCGGATTTGCGAATCAGGGCTTTTCCCAGGGGCAGGGTGTATTCACCGGTTGGTATTTTGCCGGATTCGGCATACATCAGCTTGTGCTCGAAGAAAACCACCGGGTTGTTGATCCGGATGGCTGATTTCAGCAGGCCCTTGGCGGTGAAGGGATCTGACGGCGCCACCACCATCAGGCCAGGGACCCCGAAGAAGAATTTTTCCATGGACTGGGAATGCTGGGCTGCCATGCCGATGCCGCTTCCCAGCGGGGTCCGGATGGTCAGGGGGATGGAGACCTGACCGCCGGTCATATAGCGCAGTTTGGCGGCCTGGTTGATAATAGGATCCATGCAGCAGGTCAGAAAATCCGCAAACAGGATCTCGACCACGGGCCGCATGCCGGTCATGGCCGCGCCAACGGCCCCGCCCACGATTCCGTATTCACTGATGGGTGTGTCGATGATCCGGTTTTTTCCGAACCGGTCCACCAGCCCTTCGGTGACATTGAAATACCCGCCAAGGGTCACATCCTCGCCCCACAGAAAAACCGTGTCATCCCTTGCCATTTCCTCGGCAAGGGCTTCGTTTACGGCCTGGGAGACGGATGCCTCTTTCTCGCCGGACAGGGTTATGGTCCCCTTGAAACAGGATTCCTTTTCCGGAGTGTAGACATCGGTCATCAGCGCGGCGGGTTTGGGTTCGGCCGCCTGGAGGGCAAATGTCACGGCAGCGCTGACTGCATCAACGGCGGCTTTCCGGATGGCTTCGATCTCGGCGTCTGATGCGGTATCCGCTTCGCGCATCTCTTTGATAAAGCGCGGGATCGGGTCTTGGGCCTTGTATTTTTCTTTTTCCGCTTCATCCCGGTAAAGTTCCGGGTCGCCTTCCATGTGGCCGTGCCAGCGGTATGTCATCAGCTCCACCAGGCGGGGTTTGCCGTCTTTTCGCATGTCGGCAACGATTTCACCGACTTTTGTAAAAATTTCCCTTGCATTGTTGCCGTCAAGACGCTGGGATGCAATCCCGTAAGCTTCGGCCCGTTTGTATATTTCGGTCACGCCCGAATGTCTTTCCAGACTGGTGAACTCGCCGTAAAGGTTGTTTTCCACCACCACCAGCACGGGCAGATCAAACACGGCGATCATGTTCATGGCCTCGTGGAACATTCCCTGGTTTACGCTGCCGTCTCCCGCGATCACCACGGAGATGTCGTCGCGCTTTTGATGCCGGATGGTGATTCCCGCGCCCATGGCCAGCAGGTACCCGGCGCCCACAATGCCGTTGGCTCCCAGCACGCCGCGGCTGCCGTCGGTTACGTGCATGGACCCGCCCTTGCCGGCGCACAGACCGTTCTCCCTGCCGTATAGTTCCGCCATCATCCGGTTCAGGTCCGCTCCCTTGGCGATGATATGGCCATGGCCCCGGTGGGTGGTGTTCAGATAATCGCTGTCCCGCAGGTTCATGCACACGCCGGCGGCCACGGCCTCTTGGCCGATGGAAAGATGGATTGCCTCTGTGGGCAATTTTCCTTCCTTGAACGCGGCCGCCAGATGCTCCTCAAACGCCCGGATTACGCACATGGTTTTCAGTAAGTCCTTGTCCGAGACCTGTTTTGTGTCCGTGCGCAATGCGGGTTGCGCGGCGGCAGGCGCCTCTTCAAAGGTCATGGGAAACGCGGGCAGGATATCCGGGTGGATTTCTTTTTTCCGGAAAAAGTCCAGAAAGTTGAATATCGGGAGCCGCTTTTTCGATTTATGCGCGGCCGTTTTTTGCAGCAGATCCTCCCGGCCGAATTCCTTTAACACTTCCGGGTAGATTGCAAAAGCCGGTTTTAAGGCCGGGATGAGTTTCAAGGCTTTCTGCACCGATCCCTTGGGGATGATTTTACGGGTGGCAATGGCCATGGGCACGTTTAATTCTTCCATCCAGAACAGATGGCTGGTTTCAGAAGAAAGAATCATGTCCACATCCGGCTGGACCGGCGTTTCCGGATTAAAATAAAATTTGGGCGTGTCGCCGGAGAGATCAATGTAGAGCGCGGATGGAAAATCCGTATACCGGAACCGGGCGATGAGTTTTGCGCCTGAAACGGATTCGACAATGGCCGGAGTGCTGAAAATTTTTTCCCAGAGTTTTGACAGAACGGCTTCAAGTTCCTGCTGGTTTTTGTAGACGCCCATGTTTTTTCTCCTCGCTGAGTTGAATTACAAATGGGAACCGGTATTTGATATTGCATTATATGACAGGATGTTGCTTGTAAGTCAAGATGTTGAAAACAGTATAATGATTTGCCATTGACCCGGGGCCATAGATTTTTTAAGATGGCAGGCATTTCACCGGTGAATATATTCTGATCGGAGTCCGAATCATGCCAGCCGTTTCGTTATTGCCGTGCGCGGAATATGAAAACCGCCTATTAAAGGACACCATTCGGCAGAGCCTGTCTAATATCGGGTTTGACCGGAAAACATTTAAAAAAGCCCGGGTGGTGGTTAAACCCAATCTGCTGATGCCGTCAAAGGATGAAAAGGCGATCATCACCCATTCGGAATTCTTCCGGGCCGTGGTGCAGATCGTCAAGGAAAGCGGCGGGACGCCCGTTCTGCTGGAATCCCCGGCAATTCATTCCCTGGAGCGCACCATCAAGAAGACCAGCTATGCCCAGGTTGTGGAAAGTGAGGGGATCGAGACGGCGGACCCAGGAATTACCCGGACCCTGCATTATGATGGTGCGAGGAAATTCAAGCATCTGGATATATCCGAGGGGTATTTCGACGCCGACATCATCGTCAATCTGCCTAAGTTCAAGACCCACGGCATCACCTATATCACCGGCGCGGCCAAGCTGTTGTTTGGCGCGATCCCGGGCGTGGAAAAATCGAAAATGCATCTGCGGGCCCAGACGCCAGAAGAGTTTTCCGAATTCATCCTGGATTTATACGGCGCCATGACATACGGCTTTTCACCTCCGAAACCGATCATTCACATCATGGATGCCGTCTGCGCTCAGGAAGGCGAAGGCCCGGGCCCGTCCGGAAAACCCAAATGGCTCAATGCGGTTCTGGCCAGTGAAAACGGCATTGCCGTTGATTATGTGGCCGCGATGGTGGCCGGTCTGGATATTAAAAAAGCCCTGACCGTTGTTAACGGGTTTAATCGGGACTACGGCGTATCATCGCCGGATGAGATTGAAGTGGTCGGGGCGGATATCGATGACCTGCGCGCCGATGATTTTGAACCGGCCACCGGGACTACCATTTTTTCGAACATATTCCGATGGCCGTTTAACACGCTCACGTTCAAGAACCTGTTTCTGGACCGGCCGTCCCCGCAGGAAGACCGGTGCACCCTTTGTTATCAATGCAAAAAAATATGCGCGTCCGGGGCCATCAGCGAATCGAACGGCCGAAAAAATGTTCCGGTGTATGATTACGATATCTGCATCCGGTGCTACTGCTGCCTGGAGATCTGCCCGGAAGCGGCTATAGAAAAGCAGCGGGGACGGTTGCAGTGGGTGTTGGGGACGTGATCCATAAAACAATCAATAACACACGTATTGGCACAGGAGGCACATATGCCGTTTTTTTCCATCACGACCAATCAGGCGATGGATGAGGCACGGTCAGCTGAGATCAGCAAAGAAGCATCCGCTTTTGCGGCCCGGATACTGGGGAAAGCGGAGAAATATATCATGGTGCTGATCCGGCCCGGGGAAACGATGATATTAAACGGAAATGAGGAGCCGGCCGCTTTTGTGGAACTCAAGAGCATCGGACTGACCAAAGGCGACTGCAAGATGCTGGCCGAAAAGATTTGCGGGTTCCTGGAGGAACGGTTGGGGATTCCCGCTGACCGGGCATACATCGATTTTCACGCCATTGACGGCGCCATGTTCGGATGGAACAAGACGACATTCTAATTCCAATTCGCATTCAAGCGGCATCTGTGTTGGCCGCGTCGTCGGCTCATCGTCTTACTGGCAGTAAGCCTGCGTCGCCTCCTCCTTGCCGCCTTGATGTCATCTTGAATGCAAAATGGAATAACCGCGCCGGGCCCATAAAATATCAATTGCTTATGCCGATTTATGCCGACGTCGCCGGTTGGGACCGGTTTTTATTGTGCATGAAGGCACGCTGTCATGAAGGTTAAACCATCATGAAAATCGAATCGTTTCGTAAAGTGACGGATGCCGCGCATCTCAATATTTATGAAATCGTCTACACAGACACCGGGGGAAGGGGAAGAACCTGGCGGATCGCTTCTCGCAATGACCCGCCCCGGGCTGCAACCGGAAAATTTGACCGGCCCGATGCCGTGGTTATCGTGCCCTATCATGTCGACTCCCATAAGCTCGTTATTATTCGGGAATTCCGGGTGCCGCTGGCGGATTACCAGTATGGGTTTCCCGCCGGACTGGTGGACGGAGAAGAATCCGTGAAAGCCGCGGCTGAACGCGAGCTGTATGAAGAAACCGGGCTGACACTTATCCGGGTGCATCGCATCAGTCCGCCGGTATATTCCTCATCGGGAATGACCGATGAATCCGTCTGCATGGTGTATGCGGATTGCACCGGCACGCCCTCGAACAGGGCCAATACCGCATCCGAGGATATCTGGACCCTTCTGGTGAGCCCGGATGACGCGGCCCGGCTGTGCACGGATGAAACCGCCAAATTTGATGTCAAAACCTGGCTGGTGCTGTCCGTTTTCGCTGAAACTGGGCGGATTTTCCGAACAGCCGGCTCAGACCTAAGGGATGGGCTTTCCGGGGATGGCGGTTAACAGGGTAAGGCATTCCACGTGATGGGTCCGGGGGAAAAAATCATAGGGCAAAAGACCGGCCACGCTGTAACCGTTTGATGCAAGAACGGCGAGATCCCGGCTTAAGCTGGCGGCGTTACACGATAGGTAGGCGATCCGGTCCGGTCGATAATCCGAAATGATCCATTTTAGGACCGCGCCTTCAATGCCGGTGCGGGGAGGGTTGATATAAAGCAGCCGTGCGGGGTTTCCGCCCTTTGGCCGATCCCCGATCCATGCGTTCAGTTGCGGGAGGCGCAGGCTGCAGCGTCCTCTGAGCAGTGTTGCCGCAGGCGCGTTTCGCCGAGCGCAGGAAACGGCTTCTTTGCCCAGTTCGACCCCGATGGTTCGGCATTGCCGGCGCGTCCAGCGGACAAGCCCGGAACCGATTCCGCAATAGAGATCGACTATCAGGTCTCCAGGTTGCGGATTCAGGAAGGTTTCAGATGCAGACAGGGCATGTTCGGCCAGGGAGCCGATAACCTGTCGGAATGCTGATGGGCCGTATATCAGACCATCTGAATCCATGGATTCCGGCTGGCCCCATGTCAGATGCCAGCCTTTGTTACCGAGAACCCGCTTGCCTGCCGCGGGATGCAGATGCACCCACAGGCCCTCGATGCCGCCGGTTTCCAGACGGGACAGCGTTTCCGTAGTCAGCCATTCCATGTCCGGCAGGGCTTTTTGTTTGACCACCAGGGTCGCCTGTGCACCGGACTGAAGGTAATAGACCGCGGGAAAAACCGTCCCGGCCGGCAGTTTTTCCGCCAGGAGTGCAACCGCCTGATGGACCGGTTTCGCATGCACCGGGCAGTCATGAATCGGGATCACGGTTTTTCGCCCAACTATGCCGAACCGCCAGCCGGATCCATCCCAGACGGTTTTCAGGCAGACGTTGGAACGATAGTGCCATCGCCCGTCAGGCGCGACCGTTCGTGCGGGTTTGAGACGATCCGTCCATGAGGCAAGGTGTTTTGCAAGCCGCTGCTGTTTGACGGAAAGGCTCTGCTCAGGACTCATTGCCCTGTGCGCGCAGCCCGGGCAGAGCGGGTGGCATCCGTGCCGGTTTTTTATGATTGCATTCAATGACATGATATTGGATAAATCTTTATTATTTAAACCGGATGTATTTTATGGCACAATAAAATGTACGCGGGAAACATGTCAACATGCAAAACTCCGGCCGGCGGCGGATTATGGCTGTCGAGCCCTCGGGAAGGTTCGCCTGAAATCAGGGCGGGTGTGGCTGATGATAAAACAAATAATTGTATTGACGGGCATTGTGCTTCTGGTCGGGATGGCCGGTCCGACACATGCGGCCTGGTTTGTCTATGCCAAACCCAAGTTTCTCGGCCGGGTGATCGATGCCCGGACGAGGGAACCGATTGTCGGCGTCGTTGTTGCGGTCTATTATACAAAACGCTCATTGCTCGGGTCGGGCGGTTCCGCGGAAATCATCCATGCCACGGAGGTCGCGACCGACAAGCGGGGGCAGTTCATCATAGAGCCCTTTTGGCGGATTATCGGTCCGTTTGCGGTTGTCGATATCGCGGAATTCATTATCTACCAGCCCGGATATGCCAGCTATCCTGACATGTTTCCGCTGCGGATCAACCCGGAGATTTTTTTTTCCACCGATAAAGTAGGGGTCAAGGGCATGGTCCGGCGAGATGATCAGGCGGTGTCCTTTACTTACGGCGTGCTTGAATTGCCGGCCATGGAAACCCCCAGGGAAAGAATTCACGCTATTCCGATTCTGCCAGACGGGATCGGTGCAAAGGACTTTCCGGGGTTAAAGCGGGTGATTGCGGCAGAGCGGCGCAGTCTCGGATTGGACGGAGCGGAAGGATCCGGACGCTGACTACGCATACTGTCCGCCCGGCGTTGTGATGACGTTGGTCGACACTATCGCGAGCGATGGTCTATGATCCGCCGGACGAATCGCGGGAATCCGGCGGCGCGGGCGCAACCGGGAAGATCAGCGTAAAGGTCGACCCTTTTTGTTCATGGCTTTCCACTTTAATGGAGCCGCCGTGGGCCTCCATGATTCTTTTGGTGATGGAAAGCCCCAGGCCGGTGCTGGTTTCCCCTCCCGTCGGCCGTATGCTCAGCCGGTGGAATTCGCGGAAAAGCAGAGGTTGCTCCGCCTTGGGAATGCCGGGGCCTTCGTCCTGCACGCTGAACATGATCCGGTCGTCTTCCTGTTTGAGAACCAGGTGAACCTTTGCGCCATACGGTGAATATTTAATGGCGTTGGATATCAGGTTGTCCAAGGCCTGGCCGACACGTTGGGGGTCCACGGAAAGCCGCTGAACATCCGCCAATTGATAATACATCGTGATCTGCTTCTGCGCGGCCTGCAGTCTGTTGGGCAGGATGCGTTCCTCCACCAGCTTTTTCAGCGAACTCGGCTTTTTTACAACTTCCCATTTCCCGCTGTCGATCAATGAAATATCGAGCAGATCATTGATCATGGCCAGCATGTTTCTGCTGGTCGAATGAATGATGCTCAGAAATTCCTTCTGGTCTTCGTTGAGGTTGGCGGGTTCTTTGAGTATAAGCTCACTGAATCCCCGGATAGAGATGACCGGATTTTTCAGGTCATGGGCCACGATGCCGATGAATTTGTTTTTCATCTGGTTGATTTCAGACAATTCGTGCTGCTGCCGTCTGAGGGATCGCTCCAGGCCGATGATGCGTTCGCCGACCCTGATCCGGGCCGCCAGTTCCGGCAGGTTGACCGGTTTTTTGACGTATTCGTCCGCGCCGGCTTCAAATCCTTCCAGCACATCCGATTCCCTGTCCCTGGCCGTCAGGATGATGATGTAGACATAATCGGTCCTCTGTTGTCGTACGCTGCGGCACACGTCGATGCCGTTCATGCCGGGCATCATCCAGTCCAGTACCGCGATGTCGATCTGATTTTTCATGATGGACGAATGGGCGGCGTCACCGTCGGCGGCCTCGAAAATTTGACAACCCCTGCTTTCGAGGAACCGGGCGATGGCATATCGGGACGTGGCGTCGTCTTCTGCGATCAGAATATTCATGGGCGTGTTCGAACTTGCGTTTAAGGGTTCACTTTAAGCGGATTTGCGCATTTTTTCAATTTCCGCCATAGTGGTCAGGCCCCGGAACACTTTTTTAATCCCGTCATATTCCAGACTTTTGGAACCCTGCTTTCCGAATGCCTGCCGGATGTTGATCGGCGGGGTGTTGCTGTTGAGCAGCCTCCTGATTTTCGCGCCGATCATCGTCGTTTCCTGAATGCCGATTTGATCGATAAAACCCGACTGGTTACAATAGAAGCATCCTTTTTCACGGCATGCCGATACTTCCGTTTTTCCGTCCCACACAAAGATTTTTTTAATTTCGTTTGACAGCAGTCGGTAGGTTTCCTTGCAGTGATCGCAAAGGCGGCGGACGAAATGCTGATTGATGATGCCGGTCAGGATGGGGCTGATACCCATACGGATCGCCTTTTCCAGGGCGTCGGGAATATTGTCGGCCGCAATGCCGCCGATGATGAAGATATTTTCGGATTCCACGGCACGGACAAGTGCGTCCTTGATGAGGGGATCTTCCACATTCTGGATGTAGATGACGTTCGGATGCATTTTCAGACAGGCGTCCAGAATTTCGGCGCGGCTGAATCCGGCCCTGGGATTGACCTGATATTGTTCGATATCCCTGATCAGATACCTGATGCGGTCTTCGATGGTCACGCATTTACTGTCACGGGATTTGATCGCATGCAGCATTGAATAGACAATAGTAGTTTGGCCGGGATCGGCTGGGCCGGTCACCAGAAACATTCCTCCGGGTGATGCGAGGAAATCCCTGAGGAGCGTGATGTTGGTTTTTGACAGATACAGTTCGGACAGGGAAGGAACGCGGCGCAACGGTACGCGGTCCATGATTTTCAGAAAAATTTTTTCCCCGAAATCCGTGGGAAGGGTCAGCAACTGGATATCGATTTTCTTGCCGGGTGTTGGAAACAAAATCCGCCCGTACCGGGGTTCATTTCCGGGACCTGCATCAAGGCGGGCCATCTGTCTCAATTTGAGTTGAAGCTGTTCGCTGGCCCATTTGTCAGCGCTGATGTGTCTGAGATTGCCGTCGATGATAAAATGAATCCTGGTACCGGTTTCTCCCGGTTCGATGAGGATCTCACACGCATTTTCAGTGATGCCGTAAAGGATCAGGGCTACGTGAAGCTGATTGACGGCTTCTTTGCCTGCGACTTCCGTCAGTTTTTCTTCGGTTAAGGGGGCGGTGGTCTGAAAAATACCGCTGATTTTGATTTTGGAGAAAAATTCATAGATATCCATGCTGGATTTGTATTCGGTATCAATGGCCCACTCGATATCCTGGGGCAGCGCGAACACGAGGTTGACCGGAGCGCCGATGATTTTTCGGATTTCCGCATTGATGGCATCGTTGTCCGGCGCGGGGGTCGCCACGGTGACCGTGTCGCCCATCTGGTAAACCGGTATGGCGAAGAACTGCCGGGCGAAGCGTTCGGGCATCATTCTGACGATATGCGGCTGGAACAGCGTTTTTTCGAGATCCACATGGGCGATGCCGATGGAATCGCACCAGAGCTGGCACATCAGCCGTTTGGTGCCGACGCCGCTCTGGATAAGGGTGGCCAGCACATCCAGGGCATTACCATCCAACTCAACCAGCAGATCATCGATAAAAGTATCCGGGATGATCTGGCGTGCCTTGAGCAGCTTGAAAAATTTCGGGTTTTTAATGACCGGGCGTTTCATCATGACAGCGGAGTGAACGTCAGGTTTGTTTTTTCTGTTTCAGGTTTTCCAGAACGAGGCTGGTGATAATCTCCTGGGGGATATCTTTTCGCTGGCTCAGATCTTTTGCCTGTTCATGAATATCATCCTCGATTTCGGCCAGCATTTCGGCCAGATTGTATTTTTCCTTTGATTGCATCTGAAATTTTTCCCGTTAAAGCAGATTTTCCTTGAAGGTCTTCCACGTCTGTTTGATGATGCCCTGCATTTCATCCAGGGATACATCCTTTCGAATAAAACCCGATGCCCCCAGCTTGATGCAGTCCTCGACGGTTTCCGTGTCGGAAAGCGACGTCAGCATGATGATGAAAGCATTCTGATATTGCCGCCGGATTTCGGTCAGGGCCTCCTTGCCGGATTTCAGCGGCATATTGATATCCAGAAGCAGCATGTGGGGTTTCAGCCGTTTGAACATTTCAACCGTATCCATGCCGTTGGCGGCTTCACCAACGATTTCACAGTTCATCCTGATAAGGATGGTTTGGATCAGTTTCCGGACGTGCGTTTCGTCATCAGCGATCATGACCCGCATTTTTTTTTGAGTTGTCATGAGGCTTCTTTTGTGACCTCCACCAGAAAAGGGAATGAAATATAATAAATATTAGCTCATCATGAATCCGGATTCAAGATAATTCATCAGATAGTTCATCCGACCTTCACCATCCGGATGCCGTTATGACGGAATTGCCCGTGCCGTCAGATCGCCCACCATTTTGATGAATCGCGACGGATTTTCGATTTTGCCGCTTTCGGCCACAACAGCCAGGTCCAGCAGCAGGTTGCTGATTTCCTGGAGAGAAGCATCATCATTGTCGGACTCAAAAATATGCTGCATTTTTTCCAGCAGAAGATGGTTGACGTTGAGCTCTAAGACCCGTTTGACTTCCGGGATTTCCTGCCCTGCGGATTTGAGCAGTTTGGTCATGTAGGCGCTCATGTCGCCGGCGTCTCCGGAGAGGCAGGATACGGAATCCTTAAGATGGGAAGAAGGCCGGACATCCTTGACCCTGTCTTCCAGGCAGGACTTGATTTTGCCGAAAAGCGCCGAATAATTATCCTTTTTTTCCTTGTCGACGTCCATGATATCCAGATCCCCCTTTTCAGCGCTCCGGAATTTTTTCCCCTCACATTCAGGCATGGCCTGGATCACGAATTCATCCACCGGATCGGTCATGAGCAGGACTTCATACCCCTTTTCCTTGAGGATCTCCAGGTGGGGACTGTTGATCATGACGGCGATGTTTTCGCCGGTAATATAATAGATATCCTTCTGGTCCGGCGGCATGTTGGCCGCATAATCCTTCAGTGATACCCATTTTCCTTCGGAACGGGTGGTTTTGTAACGGACCAGGGATATGATTTTGTCCCGGTTCTGCCAGTCCGTATGAATGCCTTCCTTGAGCACGGCGCCGAATTCATCGTAGAATTTCGTATATGTCTCAGTATCCATCTGTTCAAGGGTATCCAGGATTTTTTTTACCAGATTTTTCCGGATGTTGCGGACCAGGGCATCCTGTTGGAGGATTTCCCGGCTGATGTTGAGGTTCAAATCTGGTGCGTCCACCACCCCCCTGATGAATCGGAGATATTCCGGGATCAGTTCCTTGCAGTCCTCCATGATGAAAACGCGCCGGCAATAGAGTTGAATGCCGTGTCGCCGGGTCGGGTAAAACAGATCAAACGGGGCCTTGGAAGGGATAAAGAGCAACGCGCTGTATTCGGTGACGCCTTCCATCTTGAGATGGATATGGGTCAGGGGGGGGTTCCAGTCGTGACTGATGTGGGTGTAAAAATCCTGGTATTCATCTTCGGTCACCTCCTTTTTGTCCCTGGCCCAGATGGCCTTCATGGAATTAAGGGTTTCCTCCCGGATCTCGGTTTTTTTTCGTTTCACCGGCTTGCCGTCGGCATCCAGCAGTTGCCCGGCCGTGTCATCTTTTTCCGCGACTTCTCGCTCGATGTCCATGACGATGGGATAATTGACGAAATCCGAATGTTTTTTAACGATATGGCGGATGGTCCATTCATCGGTGAAATCCTGCTCTTCGGCCTCGGGAGTTTTGAGATGCAAGACGACATCCGTGCCGCGCCCGGCCTTTGACGCCGGTTCGATGGTATAAGTGCCGTCGCCGGTGGACTCCCATCTGACCGCAGCGTCCGTTCCCGCGGCCCTGGTAATCAGGGTGATTTTGTCGGCCACGATAAAGGCGCTGTAGAAACCCACGCCGAACTGGCCGATCAGTTCTGGCGCCAGGGTTTCCTGATTTCTGGATTTTTCAACGGCCGCCATAAAGGCCGCCGTACCGCTTTTGGCGATGGTCCCGATGTTTTCCACCACTTCGTCAAAGGTCATGCCGATCCCGTTGTCCGACACGGTCAGGGTCCGGTCTTTTTTGTCGGTTGTGATTTTGATCTTGTATTCGGCATCATTTCCGAGAATGTCGGGCTCGGTCTGGGCCTTGAAACCGAGGCGGTCAACGGCGTCGGAGGCGTTGGATATCAATTCCCTTAGAAAAATTTCCCTGTTGGAATAGAGGGAATTGATGATAAGATTCATAAACTGCTTGACTTCGGTTTTAAATTCATATGTCTGTTTGGTCTGTTCCATGATGATGCTCCTCGTCGGTTAGATATCTTTGCCGGGGTCTTGTGCGCGGGTATGCGCCGCTTATAAAATGGGTGCGATTTGGAATTTGTCAACCCCCAAAATTTGTCAGGAACGATCTGTATTTACGAATATTTTTAACCGATGATCGTACTGTTTGAAAATCTGTCCCGAAAACAGGCGGATCTCTGCGCCCTGGTCCTGACATCAACAGCGATCTCGCACAGAGTTCAGCGGGATCGCCTCGGGTGGAGTGTATGGGTGGATGACGGTCATTATGACCGTGCGATGGGCATGATGCAGGATTATTTCCGTGAAAACCGGGAAGCTCCGGATGTGCCGGACCCGCCTCTTGCATCGGTTCCCGCCGCCGCGGTTTCCGGTGTCGCGGCCGCGCTGTTTCTGCTGATTTGCCAAGCCTGGATCATGAGCATGGACAATATCGGCGAGGTGATCCTGCAATATGGGGCATCGGCCGCCGATATCATGAAGGGTGAGACCTATCGGACCATCACGGCCCTGATGCTGCATGCGGATTCGGTTCACCTTGCAGGAAATATGGCCGGCATCGCCTTTTTCAGCATGGCCGTGTGCACGGTCACTGGCCGGGGTGTAGGATGGCTTATGATTCTCATGAGCGGGGCCATCGGCAACCTGATCAACGCATTCATGTATGTATCCGGGCATCTCTCCATCGGCGCATCCACTTCGGTTTTCGGCGCCATCGGCATCCTGTCCGGTTACCAGTTTCTGAAAAAGCGGCGTACCCGGACCGGGCGTTTTGCCGCATGGGTTCCCTTGGGAGGCGGCGTTGCGCTGCTGGGGATTCTCGGGTCGGCCGCTCATGTGGATTTGACGGCCCATCTGTTTGGACTGATGACCGGCATGGTTCTGGGCATGGCCCATGCTTTTCTGATTCCTGTCCGGCTGTCGGCTTCCAGGCAGATGCTGGCGGGCGCGGCGGCATTCACGTTAATATTGATTGCATGGACTTCCGGCCGCGGATAGACGGCACCTTTTAAAGGGAGTGATGATGAAACACCTGTCGAACCTGCTGTTTGAAGCAAAAATCTTAAAATATATTCCCCGGTCCGGATTCCCTTTTCTGGGGGCCGGCAGGGAAACCGTGGCTGAACACTCGTTTTCCGTCACGTTCATCGGGTATGTAATATCGCGGCTGGTGCCCGGCGTCGATGCGCTCCGCCTGATATCCATGTGTCTGGTGCACGATCTGCCCGAGGCCCGGACCGGCGATCTCAATTATGTAAACAAAAAATATGTGACCGCCAACGAGCAACAGGCGATCCGGGATGCCGTGCGCCATGTGTCCTTCGGCGAAGACATGGTCGGCATGGTCATGGAATTTAAACAACAGGAGACCATGGAAGCCAGGCTCGCCCATGACGCGGACCAGCTGGCCTTCATCCTAGACCTGAAATCCATTTCGGACACAGGCCATGCCACGCCGGAACAATGGATTCCGGTGGTCAGGAAACGCCTGAAAACAGATATCGGCAGAGAGCTGGCCGAAGCCGTCCTTAATACCAAATGGGATGCCTGGTGGATGGACGGCTATACGGAGTGATGAAAGATGCACATGGAACGCGGCGGCGGCTTCAGTTTTGGTGACCCGCGCACTCCGGTATTCCCACCACGTATCCCATCGGGTGGGATTGCCCGTATGGGGAAGGGCCGCGGTCAGCGGCGCGGCTGTGGGCATGATCGGTCTTTTTTTGCCAGATGTGCTGGGAGAGGGGTATCACGTTATTGCGGAAATCGTTGAAGGCACCTTTATGAAGGGGCTGTGACTCATCGCTTTGCTGGTTCTGGCCAAGATCGCCGCCACAGCCCTGATCCTGGGATGGGGCGGTTCCGGTGGTGTTTTCGCGCCCTGCCTGGTGATCGGCAGTTTCATCGGACTGCTCTATCATCACATCATCAACGCGGTCTGGCCGTCCGCATCATGGGCGGAAGGCGGGTTTTTTGCGCTGCTGGGCATGGACGGGCGGTTTGCGGGCATGATTTCCAAGGCGACGCTTTTAGATAAATACCGGCGGGAGCTGATGGCGCGGGCCCAGCTCTGACGGATAAAGCCTATAGCCTGATGGTTTTGAGATGAATGGGCTGCCGGATCACGGCCGCGGCGGTTTTCTGGAATTGTCCGGTGATATCGGATACGTAAAAGGTGGCGCTTGAATTTTTGGACAAGGTCGCATCAATATCCGGCGAGACGTCAAGGAAAGACCGGATCTCATCGGCCACCGCAGTTGAGGAGTCGATGACCGTGACCCGCTTGCCGATCTTGTGAGCGATGATGGATTTGAGCAGGGGATAGTGCGTGCACCCGAGAATCAGGGTATCGATCTGTCGTGTTTTTAAGGGGTGCAGATATTTTTTGACGATCATCCGGGTTTCCGGCCGCTTCAGCCATCCTTCTTCAACCAGCGGCACCAGGAGCGGGCACGGGGCGGAAAAAATGCTGGCTCCGGGATTGGCAGCCTTGATTTTTTTTTCATAGATCCCGCTTTCAATGGTGGCCCGGGTGCCGATCACGCCGATTACCGATTTTCGGGTAACCGAAAGGGCGTGACCGACCGCGGGTGTGATCACTTCAAAAATCGGCAGTAAACATTTTTCCTTTAGGGTTTCCGTTGCCACGCTGGAGGCGGTGTTGCAGGCCATGACGATGACTTTGGCCCCCTGCCGGATCAGAAAATCCGTGTTCTGGCGTGAATATTCGATTACGGTGGCGGCGCTCTTGTTGCCATAGGGGGTTCGTGCCGTATCTCCGAAGTAGATGATGTCGTATCCGGGAAGCCGATCCATGACGGCCCGCACCACCGTGAGCCCGCCGATGCCAGAATCGAAGATGCCGATCATGAGGATGCACCCGACGGAGACGTCGAGGCCTGCCGGATTATTTTTGCGACGCAGGCACTGATGGTTTCCGGCGGAAAGCCGGTCTGAATGCCGGGGCATGATCCGGCCATGATGTTCCAGTTTCCCGGATCGGCCAGCATCGCTGGGATAAAGGGCCAGGCTTTGCACATGCGGGGCTTGACCGGATGAATGATGCAGACTTTGTCCCAGAAGATGCAGTATCCGTTTGTTTTTTGGGACAGAAGGGGCTTGCGGCCGGAAAAAGAGCAGTAATCCTTGATGAACCGGTCGGATGAAACTCCGATAAAATCGGAGATGGCCTCGATATCATGCGAGGATAGAAGGGTCCCGCCGTATCCCCTGCAACAGTCGCCGCATTTGCGGCATGCAAACAGATCGTCCGGTGAAACGTTTTTAAGCGGCATGTCGGGCATCCATGGCTTTTTTCAGGGTCACCTGGTCCACATATTTAAGGTCTCCGCCCACGGGCACGCCGGATGCGATGCGGGTAACCCGGATCCTGTATCTGACGAGGCGTTCGGCAAGGTATGCGGCCGTGGCTTCTCCTTCCATGCTGGTTCCGGTGGCAAGTATCACTTCGGTGACGCCGCCTTTTTCCACTCTGGCCATCAGTTCCGCCACGCGGATATTTTCCGGTCCGATGCCGTCCATGGGGGAAAGAAGTCCCTGGAGAATATGATAACAGCCGGCATATGCGCCTGATTTTTCCACTGCCGCCATATCCGCCGGAGCTTCTACCACGCAGATCAGCGACCCGTCCCGGGAGGGATCGCAGCAAATCCGGCAGCGCTCGGCATCGCTGAGCGCAAAACACTGGGTGCAAAGCCGGATCTTTAGCTTGAGTTCGCCGATGCTGCGGGCCAGCTCCAGTGCTTCGGCTTCGGGCGCCGTCAAAACATGCATGGCCAGTCTTTCGGCTGTTTTTTCGCCAATGCCGGGCAGTCTGGCAAAGTTTCGGATCAGTGCGCGAATGGAGGCCGGGTAATTGTTTGTGGTCATAGATCCAATGGTCCGCCGGGGTGTGCCGGGCCTTACATGAGTCCCGGAATACTCATGCCGCCGGTGAGTTTGCTCATTTCGTCCGAAACCATTTTCTGGGATTGCACCAGGGCCTCGTTGACCGCGGCCAGGATCAGGTCCTGGAGCATGTCCACGTCCTCCGGATCGACCACTTCCTTTTCAATGCGGATGGATATGATTTCCTGCCGGCCGTTGGCCACGACTTTGACCATGCCGCCGCCGGTGGATGCCTCAATGGTTTTTTCCGCCATTTCCTCCTGAAGCCTGGCCATCTTGCTTTGGAGCTGCTGGGCCTGTTTCATGATATTTTTCATCTGTTTCATGCCGAAACCTCCTATAAAATTTTGACCTCAACGATTTTTCCATTGAATAGTTTGACCGATGTTGAAACCAGGGGATGGGTCATTGCCTCCTGTTTCAGAGCCTTGGAATCTTTTCCAGAAATTGCTTTATTGTCGGTGTTTTTTATCCGGGTGTTGAGGGAAACCCGGACGTTGCCGCCGAAGACCTGGCTGCAGAGTTTCATGATCCGGTCAAGATTGTTCGGACGGTTGAGGGCGCTGATATTGAACCGGGTGGTGGTGATATCGATCTGAATCTGATTGTCCGGTGTCCGGCAAGGGGTGCTCCCCTCCAGGCAGGCGGCCAGGGACGGCTGTTCCCGGGAAAGGATCCCCAGAATTTTTTCCCACGCCGCTTCGTCGGTTTCCGGCTTGGAATCGGCCCCATAGGTTGCCGGTGTTTCTCGAAGGCCCGATGACGCCGCATCCGATATGGTTTCATCGGATACGACCGCGTTCGGTACCGCCGCTTCCAATGAAGGCGGGCCGTATGGATTGGACGTTCCGGGCAGTGTCCGTGCCGATTCCAAATGCTCAGGACCGGGGATCATCCGGCCGACGTCGTCCCATGGACCTGATGTTTCCGAATCGGTACGCTTCCCGGCGGCGGGCGGCGACATAAGGTGCGGAGCCGATATCCGACTGTTGTCTTTTGCGGCCGCATTCGTGATTCCTTTGTGCAGCCGGTCGATTTTTTCAATGAGCTCATCTATGGACAATACCGGTTTTGCCTGCATGACCCGGATGAAGGCGATTTCGAGCGCGAGTTTCGGATTGGCGGCTGTCTTGATGTGCTTTTCTTCCCTGAAAAGCATATCAAGAATCTGATTGAGATAAGACAGCGGGATGTCGGCGGCCTGGGCGCGCATCAGTTTCAGCTCATGTTCCGGCACATCCGCCAGGGTGTTGGCGTCGGTGTTCATTTTTACCAGCAGCAGATTCCGGAAATGTTCTAGGATTTCGCCGAAACACCGGGTCATGGACTGTCCCCGGTCATAAAGCCCGTCGATGATGTCGATGATTTGGCCGGTTCGGCCAGTAAAAATCGCCTCGGAAACGTCAAAAAGAATTTGCCGGTCAATGCCCCCAAGGATGTCCATGACGGTTTCCGTGCTGACTGCGCCGGTGGCGCCGCAGATGATCTGGTCCAGAAGGCTCAGTGCATCGCGGATGCTGCCGTCTGCTTCCCGGGCGATCAGGGTAAGCCCCTCTTCACGGATATCGATTTTTTCCCTGCGGCAGAGATCTGCCATGTGCGCGATGATGGCATTGATATCGATCCGCCTCAGGTCATGGCGTTGGCACCGCGAGAGGATGGTGATGGGGATTTTGTTGGGCTCGGTGGTGGCGAACATGAACATGACGTGGGCCGGCGGTTCCTCGAGAATTTTTAAAAGCGCGTTGAACGCCGCGTCGGAAAGCATGTGAACTTCATCGATAATATAGATTTTGCGCGTACTGTGGGCGGGCATGTACGCGGCGTTTTCCCGCAGTTCGCGGACATGTTCGACCTTGTTGTTGGAAGCGCCGTCGATTTCAAAAACGTCGGCGGCGTGCCCGGAGGTGATTTCGCGGCATGATCGGCAGGTATTACATGGAGTTGCCGTGGGTCCGGAGGCGCAATTGACGCATTTTGCCAGGATCCGGGCGATGGTTGTCTTGCCCGTTCCTCTGGGCCCGGAAAAGAGAATGGCATGGGCCAGCCGGCCCGAAGCAATGGCATTGCTCAGGGTCCGGGTGACGTGCGTCTGTCGGACGACGTCTTCAAAACATTGCGGACGGTATTTTCGTGATAAAACCAGATAACCCATGACGGTCCGGTTCGGATAATGCAGTAGATTGTCTGTTTCGCCCGGGTGACCAGATGAGAATTCACCGGTGGCGCCGGAAGATATGTCAAACGGCATCGGGTCTGGCGGAGAGAGAGGGATTCGAACCCTCGGTGCCCTTTCAGACACACACGCTTTCCAGGCGTGTACCTTCAGCCTCTCGGCCATCTCTCCGCGATCATAAAACCATCTGCCAGGTGCTGAACCGGCGGATAAAACCCGTATCCGCATATGCTGCTGGCGGAGAGGGTTGGATTCGAACCCATCCTCTGCCATCTTTTTTAATTAAAATCAATGGGTTGCAAGCATAAATTTTTTTATGTTTGTAACTTGTTTGCATGCTGGCATTTGAAGCATGGTGTTATTGATTCCTTGGTTTTTTGTCAATACTAAAGTTGATGCATACTAAAGTTGATGCGTTCGTAAAAAGTATTTTTGATTAATATTTTGAAATTATTTATTTTTCATGAATTTTTTACTTGCTTTTTATTTCTCGAAATGATATAAATTTAGCTAT
>CAYZXZ010000038.1:0-19848 GCA_964481615.1 uncultured Desulfobacteraceae bacterium | reverse complement strand
GTTTGAGTGCTTTTGCGTAACGAAATAATAGTCAATAGACTGATTTTTCAATAAATTTGGTTTTCTCTAAGTTTTTTAAGTATATTTAAATATATATTAATATTAACTTTAAGAAGATGAAGTAGTTATATTCAAGTTATTATAAATATATAATGCCCATCCATTTCGCCGCCGCCGTCTGCTAAAAAAATTTTCAAACTCCCCCCAAAAAAAATCATCGGTCTTTCTATATTAATTATTAGAGGCCTTAAAATTTTATCTTTTAGGAGAAAGATCATGAAGCAGAAAGAAAATGCGCTTTACTGGTTTCAACGCATGGTGGATTCAGGGGGTATCAATCCGATCCACCCGGATTTGAGTCTTGTGCCCGATACCATTCTTGCAGAACTTGATTTTGAAAAATCGCAGGACGGGGAATTATCCCCTTCTCAAACAGTCGTCAACGTGGCGTTATTTCTTTTTATCGCCTGTAAATTTGCCCTCCAGCAAAAACAGAGGTCAGTTCGCCCGTTTGATGTCACCCAAAGCGAGCTCGTTAATGCAACCGAAAGGATTATAATCCTGGCAGCTTTTGAAAAGTTAAAACGTCGGGGATTGTTGAATTACATCATGGAAGACATTTGGATCTGTGAAGACGCTGGATTTTTCGTCCACGATTTTAAAAGCAGCCCGAGGGATCAGGCAACAGGATTGATGGCCGACAAATTTGTGAACTTCAACTGATCTAACCGGAGAAAAACATGACTGACGATAACAAGATACCCCAAATCCCATTCCCAAACACGGGTTTTGCGACTGGGCGGGCCAGGGCGGAAGTCAATTTCCTGGTGCTGCCATATTTCAGTCTGGATAAGGGCAAAGGTCTTTATAAAAAAATTCAGTTCAAAGATATGCGGCAAATGGGCAATGAAAAATTCGAGGTTGAGTGGACGGTAACCCCGAATCCGGATTTTGGGCTGCCGACGGATTTTGACCGGCGATTACAGCGAGCCATTGAATATAGCCTTTCAAGCATGAATCGTCCTATTACCAACCCGGTTCCCCTGCCAACCTATCGGGAACTATCACGGATCATGGGGTTGACCTGCAATGGCAGGTTTGTGGAAAACGTCAAACATGGATTGGGAGCAATGAATACCGCATCGATCATGAGCAAGATGTGTTATTTCAAAAAATCTCAAAAAGCCTGGATTGAGCAACGGTTTCATCTTTATGAAAGAATCGTCTTTAAAGGAAAAATAGAAGCCGACGGCCAGATAGCGGATAAAAACTATGCGTATTTCACAGAGCCGTATCTGAGCAATCTTAATTCCATGTATGTCCGGCCCATTGATTTCGAGTATCTCAAAGCCTTGAAACCTGTTGCCGCAAGACTGTATGAACTGCTCGGCGTCAAGTTTTACGGGTATAATGAGTTTATTCAATACAAGTATTCGACCCTTTGCACCCTGGTGCCGGTTCACAGACAAAAAGCCTTTTCCCGAGCCCGCCAACAGCTGGAAGCAGCGCACAAGGAGCTCAAACATACCGAATTCTTGAAATCCGCTCAGTGGATTTCCATCCCTGATGTCAAAAATGACTGGTATGTCCGGTATGAGCCGGGGGACCGTTTTTTTAAAGAAGTTGCTGGTCTTGAATATAAACCTATTGTTTCATCTTCTCCACCAAAGCCTTTGGTTGAATTCGTCACCGAAACATCAGGTGATTTATTGAGCCCTGACATATCTGATACTGAGAATTTATTAGACATTTTAGATTTGGAAACCATGACCACATCTGATGATCTCTGGCTCATATTTGCCGGGATTGTGAAGAAATATTTAGAGTTTGATTTAAGAAATCAGGATCAGGCTTGGTTAAAAGAACGCATCCGGGACAACATGGCCTTCAATACACTTGATCTGATCGAGGAATTTAAAAACTGGGGTGATTGGCTGGAGATTGAGCACCGGAAAAAAGTCAAAGGGCAATCCCATAAATTCCCCTTATCGAATTTCAAGGGATGTCTGATGAATTGGCTCAAACTGAGCTTAACCAACGCACACAAACAAGATAATTTTCAGCCTGCATCACTAAACAGTGACACCCAAGGTCGCAAAGGATGGGATTTGCCGAGCGATTACCGGGTCGATGTCATGTGATATTGTCATAACCGAAACTGAAATTAAGGGATTCATATGCACGAAAAAATGCGGAAAATGAGCAAGCTCATCAAAGAAAGCGAAAAAATAATTGCCTTAGCCAGGCCCGATAATATTGTGTGCTGGAAATGTGGGCAATTATTGTCCCCTATCTGGGACCGCTTTGAAAAAAAATGGACGTTTCCGGAAATGACAGATAACGGCATATGCCGGCAATGCCGGAAGCTTCACCACATCGGGCAAAATATCGACACATATCTGAAGCAATCCGGCGTTCCGCTAAAATATCTGAAATGTTCATTTGAAAACTTCCGGCTGGTTGAAGAAAACCGCAAGTGTTTCACTGCCTGCAGACAATACCTGCTCCAACTTCAGCCGGATTATCCCGGACTTTATCTCTATGGCAAATGTGGAAGTGGGAAAACCCATCTTTCAGTGGCCATTGCCAGAGAGCTGCTGCTTAAAGGCCATCAAGTCGTTTTTACGTCCGTTCCTGGGCTCTGTTTTGATATCCGGAAATCGATTACCAAAGATGTAAAATTTTCTGAACAGACGGCGATTAAAAATTATATCTCGTGTGATTATCTGGTGCTTGATGACCTTGGGGTGGAAAAGCCAACGGAGTGGGCTAAAAAAACGCTCAATTACATCATTTACGAACGTGACAACAATTTCAAACCCACCATCATTACCGCCAATCTTTCGCTTGATGATATTGCCAATCAAATCGACAAACGCATTTCTTCCAGGATCGCGGGAATGGGCCAGGTGATTCGGATCCAGGGCCCGGACTGGCGGGTGAAACGGACCTCACTGGTATAGCAGAAGTTCTGAAAAGCCAGGGATTATATTACCGAAAACTAGAAACCTCTTTCTAAATCGAAACGTTTTCAATAATTATTTTGATATCTTTTATAAGAATCATAAGCTTTAACGAATCGCTGGGCAAAGAACAAAATCCATGTTTTTCATAGAATTCCTTGGCATTGTCATCCTTTGCATTTACAAAAACGGCTCTGGCCCCGATGTGCTCGGAAACCGTTAATGCTCTTAAAAGAGCATCCTTCAATAGAGATATACCCAATCTTTTCTTTTGATACCGAATATCGACTGCTAATCTGCCAAGGACAACAACAGGTATGGGATGACGAGCCAATCCTTTTTTAATTCTTAGAGTCGCTTCTTCATAATCAACAGATCCCATCGCAAGACTGTAATAGCCAATTACTTCCTGGTTTACACAAACAACGAATGTTTTTGATGCATTTGCGCGGCTGTTTGCCATGGCATATTTTATTAACCAATCATTTAAAAAACCGTTCCCGCAGTCAAAACCCTCAATCACATGTTTTTCGGACAATGGTTGGGGAGCGGTTATTTTTCCCATGGGGCTTTTTCCTTCATCACTTTTTCAATTTTCGGGTTAAGTTCGGCTGGTCTGTTCAAGGCGTCTTGAAATGCCCTATAATCTTCTTCGTTAAGAAAGAAAGTCGTTTGATCCGCCAAAACTTGTTCAGATGCACGGCAAACCGATCGTAAAACAAAATCTGACACATTGGAATGAGCGGATTTTGCCGCACGGGTGATCAGTCTTTTTTGTGCTTCCGTGACCCTAACGTTTAGTCTATTGATTCGTGTAGCCATTTGTATTCCTCCTTTACTTTTCGTGATACCATTGTACTCACAAAATTAAAGGTGTCAAGATTTTCTAATATTTTTTGTGTTTTTTGAGCTCATAATGGCATCTCCAGATATGGCTTCATTAATTTTTCAGCCCTGCCAATTCCGGCATACTTCAAAAGTTCTCCAAGATTAATTTTTTTCTCCTTTTGTAAAGCTTCAGCGCTTCAATAACGATATCCATGCCGATCTTATTTCTAAACTTAAAACAATCGGCCAGCGTTTTTTCTGGGTTGTAAATTTGGACCATTACACCATCTATTTTATGCCTCTCTATGCCTGCAAATAGGCTTTCTTTTGAAAAGCGATGAACAGACATAGGCGGATGGTCTATTCGTGGTGTTTCGGCGCCTTTTTCAAGCGCAATAAAAACTGCATGAGGAATTTGGGTCGTGATTTGATGAAAAGCTAATGCAGAAACAAGGCAAATGATTGCTCTGGAACATCTCACCGCTACGGTGATGAGGTCTGGATTAGATACCGGTGTCTGTTCTACTATACGATAAACCCCGCGTGAAATTTGTTCAAGAACACCGGAGTTGTGAAGTGAATAAAAAATACGTGGGTGGATTCCGGACTTTATAGCTTCGGAAGTCCGGATCATTCCACCTTTTTGTTCTATGACCTCCTGAGCCTTTTGCTACAGTGTTACAAATGCTTTTTCTTTTTTCATGGATAATTTAACCTATAGTTATTTATTTATATGGGTATTTTTATCCAAAATTGAGAAAACGCAATAATATTTAACAAAAAAATAAAGAAATGCCTTTAAACATCCTTTGAGGTAGTTCCTGAGAGTCTATTGATAGGCCAACGAGCGATATCTATCGCCGCTCTCTCCTTTGACAAAAGTTATTTTTTTGCCAGTTTATATTTTTGAAGCCTGCTCGATGGCTTTTGAGGTAAGGTATACGATACAATCCCTTCCGCAATCAAATTTCTCATTACCTTATTTAGCTGACCGGAAGTTTGTTTCTGGCCTAACTTAATTGAAATTTCAGATTTTGAAAGTATCTCCCTTGAAAGCAACTGGATTACCTTTTCACGCAATGACTCTGGCTGTGACTCTGGCTGTGACTCTGGCTGTGACTCTGGCCGTTCAACAGATTTGTCAAAGAAAGGCTTGAAGGTTAAAACAACCGAACCTGAACGAACTCGCCATTCCGGTTGAGGATTGTCATTTTCTTTACACCATTGGATGATGTTTAACGTTCCGGTTCCCCATTTTTCAATAATGCCGGCCCGGTAAAATACATTGGCGATGATTGGATTCCATGGTCTTGATTCATGGGGACGCATTAATGCCCTGGGGGTGATGCCGAAATGAAGGTCTCCGGGATTAATAACCTCCATCCGGTCATCATAGACGGCAACCGATATAGATGCGCCGGGCATCGTATATTCCCTATGACAAAAAGCATTTGCCAACGCTTCCCGAAAGGCCCGGGGATGATAAAGCGGCCGATCCTCGCGTTTGAATTTGTTCGGGTACACTTTTCCGGCAATGGGAATATGGTCCTTAAAAAAGCCTTCAGCTCGTTGCATCAGGCTGAAGGCATGGCCCCAGTATTGACGGTTATCGGAAAAATCAGACAACCGATCAATTCCCCTGAACCTTGCCAATTGAATTAAGCATTGCGGATAAAGGGATTCCAGTTTTGCACTTTTTCCATAGAGGACAACCGCCGCATTGGTAAGCATGCCGTCAATAATAAGCCCAAGTCCTATCAGGATCGATTTCGTATCCGTCTTTCTAGGCCTTTCCATTCGGCCGGCATCAATAGCATTGGATAATGTCAGTTGAATTTCATCCTGATCAAGGTCTTTAATGGTGATTCCTTGTACCACGGGCTCATTTTCCCATCGACGAGTTGCATGAAGGCGTTCAATCAGCCTTCGCTCATATTCGGATTTGGGCATGACGCTTGTTGTGGGGCCGGTGCGGATATAGGGTCGGCCATCATAGGTATAAAGCCCGCCGCCGCCAGGTACCCGCAGCAGGATGACGCTTTTGCCGTTTTCCAATGTGACTGTTTCAATATCCGGAAAAGCGGGCGGATCAATGCGATTGAGTTCAGCAGAAATATCGGTCATCGTCTTGGGAGTCACATCCTGGCCCACAAGCTCGCCGTTGTCAGATATGCCAAACAAAACAAATCCACCAAAGCCATTGAGCATCGCGCAAACGGTTTTCATGGCTTGGGACCGCTGGCCGGTCGAGTTTTTAAATTCAAGCTTGTCGGATTCGCCAGTTGATATAAGCTTTTTAAATTCCTTGAGGTTCATGAAATAAGATTGACCATTATTAATGTTGGATAATGAATATTATGAGTTTTTTGATTGAATGAATTAGTCTATTTTATATATTAACAACTTTCTCAGCTCCTTTGATCGCCGTCTCAAGCCGCTTGACTGCCGACTGAAGAGTATTTTGCCCCAGATGGGCATATCTCTGTGTCATTGCCAAGGTTGCATGCCGCATTAATTTTTGAACCGTATAAAGGTCTACCCCTGACTCCACAAGCCAGCTTGCATAGGTATGCCGTAAGGTGTGGAAAACAACTTTTTGTTTTGTATCGATGATACCATTGTTAAGGCCGCATTCTGCAACCACCTTTTCAAAAATATGTGCGATAAATTTCATTTTTTCGCCTTTGAGATTCTTAAAAACAAATTCATTCGCCACCTTAGGATTCATTTTTTCAAACATCTCCCTAACCTCTTGGGTCATAAAGGCAATACCTGATTTTCCGTTTTTAGTATCCCTTAATGACAAAAAGCCCTTCTCTAATGAAACATCTGCCCAAGTTAGATTAAAAATTTCACCGGCCCGCAAGCCGCAATTTAATGATAGAAATGCCATTTGATAAACTTGAACACTCCTTTTTTTTAGCGCTTTAAGCAAGAGGGCTGCCTCTTCATGCGTTAAAAACCTTTGCCGTTCATTATCACATTTTGGAATTTTCACCTCAAATGTTGGTGATTTCCCGTTCACAATCCCGTTTCTGACGGCACAATTCCATATTTGCCGAACAACAGCCCTCATATACTCAATGGTTCGAGGCTTTCTGCTCGCCTCCAGAAGATTCTTTTTAATTTTTTCAATATGAAAAGATGTGACGTCTTTTAATGGGATTTTACCGATGACAGGTTCTATCCATAACCTAAAAATCCACTCCTCAGACTGACAACTCCGTCTTTTTTTATCAGTCTGTGCAAGCGGATAATACTTTTCATGAAAAAACTGGCTGACAGTGATTTGTTCCTTTATAACCTTTTCCAGTTTTTGCTTTTCGGTTTTTCGCCGTTCTTTTTCAATTTGTCGCTTTTCGTTAAGGCTCCGCGCCCCTTCCCCTGTAATATAGGCCTTAATAATTTCACCTCGTTGTAAAGCCGCTTTTTCAACACTCCAACCTTCGCTTGCCCAGCCTAAGCCTTCTTCTTTACGCATCCCGTCTCTTTGATACCGTATAACAAAATAACGGTCTTTCTGGACCCCATGTTTGCGAGTCTCATGTTCCCTGTATCGGACGCCCGGTTGTTTTGTCTTTATCCATTTTAAGGCCATTCTACCCTCTATTTTTTTTCTTGCTTTTAAAATTTTATTTACATAAATGAAAACAGCTTTTGCGATATGATTTTTTGCAATTGTTAAATTTTGTCCCCACTCTGTCCCCACTTTTTAGCTGAAACAGAGTGTTTTTGAGTGATGTTATGTTAAAGTTGATTTAACATAACTACCCATAAAATCAAGACAAAATGTGGTTAAATGAAAATAGGTGGGGGTTGAAAAAACCAACTCTTAATCATTAGGTTGAAGGTTCGATTCCTTCACGGCCCACCAGTAAAATCAAGGATTTGCAAAAGTAGATATGTATCGCTATCTGTTTTCCCCCATCGTCATCAATGGCCTTGAAGTCAGAAACCGCATCGCTTATCCGTCCCTGGGACTGCTTTATTCCTATGACAGCAGGCTCAATGACCGGTATTACGCCTTTTTCAAAGAGCGGGCCAAAGGCGGGGCCGGCATCATCACGGTGGGGCCGGTGGGCATCGATGATGTGGGCGTGGGCCTGGCGGCCCTGACCATCGCCGTCGACGAGGTAATCCCGTCCTTTCAGAAACTGACCCGCATCATCAAGGACGAAGGGGCTCTGGCCTTTATCCAGCTTTTTCACGCGGGCGCATACGCCTATCCCTTCCTGATCAACAACCAGCAGCCGATCGCGCCGTCTGCCCTCTATTGCAGCTATTCCAAGACCACCCCCCGGGAAATGACGATCGAAGATATCGAACGGGTGAAAAACGCCTTTGCCGACGCCGCGATCCGGGCTCTGGAAGCCGGGTTCGACGGGGTCGAAATCATTGCTTCGGCCGGATATCTGCTGACCCAGTTTCTCTCGCCCCTGACCAACCAGCGCACTGACGCCTATGGCGGCGGTTTTGAAAACCGGCTCCGCTTTCCCACGGAAGTCGTTGCCCTGACCCGGGAAAAAATCGGGCCGGATGTCCCCCTGGCCATCCGAATAGCGGGCAATGATTTTGTGCCGGGCAGCAACACTGATATTGAAACACCGGCCATCGCCAAAGCCTATGAAGCCGCGGGCGTGGATGTAATCAATGTGACGGGCGGGTGGCACGTGACACGGGTGCCACAGCTTCCCATGGAACTACCCCGGGCCGCCTATGCCTTCCTGGCGCGCAACATCAAGAACGCCGTGTCCGTTCCGGTCATGGCCTCCAACCGGATCGCGGACCCGGCATCAGCGGAAAACATCATCCGGAACGGATATGCGGACATGGTGAACCTGGGCAGAGTCTTAATCGCTGATCCCGAATGGCCTAAAAAAGCCTTTGAGGGCCGGGCCGATGAAATCCGTCCCTGCGTGGCCTGTTCCCAGGGATGCACCGACCAGATTTTTTCCGGCCAGCCGGTTTTCTGCGCGGGAAATCCTTTATCCGGGTTTGAGAACGAACGCCGGATCACGAAAACCGACTCGCCCAAACGAGTCATGATCGTCGGCGCGGGCCTGGCCGGGCTGGAAGCAGCTATAACAGCCTATCAGATGGGTCACCGTGTGGAAATCTATGACAAGGACAGCGACATCGGCGGGCAGATGTGGATCGCCGGCGCCCCGCCCCACAAGCAGGAACTGCTGGAATTCATCCGCTTTTACCGGGCCATGATCCGCAAACACGATATTCCTTTGTTTCTAAACACCGAAGTGAACGCGGACATGATCCAACAGAAAAACCCGGATTACCTGATCATCGCCGAAGGGGCCGCGCCACTGGTCCCCAATATCGAAGGCAAAGATGATCCCCGGGTGAGCAACGCCTGGCAGGTACTTAAAGACAACCCGCCCCTGGGAAAACGCGTGGGCGTCATCGGCGGCGGGTCCGTTGGCCTTGAAACCGCCCTGTTCGTGGCTGCCAAGGGCACCATCAATCCGGAGACCCTCTATTTTCTGTTCGAATACGAGGCGGAAACGCCCGAAAGACTGCGGGAGCTGATGTTTGGCGGCACGTCGAAAGTGACGGTATTTGAAATGCTGCCCAAGGCCGGCAAGGACATGGGCCGGTCCACCCGCTGGGTCCTGATGGACAAGATCACGCGATACGGAATCGACATTCAAACCGAGGCAAAGGTGCTCTCCATCAGAGACGACGTCATCACCTTCGAACAGAAAGGCGCGGTCGCTTCGGAAAAATTCGATTCCGTGATCATAGCGGCCGGTTCACGGCCGGTGCGCGACCTGTCGGATGCGGTTGCGTCCCTCAATATTCCGTATGCGACTGTTGGGGACTGCTGCTCTCCCGGCAAGATCAACGACGCGATTCACGGCGGGTTCCTGGCGGCCACCAAAATTGACCAAGAGTGCTGAAAGGCCGTTGAAAAATCAATTGTAAGCAAGATCGTGGATTTCGGGGAAAAAGCCCCGAAAGACTCTCGAAGCGAACAATCCGATTTTCAACAGAACCCTTAGAGTTCAAACGGAGTAAGGCTTTCGTAGCCGTCTTCGGTGATCAGGAAGGTCTGCTCGAACTGGGCCGACAGGCTGCGATCCCGGGTGATGGCAGTCCAGTTGTCTTTGGCGATGAAGAGCTCGGCCCGGCCGAGGTTGATCATGGGTTCGACCGTAAAGGTCATGCCCGGCACGAGCGCAATGCCGTCGTCCTTTTTGCCGTAATGGGGAACCTGTGGGGGCTCATGAAATTCGCGGCCGATGCCGTGGCCCACGAATTCCCGCACCACGGAGCATCCCTGGCTTCTCGCGTAAGTCTGGATGGCCCAGCCGATATCACCAATGGTGTTTCCTGGAACCAGCATGGACATGGCCTCCTTCAGGCATTGGGCCGCCACCCGGATGATCTTTTCCGCGTCGGCGGATGGCTTGCCTACAAAAAAGGTCTTGCTGGCATCGGCATAATAGCCGTTAAGGATATGGGTGATATCCACGTTGATGATATCGCCGTCCTTTAATGGCGTTTCATCGGGGATACCGTGGCAGATGACCTCGTTGACCGATGTGCAGATGCTCTTGGGAAAACCGCGGTAATTCAGAGGCGCCGGGATGGCGCCATGCGCCGTTGCGAACGCATGGGCCAGGTCGTTTAGGGCGTTGGTGGTGACACCGGGCCGGATATGGGTCTCCAGCAGGTCGATGGTTTCCAGAACCAGCCGGCCAGTTTTCCGTATCCCCTCGATTTCCTCATGACCCTTGAGGCGGATGTCGTACTTGCGGGCATACAGGGCCGCCATGTCCACGGGCTTTGGGGCGGCGGCGTTCATGCAGCATTTCTTGTATTTCTTGCCGCTGCCGCATGGACAGGGTTCATTCCGCCCGATTTTCAATGACTCGTTTTTCAAATCGTTTCCCTCGTTTTTCGACTCCAACCGCTGCAACTTGAATGCCTTGAATGCTTTACATCCTTAAATCCTGGAAAAAATTCATCGTTTTCAGTCTCTGGTCTTTAGTTTCCAGTTCCTGCGGTTTTGCCACAATCGACAACATCATAAGAATATGTGACCCGGGTGTCAAGGAATGGATTGCCAATTGCCGCGGACTTTGCTATAGGAGAAAAAATCGGCGACCCAAAATCAGACCCGCCGGTGGACCTTCAGAAAAGGAAGCGCCATGACAGCAAAAGATGATGAACTGATTCTCAAGACGGCCAAGGAAATCATCGTCAAATTCATCGAGGTGGGCAACATCTCGCCCGCGACCTTTCACGATCATTTCCGCAATATTTACCAGGCCGTTGATGCCACGGTAAAAGCCGCGGCACGGCCGCACCTTTCCAGGGAATATCCGGAAACTGCCGATCGAACGGCGACTCCGAAAAAATAGTCTTCAGCAAATGAGGACTGATTTGAATCCCTGAAACGGAAACAGATTTGAAATCTGTCCCCATTTATATGCAATTATGTATTTATATCAGTGGGCCTCGGCCCAGTCCCTGCCCTCCGACACATTGACCTTCAGCGGCACGGAAAAGGTCCAAACACTTTCCATGATCTGCCGGGCCAAGGTTTTTACCGTTTCCAGCTCTTCGGGATGAGCTTCGAACACCAGTTCGTCGTGAACCGACAGTAGCATGGCCGATGACAGCCCTTTTTCGGAAAATGCCGCGTCCACCCGGATCATGGCCAGCTTGATCAGGTCGGCGGCGGTTCCCTGGATCCGGGTGTTGACCGCTGTCCGCTCCGCGAACTTTCTCAGATTCACATCACTGCTGTTGATCTCCGGCAGAAAACGGATCCGGCCCAGTTCCGTGGAAACCCGGCCGGTCTCCCGGGCCTGCTCAATGGTGTCGTCGATAAACTTTTTGACCCCTTTGTACCGCGCGAAATAATTGTCGATATAGGTTTTGGCCATTTTCTGGCTGATGCCCAGCTCTTTCGACAGACTGTAAGCGCCCATTCCGTAGATGATCCCGAAATTAATCGTCTTGGCCTGACGCCGCAGATCCGGGGTGATCATGGCCGGCAGGGCCTGAAACACATCCGCCGCGGTCCGCATATGAATATCCTCATCATTAGCAAACGCGCGGAGCAGGCTGTCATCACCCGCGTAATGGGCTAAAAGCCGCAGCTCGATCTGGGAATAATCCATGGAAACAAAAAGCCAGCCGTCTTTGGGGATAAAGGCCTTGCGGATGTCCCGGCCCGCTTCGGTGCGGATCGGGATATTCTGCAGATTGGGACGGGAACTGCTGAGCCGGCCCGTAGCCGTGACCGTCTGATTAAACGACGTGTGGACCCGGCCGGTTTCCGGGTGGATCATGGTGAACAGGGCGTCCACGTAGGTGGATTTGAGTTTGGCCAGGGTCCGGTTTTCCAGGATCAGGGCCGGCAGTTCATGGTACCCGGCCAGGGTGATCAGCACATCAACATCCGTGGAATAGCCGGTTTTCTTTTTGGTTTTCTTCTGTACCGGCAATTTTAATTTATCAAACAGGATTACCCCGAGCTGCTGGGGGGAATTGATATTGAAGGTTTCGCCGGCCGTCGCATAAATGGTCTGCTCCAGTTGATCCAGCTTTGCCGACAGGTCTTTTGAGAGTTCAATGAGCCGGTTTGGGTCCACCCGGATGCCGGTTTTCTCCATTTTCAGCAGCACCGGAACCAGAGGCATCTCCACGGTTTCAAACAGGGGCATGAGCCCCGCGGATGCAAGTTCCGGCTGTAATTTATGATAGGCTGCCAGGGTCATATCGGCATCCTCACACGCATACGGCACCGCCTTTTCAAGGGCCACTTTGGAAAAATCGCTGATCTTGCGATCCCCGTCGTCCGCCGTCACCTCCTCGTAGGAAATCATCCTGTGATCCAGGTAATCCAAGGCGATCTGGTCGAGGCTGTGTGCCCGTTTTTCCGGGTTGAGCAGATAGGATGCGATCATGGTATCAAAGGTCACGCCGGCCAAACCGATCCCGTAGCGGCTCAACATGGCCCAGTCGTACTTGATGTTCTGGCCGATTTTGGCGATATCCGGATTTTCCAGGACGGGCTTGAGTACGGCAAGGACATCATCTATCGAAAGCTGAGCCGGTACGCCCGGATAATCATGACCGCAGGGGATGTAAAAGGCCTCGTCTGCGGCCACGGAAAAAGACAACCCCACCAGGGCGGCGGTCATGGTATCCACTCCCGTGGTTTCCGTATCCAGGGCAACGGTTCCGGCGCTCTCGATGGTCAGGACCAGGGATGCCAGGGCGTCGGCATCAACAATGGTCTGATACCGTTTTTCGGACAGATGCCCTGAGGCCGCGGGATACTCCTTCTGGAGCTGGCGGAATTCCAGTTCCTTGAAAAGTTTGGCCAGTTTGGCGTTGTCCGGCGGGGAAAGCTTAAAAGATGCAACGTCAAAGGCAATGGGCGCGTCAGTCCGGATCCGGGCCAGGTCCCGGCTCAGAAACGCCCGGTCCTTGTTGGCCCCGAGTTTTTCCCGCTGGCCGGCTGACTTGACCTCATCTATGTGTTCATAAATGTTGTCAATGGAGCCGAAGGTCTGCAATAGGGCTACGGCGCTTTTCGGGCCGATGCCGGGCACTCCGGGAATATTGTCCGACGCATCTCCGGCAAGGCCCAGTATATCGACCATCTGCTGCGGCGCGATGCCCATTTCCTTTGCCACGCTGTCGCGGTCTATGGTCTGATCTTTCATCGGGTCCCAGATGACGGTCTTTTCCGTGATTAACTGGATGAAATCCTTGTCGCCGGTGACCATGACCACTTCAAAACCGTTTTTTTCTGCTGCCCGGGCGCAGGTGCCGATAAGATCGTCGGCCTCAAACCCCTGTATCTCAATCACCGGCAAACTAAACCCCTCGGTGACGGCCTTGATATAGGGAATCTGGACGGCCATGTCATCGGGCATAGGTGGCCGGTTAGCCTTGTAATCCGCAAACATCTCGTGGCGGAAGGTAGGGCCTTTGGAATCGAAAAACATGGCCGCATATACGGGCTGGTGGTCGGCCATCAGTTTGATCAGCATCCGGGTGAACCCGAATGCCGCGTTGGAAGGCATCCCCTTTGAGGTCTTGAGGCCCCGGATCGCATGGAACGCCCGGTGGATATAGGCGGTGCCGTCGATCAGATAGAGGGTTTTTTGCGGGTCAATCATGATATGGAATCAGTTGAGACGCATCAGCACATCGTCGAGTTCGTTGAGCTGCTGGATGTGAAAATCCCCATCCAGGCATGAATTCCGGCAGGCCACAAGGGGAACGCCCGCGGCTCGGGCAGCCTGTTCATCCACGACGGAATCGCCCACGTAGATCATCTCATCCGGTCTGATCTTGAAATGGTCCATCACCTTGAGCAGCGGATCTGGAAAGGGCTTTGGCCGGGCTACATCCATGGCGGTTACCACCAGGTCGAAATAATGTTCGATCCCGTGCTGGGACAGCACCTTGCGCATGGTATCACTGCGGTTGGTTGCCACGGCCATGTAGTAGGCGCCGTTATATTTTTCCAGCAGCGGCAGCAGATCCGGATCCATTTTCATGTGCTGGATATAAGCGTCATAACCGGTCTTTTTTCGATGAGCCTGGGCCGCCGCAAAAGATTCGGGATCCGGAAAAAGATGGGCGATGGCCTCGTCGGCCGTTGACATCTGCGTATAGGCGAATTGTTCGGGCGTCATGGGCGGACGCCCGAAATACGCCAGGATATCGTTGTAATACGCTCTGTTGGCATTAACCGTCTCGAACATGACGCCGTCGCAATCCAGCGCGATCACCTTGATGACGGTCATATCAGGCATTGTTATTCCGCCGCAGGGCCGGCGGGAGCCGGCGGCAGCGCTTTGGTATCAAAAAGATTTTGTCCCGCAGGTGGAGTTTCCACGGGCAGGATATTGCCGCGGATATTGACGATGAGCGGTGCCTGGTCGCTGCGGTCCGTGATGATGGTGATCCGGTCGTAATAACGGCCCTCGACTTCAGCCGCATTTTCAATGAGAAGCTCATAAAATTTCCTGCCGTTTTCCTCCTTTTCTGTGATGGAATGGCGGATCTCCTTGCTGTTCATGGCATTGACCTGCAGAAGCTGAAAAGCTGGCTCGGTTTCCGGGATAATTTTCACCGTTGCGGAAATGGACTCACCCAGTTTGCCGGTCAGAAAAACGGCGGCGGGGGTCATGGTCACGAATTTTCTGATATCGCCGGTCACCTGAACGCTCAGCGTGGGATTGGCGGAATCATTGGTCGTTATCTGGACGGCACGGCTATACTTCTGCCCGCCGTATCCCTGGGTCTGCAGTTTCACCTTGATGTTTCCCTCCTGACCTGGAGGGATGATTCTGTCGTAATCGACAGTGGCGCACCCTCACCCGGTTCCGATCCGGATGATTTCCAGATCCGCGTCCCCGGTATTTTTAATGACGATATCCTGGAAGACATCCACGCCTTCGTATGCAATGCCGAAATCATAAACATCTTGCGCCATTACCGCTTTCGGCGCCGCGTCGGCTGCATGCACATGGAAAACGGCAATCGATATGCACAACAGCGCCGTCAGCCCCATCATTATCCTGTTTGTGATGCGCGTCATATGATCCTTTTTCCTTTCATCTTTTTACAATTCCTTACATTCCCCGATCCCGATCATCTGGTTGCGTCGGGAAGATGCGGGCCGGGATGAATGACCGGTTGGTTTCCCATAACTTTTAGAAGATAGGCCCTGTGATGTCAAGGAATATGTAGGGATGAGTGAATACTCGAAAACAAGAACGACAGGCTTGGGCGACCGGCTTGCGCTTCCCGGACTTGTCTGGTAAAGTCTTGACGGCTTTATAAAAAATACAGTTCTCGCGTTGCGTCATAATTTGGCCTTTTTTCGAGACTGTCAAACGGGATAATAAAGGACCAGCAGCGATTGATCCGCATGTATCGTAAAACCGACGGCCGCGCATCCGTCAAAATCATCCTGGGTTCTCAGTATTTCATCTATTTCGGGGTGATGGGCGTCATTCTCCCCTATTTCAACCTTTATTGTTATCACCTCGGATTCTCTGGTTTCCAGATCGGCGTCCTCTCCTCCCTGCGGACCCTTGCCACGGCCCTTTTCCCCCTGTTGTGGGGCATGCTGGCCGACCGGTTCCTGATCCGCCGTCCCATCTATATCGCCTGCAATATCATCAGTATGGCAGCCTGGGGGCTCTATCTGCTGACCACGGATTTTTCCCTGATGTTTGCCATCACGGCACTGTATAGTTTTTTCTACGCACCCATCATCAGTTTTTTGGAATCGTTTTCCATGGACCTACTGGGGAGTGAGAAAAAAGGATACGGCCGGCTGAGGGCATGGGGATCGTTGAGTTTCATCGTAGTGGTCGTGCTGGTGGGCAGGGCCATCGATGTTGTTTCAACGGAAATCATCCTGGTGCTCGTCCTTGCCGGGTCGATGCTCCAGGCTCTGTTTTCATTTGCGATCCCGCCGGGCACCACCGGCAAATCCACAACACCCGCTCCGGACGCTGGGTGGTTCCTGAACCGCCGAGCCATGATTTTCCTGTTTTGCGCGTTCGTCATGCTGCTCAGCCACGGCACCTACTACGGTTTTTTTTCCATCCACCTGGCAAACCTCGGGTACTCGGGCGTGTTCATCGGTATGGCATGGGCACTTGCCTCCCTGGCGGAAATTGTCGTCATGCTGGCATCCGAGCGGATCTTCAAGCGGTTTTCATATGAAAAAATATTGATTTTCACTTTTTTTGTGGCTGGATGCCGATGGAGTATGATGGGCATAGTCTCGTCCGCCCCCCTGATCCTGATCGCGCAGTTGCTGCACGCCGTGACCTACGGGGCCTTTCACGTGACCAGCATTCTCTACATGGATGAACTCTCCCCCGATGAAGCCAAAACAACAGGTCAGGCCATCAACAACGCTGTTACCTACGGCATGGGAATAATGGCCGGATTTCTCTTCAACGGGTATTTTTTCGACATCACCGGCGCATCATGGCTTTTTACGGTCAGCGGCATGCTCGCGTTTTTCGGGGGTCTGCTTTTTTTCGCTAATCACCGGGGCGGGACCAGGGATATGGGAGGCTTGGCCGTCAGAAAAAAAAGCTGACCGGGATGCTTCATATGCCCGGCGGCGGTTTCGGCGTATGGACCGTGCCCCCAGAAAATGTCAGCCCGACCGGGGCCGATGATGGCGCTGCCGGTATCCTGATTGACATCAAACCGCGAAAAATCAACCCATTCCCGGATGGTGCCGTCTTCGGCCGTCACCGGCTTTTGCGTCCGGATAAAGACCAGAGCCGCCGGCGGGAACAGTTTCCGATCCAGGGCAATGGAACGGCCTGGCGTCAGCTCGATGGCAAAACATCCTTTCGGCCCATGGTCCCGGGTCTGGAAAAAGACATACCGAGGATTGTAATCCAGGATCTGTCGCATCTCGTCCGGATGTGCCCTCAGATAAGCCCGGATGGACTGCATGGAAACGTCTTCTCTATGTATTTTACCCTTATCAATCAAGTATTTGCCGATGCTCCGGTAGGGCAGGCCGTTGGATATATGGAAATGAACATGGCGCGTTTCCACGTTATCCAGCCCTATCCTGCCGGAACCCTGGACATGGAGAAAAAACAGGTCCACCGGGTCATCCACCCAGGCGATGGGGTCGGCCCGGCCCGCAAGAGCACCGGCCCCGTCGATCTCCTGCCTTGAAAAATATGGAACAACCGCCTGGCCCGTATACCGTCCCACCAGGGTTTCTTTTGGCAGATCCGAAGAAAATTCAGACAAATTAATGGTCACCAGGTCCTCGGGCCGGCCGTATAGCGGATAACGGAAGGTTGTGTCTGGCTTCATGCTGCCGCGTAGCAGGGGTTCGTAATAGCCGGTAAACAGGACTTCTCGCGGCCGGTCGTCTTCGTAAAACCCGTAGACATGGAAATTCCGCAAAATCGCTTCGTGCAGCCGATCGGGGGTCGGACCGGTCTCGATCAGACGTAAAAACTGTTCGAGGCTGTCGGCCATGTGCCCGGCTGTATATGTATCCGAACCAAAGGCGATAACGGCATCCGGCGGCATCCGGCGATACCAGGCCAGAGAACCGGCCACGGCTGCTTCCAGATCCGCGAAATCCAGATCATCGGCAAATATTGGCAAAAACTCGCCGGGCATTTGCCGGAAAACGGCTTCCCGTACTTCTTTTTCGGGGATTTCAGGTGGTTCGGCTATCTCCTGATCGGGAGGAATTTTCTCTATTTTCGACGGTTCCGATGTTTCCGGTGCTTCCGTCGTTTCCGGGCCGCACCCTGCCCCGGCCAGGATTATCGTTGACGCCAGCACCAGAACAGCCATGACCCGAATAGTTTCAACCAATCTCCGGCCCTTTCCCGACTTCATCCCCTTTTTCATTTTCATCACCGCCTTCATCTTCACGACACAGGTCCTGGTCATCGTCACGGCCGTCATTATCTTGATTTTGTTCTTGGGCCATATGCCTGGGGCTTTCTTCCACCGCGCACACATCCATGGCCTGGGGTGCGCCCTTTAATCCCACACCCATGTCAGCCAGTTTCCGTGCCGACACCAAGACCCGTCGTTCCAGCGAACCGACGGTTTTGTTATACGTGCCCACGCACCGCGCCAGGTCCCGCCCCAAAGCGTTAATATGAGCGACCATGGATGTCAGACGGCTGTGCAGCTCGGCGCCAAGATCGCTGATCTTTCTGGCGTTTTGGGCCACGGTTTCCTGCTGCCATCCGTAGGCCACGGATTTCAGAAGAGAAATCAGAGTGGTGGGGGTGGCCAGGATCACCCCTTTGGCGGCCGCATCTTCGATGAGCCCGGGAAGTTTGGACAAGGCCGCGCTGAAGAAATTTTCACCGGGCATGAAGAGCACCACGAATTCGGGCGTGGGTGTAAATTGGGTCCAGTATTCCTTCAGGGCCAGCTGCTGGATATGGGTCTGAACCTGGCGGGCGTGACGTTCCAGCATGGCTTCGGCCTGATCGGGCGCATCGGCTTCGGCGGCATCCAGATAAGCGGTAATGGACACTTTTGAATCAACAACGATTTTTCGATCCCCGGGCAGATGAATGACCATATCAGGCCTGACCGCGCCCCCACCGGTCTGAACCGTCTGCTGCTCGAAAAAATCGCACCGGTTCTGCATACCGGCAAGCTCCACCACCCGGCGCAGGGTGATTTCCCCCCATCGGCCCCGCACATGGGACTGCCGAAGCGCGCTGACCAGCTTTCCGGTTTCCCGCTGCAATTCATTCTGGGACCGGGTCAGGGAGACCACCTGCTGGGACAGTTCGCCATAGGCTTTCTGGCGCACCATTTCCATGGCCCTGACCTCAAGATCGTATTTTTCCAGGGCCTCGGCCACCGGCCGAACCACTTCCCTGACGGCCTTTTCACGGTTTTCCAGGCCGTGTTCCGCAGAGGCCATGTGCCGGGCAAAGGTCTGGCCTGCCAAATCCAGAAACGATCTACTGTTTTCATGCATGACCCGAGCCGAAATGGCCGTAAACGCATCGGCCATGCCCGCCTTCATATCCGCAATTCGGGCCGTTTGTTCCCGGGATGCCGCCAGCTTTGCGGCGTAAACCAACCGGGTAATCAGCCAGCCGAGTCCCAGACCGACCAGAAAGCAAGACAGCAGAATGGCAGCCGTGATAATTGGAATTTCCATGTTCATGATGTTTGATTCTTTCGTAAAAAGTTGAATTATTACGAGTCCATCATATTTAAAATGGAAAGATTAATAAAAAATTGGTTTTAATGGACGGCCTATGCCGTATGCTACAGGCCGTCCCTAACAAAGATGCCGCTCTTGCCACCGGACTTTTCCACTAGGCAGATGTCGGAGATGGTCATAGCCCGGTCATGGGATTTGCACATGTCGTAGATGGTAAGGGCCGCGATGGTGACGGCGGTCATGGCCTCCATTTCCACGCCGGTTACGTCAAACGCCCGGACCGTGGTAGTTATATTGATGGTATGAAACGCGGTATCCGGGGTAAACTCGATTCCCGCGTGCCGGATCTGGATGGGC
>CAYZXZ010000037.1:16108-19966 GCA_964481615.1 uncultured Desulfobacteraceae bacterium | reverse complement strand
CGCCGCCCGTCATTATTCCGAATTCCGACACGCCACCCATGATCTTGCAGCAGTCCTAATTTTCTCCAATCAACATATTGAATCTTATCTGTAAAAAATAGTGTACGAAAAATATCATAAAATACTCGGGTTAACCGGTTAAACCCTTTGGCATGGATTGTGCTGTGCATAATATCAAACGTAAACACTGTTTGATCACCATCAAACCCAAGGAGGCGCACATGAATACACATACATCACAGGGGAACAAAACCGGACAACCCTTTATCTATGGCATGACCAATAATCAATGTGTCTGGAGCCGCGCCGGAGTGGCAAAGCCTGTTGCCTGCATCAATGCCTTCGACTGCCTGAGTTGCGCTTTTGACCGCAAGGTTCAGGCCGATTTTGAATCCCACGGGCGCACTGCCGAAGAGCTGTCGACCGATCCCCGGCCCATCCGCCTGCGCATGCTGATTAACCAGCGAAAGTGTCGCCACATGCTTTCCGGCCGGGTGGCCTACAAGCTGTGCGGACACGGCTATGACTGCGTGCGTTGTCCCTACGACCAGATGCTTGAGGACAATGGTGTTTTGACACCGCTGAGCGAACCGCAGTGCGATCACGCATCCGGTTTCAACATGGCCCGGGATTATTACTATCATCCCGGCCATACCTGGGCGCGGGTCGAATACGGTGGTCTGGTGCGCGTTGGCATGGACGATTTCGCCCTGCGTCTGCTGGGTCCCCAGGAAAAAATCGAACCTCTCCGGCTTGGCGACGTGGTAGCACAGAACCGCCCCCAGGCCAAGATCGGACGCGACGGCCACACAGCTCACCCCTTAAGCCCCGTGGACGGCAAGGTGGTGGCTATCAACGCCAAACTGGCCAACCAGGCCGACACAGCGAACCATTCCCCTTACGGTGAAGGCTGGTTTATGGTCATTAAGCCCACCAATCTGCGGCGCAATCTGAAAAATTTGCTTTTTGGAACAGAAAGCCTGGCATGGATGGACGACGAGTCCTGACCAGCCTGCTGAGTGAAACTGCGGGCTACCGCTTGGCCGCCACCGGCGGCGAAGCCGTCAGCGACATCTACGGCAGCGTGCCCAACGCCGACTGGGACCGGCTGGTTACGGAATTTCTGGTATAAGGTGCGGTTTAATGCCGGTTGCGTACCGCCTTCTTGAGAAGGCGCGCGATTTCATATTCACAGGCCGAGCAGAAGCGCATGGGGAGTAAATCGAGCTGGTCCAGTTGCTTGCTGAAGCGCATCAGGCAGCCGAGTTCCCGGCAATGCTCCAGGCCGAGCAGGTGGCCGGCTTCATGGATGGCGATTTTAGCGCCCCTTTCATAGGTGACCTGTCGATCGATGTGATGCAGGCGATGGAAGGAGATCACGGCGGCTTGGCCGCCCAGTTGGGATTCGCCGTACACATAGGTCAGGATGGGGACGCACAGGTCGCGTTGGATGACGCCCATGCGAAAGAGTGCGCCATCCTTTTCATGGCCGAGTGCTCCCACGACTTTCACGGCATCGAACTGGTAGCGGGTGGCGATAAAGGCTTCTTCCGGGTGAGGTCGGACGGGCCGGATGCGGGTCGTCAGGCCGACCACGGCCTGGAGGTTGGCAGCCACCACCGAAAGGGCCAACGGGTCTATTTCTCCGTATGGAATCAGGTCCAGCAGGGCCTCGGTGGCGATATCGACAATGGAAGGCTGCAAAATAAACCTTTGGCCATGCCAAACGGTCATGGCCCTTTGAGTTTGAAGCGTTTCATCTTCCGGGAAAGGGTGACCCGGTCAATGTCCAGCATTTTTGCCGTTTTGGTAACGTTCCAATTACAGCTTTCCAACGCGTTTTGAAGGTGCTGGATCTCCGCCTCCTTGAGGGTGGAGGGGGCCACCTGGCAAATGTCGCCGTAGGCCTGGAGAAAGGTCAGTTCTTCGGCGCCGATCATTCGGCCGCGAGCGATCACCACTACCCGTTCGATTACATTGCGCAGTTCGCGCACATTGCCGGGCCAGTTATAGTCCATGAGGATTTCCACCGCCCGGGTGGTCAGTCCTTCCACCGGTTTGCCGGTCTCCCGGGCGTATTTTTGTAGAAAGAAATCGGCCAGTACCGGTACATCCTCTATCCGCTCACGCAGGGGCGGAATGTGGATGGTCAGCACGTTGATGCGATAGAAGAAATCTTCGCGGAATTGCTCTTCACGCAGCAGTTGGCGCAGATCCCGGTGGGTGGCGCTGACCAGACGGAAGTTAACATCGAGGGACTGGTTGCCGCCCAGGCGGCTGAATTTTTTTTCTTCCAGCACCCGAAGCAGGTTGACCTGCATCTTGGGCGATATCTCGCCGATCTCATCCAGAAAAAGGGTGCCGCTGTTGGCCATCTCCAGTCGGCCGCGACGGGCCTTGACAGCGCCGGTAAAGGCGCCCCGTTCGTGGCCGAACAGTTCGCTTTCCAGCAGGGTCTCCGATTGGGCGCCGCAGTTGATGGCCACGAACGGCCCCTGGTTCTGTTCGCTGCGCATGTGAATCGCCAGAGCCAGCAGATCCTTGCCCGTTCCGGTTTCACCGGTGATGAGTACCGGCGCGTTGGTCGGCGCCACCTCCTCGATCTCGTTGAGAACAATGCGCAGGGCCTCAGATTGGCCAACGATGCCGCCCCAGGACGGTTGCTGGGACGTGTCCCACTGGTCGGTGGCTGCGGGCTCAGCCTGCTGTATCGCCTTGGTCGCGGCCACACGTTCCATGAGCAGGGAAAGATCCTCGGGATCAAAGGGTTTGCACAGATAGTCGATGGCGCCCCGCTTCATTGCTTCCACTGCGCTCTGGATCGATCCGTGGGCGGTGATCATGATGACCGTCGCATCAGATTGGCGTCTCTTGATTTCGACCAGCAACTGCAAACCGTCCATGCCCGGCATTTTGAAATCGACCAGGTATAGATCGCACTGCTTCTGCTCCATCCGCTCCAGCGCTTCCTGCCCCGAGGAGGCTGTTTCCACGTTGTAGCCTTCCTTGGTCAGCCAGGCGGACAGCGCCAAGCAAATGGTTTCCTCGTCATCAACCACCATAATGTGCATCGGGCGCGCCATACGAGTCTCCTATCTCGAATATTTCATGATATTTTTCGCTGGGCCATCCTTCCCGGGGTCTATCCATGAAGAATTATTTTCTTTCACCTGGCGAGTATATGGCCCAAAAAGCCTGCCATGGATGGATACTCCCTAATTTTGTAGGCTCCACCGGCAGAATTATCTTGAAAACGGTGCCTTTTCCCGGTTCGCTGCGTACCTCGATGGTGCCATGGTGTTCGCGAATAATACCATACACCATGGAGAGGCCCAGGCCGACCCCTCTGCCTTTCAGTTTGGTCGAATAGAAGGGGTCGAAAATGCGGGACAATTCATCGGGCGGAATGCCTTGGCCGGTGTCGGCAATGGTCAGCCAAACTTGTCTTTCCTCGGGTCCGCGGTCGCCGGTGATGGTCATGCGCCCGCCCCGCGGCATCGATTCCATGGCATTAAAAATCAGGTTCATTAGACATTGCTGCATCAGCGCGTAATCGCCCCAGGCGGTAAAGGGCGGGGCGGGCAGGATTAGTTGGGTCTCGACCTGGGCCATGTTGAGCTGGTGAGCGGTTAGCATCAGGATGGTTTGCACCATTTCGATCAGGTCGATTTCATTGGGCTCGATGCTCTTTTGCCGGGCAAAGCTGAGCAGGTTTTTAACGATGTCGCCGCAGCGCATGGCTTCCTTGACACACAGGTCCAGATAGTTCGTGAATTCGGACAATCCTTCGGGGGGCAGCGTGTCGTCCCGGATGTGGGCTAGGATCAGTTTGTTGAAGGTGAGGATGCTGGAAATGGG
>CAYZXZ010000037.1:0-16087 GCA_964481615.1 uncultured Desulfobacteraceae bacterium | reverse complement strand
ACCGATGCCACCAGCCGACCCAAAGACGCCAGGCGGTCCTCCTGAACCACTCGCGTCAGATCTTCCTGGATGGCCTTGGCCCGGCGTTCGACGCGGGTACGCAGCTCCTCGCTGATGTCCCGGATCACCTCCACTACCTGCACAATTTCGCCCAACTGATTGAACAGCGGGTAGCTGGTGACATGGCAGGTGCGTGTTTCTCCGTTTTTCATGGTAACTTCATGCACCGAACGGGCCGGCCGCCGGGTTTTGAAGGTCTCCTGGACCGGGCAGGCCCGGTCGCTACCGCTGCAGGGGCCCAATGAACCGTGCAATACTTCGAAACAATATTTACCTATTGCGGGTTCCCGGCCCTTGCCAGCCTTGATGAGCGGGAAGCTGTTGCATTTGATGATCCGGAAATCCTGGTCAAGCACCATGACGCTGTCCGGCGAAGCCTCCAGCATGGCCGAGGCGAACGAAGTGGCCAGGCTGATTTCCGACTCTTTCCTGGCCACCATCTCATACTGTTGCGCAATGTCGAACAGCAGCATGGAGGTTTGCAGGTCCAGAACGCCCAGGGAAGCCCGTTTGCGACTGACCAGATCCATCAGGATGCGGGTTTCGCCGGTCATCTCCATGATCAGATCCAGGGTATCCATGGCCAGCAGCTCGAGGTAGTCTTCGTAGATGTGGATACCGGCTTCCCCGGCGAACTTCAGGCAGGAGATGGACTTGGTAGTGGGGGCTAATCCCACCAGCTTGAGGCGGAGTCGGGTGGGTTTTATCGACTCCAGCAGCCGTATGATGGAGAGGCAGCGGCTGCCCTTGGCCACTACGCCTACTCTTAGCAGCAAACAATGATCAATGCCGTTGCCGGATCCCATGCGCACCTCCAAGCATATTGCAACCAGAAGTCGGCCGTATCAGCGACTTTGTGACGTGGCCGTGGCCTGTTCTTTTTTAGCAACCGTGTTGCAGGTTTGTGAAAAAGCGCAAACGGTTCGGATATAAATATGACAGAAATGAATCAAAATTGCCACTAAATCCGTTTTTATGTATTTATTCTTGACACATATTTTACCACCAAATATTATAATAACTAAAAAAATCCTAAAAAAGGAGCCGGGTCATGGATGGTGTCTTCACTGTTGTTCAAGCCGGGAAGTACTGCAAGGTGTCGCCCCAGACCATCATCAACTGGATCGAGGCTGGCCATATTAAAGCCTATAAAACATTGGGCGGACACCGGCGGATCAAGCCAAACGACCTTGAAGCCTTTATGAGAAAGCAGGGGATTCCAATTCCGGAGGGAAAATCCGGGGACAGCCGAAAAAAAATCCTGGTGGTGGATGATGACCACATTGTCGTGGAATCCATTGTGCAGGCCTTGGAAGAGGATGGACACGATTACGAAGTGATATCGGCTTCCGACGGGTTTGAGGCCGGCCTCCAGGTCAATCATTTCAAACCGGACCTGCTGATTCTCGATATCATGATGCCCGATATCAAGGGGTTTGAAGTGTGTAAGCGGATCAAAACCACCCGTGAAACCCAAAATACGAAGATCATCGTTCTGTCGGCCTATCTGGACGATGAAAAATTCAAAAAGATGAAGGAATACGGAGCGGACTCCTGTTTCTCCAAGCCGCTCACGCTCTTTCAACTCAAACATGAAGTGGCCCGGATGCTGGCATAGCAATCGGCCGGCTGCGGTATACCAATACATAGGAGGATTCGCAGATGAAACTAAAAGAAGCCCTTGAGCGAAAAGATTTTGTGGTGACCTCCGAGATCCAGGCGCCCGTGGATAATGACCCGGAACAGATCGTCAAGAGCCTAAAGATGATCCGGGGCCGGGTGGACGGTGTTTCCCTCTCCGATGCGGAGTTTCAGGGGATTGTGGGAGATACCATTAAAGCCTGTGAGGTGCTCCAGCAGAACCGGTTCGAATCCATATACCAGACCACCACACGAGACAAAAATCGTATCCAGCTCCAAAATGACCTGTTATCCGCTCATGATGCGGGCATCGACAACCTGCTGGTGTTTACCGAGGATTACCGGATCACAGGCGACAGTCTTCAGGAGATGATGTTTTTTCATGTGGACGCAGGTAAACTCCAGTCCGTTCTCGATAATCTCAGGGAAGGCCATACTGTTGACGGTCAGGAATTGCCCCTTCGGAAGGAGTTTTTCCTCGGCTCCGGCGTGGAATCGTCATGGGGTAAAAATGTTCCGGATCTTGAAATGAAGGAAATGGAGGAAATGACCCGGATCGGCACAGGTTATTTCCTGACCACGCCGATTTTTGACGTGGACCGGTTTGAAAAGTTTTTAAGCCGCACCCATACCTTCGGCGTACCTGTTATCGCCGAGGTGATGATTTTAAGAACTGCGGGAATGGCCAAGTTTTTAAACCGACATCTGAAATCCGGACTGGTTCCTGACTGGATTATCCGGAAACTGGCCACGGCCCCGGATATCGAAAAGGCCAGCATCGAAATTTTCGCCGATATCGTCAAAGGGTTGAAACATTTGTGCCAGGGCGTTCACATCATCACCATCGGGGGTGAAGAAAAATTGAGGCAATATCTCGATGCCGCGGGCCTCAAATAAAAATCCGGTCCGATAACATTCTGACCCGGCGTCTGGCGCACCTGTAGCCCTTTTAATCAAAACCCGGAGGAGCTGCCAGTGGAAAGCATTGTTCTTACCATTAACGGCCAGAAAATCAACTGTCCCGCCGGAAGCAGCATTCTGGATGCGGCGGCCAAAAACGGCATTTATATCCCCACCCTCTGCCATCACCCGCAATTAAAGCCCTACGGCGCCTGCCGGATTTGCCTGGTCGAAGATGAAAAAACCGGCAGGCTCATGGCATCCTGCGTGAGTCCGGCATCGCCGGACATGGTCGTCGCCACCGATTCACCACGTGTACTAAAGCACCGCAAAAACATCGTCCGGCTGATGATGGCGGAGCACCCGGAATCCTGCATTGTCTGCAACAAGGGCAACCGGTGCGAGCTCCGGCGGATCGCGGCCAGCCTGGGCGTAGGCGAATCGGATTTTTATCCCATGCCGAATTTCATGCCCTATGAGCAGCTAAATCCATTTATCATCCGAGATCTCAGCAAATGCATCCTTTGCGGCAAATGTATCCGGGCGGACCACGAACTCGTAGTCGTCGGCGCCATTGACTATAATCACAGGGGATTTCGTTCTCGTCCCGCCACTGTTCATGAAACCCCGCTCGAGAATTCGAACTGCACATTCTGCGGGACCTGCGTAACGGTATGCCCTACGGGCGCACTGGCGGGAAAGAACAGTGTTTACGCGGGAACTCCCGAAAAGGAATTCGATTCCATCTGCGGCTTTTGCGGAGCGGGATGCACCATATCCATAGGAATGGCCGGAGATCGGATCGTGGAGGTTAATCCCTCGCGATTTGACCAGGCAGCAAACGGCATAACCCTTTGCGTTCGTGGGCATTTTGCCAATGATTTTATCCATGGGCCGGACCGGTTGGTCCAGCCTATGATCCGTAGCGCGGCGGAGTCGGCCCAAGCAAAACCTGCGCACGCGCCGGCGACCTGGGACGCGGCAATGAGCGAGGTTGTTGAAAGGCTTTCCGCGATCCGGCGTCAATACGGCCCCCGGAGCTTAGCATTTATCGGTTCGACGCGATGCTCCAACGAAGAGAATTACCTGTTCCAGAAGATCGCGCGGGTGATTTTCGGAACCGCCAATGTCGTCAGCGGCGGTTATGCCCTGGGCCAGACCCTGGTTTCAAAAATCGAGGAAAAAGGCCACGGGGTCCGCCGGACCGGTCCGCTGTCCGATCTGGAAACCGCCGAGGCCATTCTCGTGGTTCATGCGGACACGGACCAACTGGTGCCGGTTGCAGGCTATCATATTAAAAGGGCCATAAAAAAAGGTGTTCCGGTGATCGTTATGGATGCCCGGAAAACCGATCTGGCGGTCATGGCGTCGGTCTGGCTGCGGCCGGTGGTTTCAAACGGGTCCGGCCCCAGGTATGCGGACATCGTCCATTGCCTGGCGGCTCATCTGATTCGGGATAATGCCATTGATGACGATTTTGTAGGGAAACACACCGAAGGATTTGGAGAATTCCGTCAATCTCTGGAGGGGATCGACCCCGCCCAGACAGCCCGGGACTGCGGTGTCAAACCGGAAGTCATCGAAAAGGCGGCCCAACGGATCGCCATGAAAAAAATTGCCCTGGTAGTGGGGTCTGATATTCTTCATCTCCCAGGGGGGCATGGGATCGTGGATGCACTGTTTGATCTGGCATTGCTGACCGGCGGCATCCATGAAAAAGGGACCGGTTTTTATGTGCCGGCGGGAGACAGCAACCTGATCGGATCAATGGACATGGGGGTAGCGCCGGATCTGCTTCCCGGCCGGAAACGCCTGCAGAACGACACCGATCGGGCCGCGGTGGCGCGGAGCTGGCATGCCACCCTTTCCCCCGATCACGGGCTCGACCTGGTCGGTTTTATCGAAGCCGTTGAAAGCGGCGCCGTCAAAGCCGCATACATCATGGGTGAAAACATCGTCCGATCTCTTCCCCAGTCCGGCAGAGTTGCCGCAGCCCTCGGGAAACTCGATTTTCTGGTGGTCCAGGACATCCTTTTCAATCGTACTGCAAGCCTGGCACATGTGATTTTTCCGGGTGCGGCCATGGCGGAGAAAAGCGGGTCTTTCACCAATATGGAAGGCCGGATACAGACGTTCGATCCGGCCGTAACCCCGCCGGGACAAGCCCGGCCCGACTGGGAGATCCTGGCGGACTTGGCCCGGCGCATGGGCCATTCCGAGCAATATGGTTCCATTGAAAAAGTCCGCCAGGAAATCCGGCGGGTCGTTCCCATGTACGCCGGGTTGGGCAGCCACCGTCAGGCCTGGATCAAAAACAATGACGCGAACACCCCGTTTTCTGGAAAAGGCAAAAGGTTTTGCTTCTCGCCAATGACACCTGGCCCGGAGATGAAGGCGGACGCGGCATATCCCTTTATGGCGTTTCTGGCCGCACCGCGGTTCCATCTCGGCGGAGGGACCCGCACAAGCCGCTCCGAACGGATCAGGTCTTATGACGGTAAGTCCTTTGCAATCCAACTCTCCTTGGCCGATTGCCGGTCACTGGGTCTTGAGAATGGAGGTCGGATAAGAGTCAGCTCGGCGGTCGGGGTCATTGAGGGGAACTTTGAAGCCAGCCCGGCGCTCCAGGTCGGACAGGTGATGATCCCCCTGGCCGTTGGCCAAAACCAGGCCGCGGCACTGGCTGGACTGGTCATGCCGGACAAAAATGACGCATTCGGATGGACGGTTTGCCGGGTCGGCATCAGCAAAATCTGAAAAAGGGGACAGATTTATTTTTTGAAAGGAGAATTGTCATGAATTCGATGAATCCGGGGGATCAAAAAAATAATCCGGCCCCACCTTTGTCGAAACCGATCGATATGGACAATCTGGCGGCGATCATCGATGCGCACCGGGACAGGAAGTGGAGCCTGATTCCGCTGCTGCAAGCGGTTCAAGAGACCTTTGGATACGTGCCGCCGGAAACCATCGAACCCATTGCCGAGGCCCTTTCTATGTACCCGTCCCATGTTCAGGGCGTTGTCACGTTTTACGCCGGTTTTTCCCTCAAGCCCAAGGGCCGGTGCGTGCTGAGGGTCTGTCGCGGAACGGCTTGTCACGTCAAGGGAAGCCGGAGCATCCTTCGCTACATACAAAAGGACCTGGATCTTGAAGAAGGCGAGACCAGCAAAGATTACCAGTTCACGCTGGAAACCGTGGCGTGCCTGGGGGCGTGCTTTTTGGCCCCCACCATGATGGTCAACCGGGATTACTACGGAAAGCTTAACCCCACCAAGGTCACCAGCGTACTCGGGCAGTATCGCAAAAGCAGCGAGGGGGACCCAAAGGCATGAAGAAACTTTCTTCCATCGGCCAGTTGGAATGGCTTCGCAATAAAATTCTCGCGGATTCGGCAACGGGGAAAACCGAGGTTCATGTCTGCATGACCGGGTGTCGTGCATACGGGGCCGACCAGGTGATTGCCGCCATCAACGATGAAGTCATGCGGCAGGGCATTGGCGGGGAGGTGGAAGTCAGGGCCACCGGGTGTCACGGGTTCTGCGCCAAGGCCCCCGTGATCGCCATTGAGCCGCTGGGGGTTCAATACCAGGAGGTGGACCCGGCCGATGCCGCTGAAATCGTCGACCAGACGTTAAAAAAGAATCAGATGATCGAGCGGCTGGCCTATCGCGATTCCAAAACCAATAAGCCGATTTTCTACCGGAGCCAGATACCGTTCTATATGCGACAGGAGCGCCGGGTACTGGCCAATTGCGGCCGGATCGATCCCACCCGGATCGAACATTACATTACGGCCGGCGGATATCGGGGCCTGGTCCGGGCATTGTCGAAAATGACGCCCGATGCGGTGGTCGAAGAAGTCGCGGCCTCAAAACTGAGAGGCCGGGGCGGGGCCGGATTTTCCACTGGTATCAAATGGCGTTTCGCCCGCCAGGCCGCCGGATTTCCCAAATATGTCATCTGCAACGCGGATGAAGGTGATCCCGGCGCGTTCATGGACAGGGCCATTCTCGAAGGAGACCCCCATTCGGTCATTGAGGGGATGCTCATCGGCGCCTATGCCATGGGCGCGGAATATGGATATATCTATGTCCGGGAGGAATATCCCATCGCCGTGGAGCATCTGGGCATCGCCCTGGCCCAGGCCGAGGAACTGGGGCTGATCGGGGAAAACATTCTCGGCACGGGATTTACTTTCCATCTATCTCTGAAGATGGGCGCCGGGGCGTTTGTCTGCGGCGAGGAAACCGCGCTTATGGCCTCCATCGAGGGCAGACGCGGCATGCCACGACCCCGGCCTCCGTTTCCGGCCCAGGCGGGTCTCGACGGCAAACCCACCAATATCAATAATGTGGAGACCCTGGCCAACATCCCGCTGATACTTAAAAACGGCGTTGACTGGTACACCCAGGTCGGCACGGAAAACAGCAGGGGGACCAAGATTTTTTCCTTGGCCGGCAAGGTCAACAACACCGGCCTGGTGGAGGTGCCCATCGGGTCCACCATCAAGGACGTGGTTTTTGATATCGGCGGCGGTATCCCCAAAGGCCGGAAATTCAAGGCCGTGCAGATGGGCGGCCCGGCCGGCGGATGCGTGCCGTCCCAGTTTTTAAACCTTCCCATCGATTACGACACTCTCCAGCGCATCGGCGCCATCATGGGATCGGGCGGCATGGTGGTTTTAGATGAAAACAACTGCATGGTGGAAATCGCCCGGTTTTTTCTGAGCTTCACCCAGTCGGAATCCTGCGGCAAGTGCGCCCCGTGCCGCCTGGGCACCACCCAGATGCTGGAAATCCTGTCGCGGATCACCCTGGGCCAGGGCCGGATCGAGGATATCGAAACTATAAAGAGTCTGGGCGAAACCATGATGGATGCTTCCCTGTGCGGCCTGGGACAGGCCTGCCCAAAGCCCGCCCTGTCCACGCTTCGGTATTTTGAAAAGGAATATCTCGATCATATCCACGAGCACCGGTGTGCCGGCGCGGTGTGTGATTCCATGGTGATATCCGCCTGCCAGCACGCCTGCCCGGCAGGCATCGATGTGCCCAATTACGTGGCGGCCGTGGCGATCGGGAATTATGAAGAGTGCGTGGAGATCATCCGGGAGCGGAATCCGTTTCCGGCCGTGTGCGGCCGGATCTGCATCCATCCCTGCGAGTTCAAGTGCCGCCGTGGAGAACTGGATGATCCCGTTGCTATCCGATCCCTCAAGCGGTTTGCCGCGGACTGGTATCTGGAGAATATCGGTTCGGAAAGAAAACCCTTCCCGGTGCGGTTTGCGGAAAAAGTGGCCGTGATCGGGGCCGGTCCATCGGGATTGACATGCGCGTATTTCCTGGCACAGATGGGATATGAGACAACGGTGTTTGAGGCCCAGCCGGTTGCCGGCGGCATGCTCGGCATTACGGTCCCGGAATTCCGTCTGCCCCGGCATATCATCGAGGCGGAAATCCGATACATCCAGAGCGCGGGTGTAAAGATAATGTACAACGCGCCCATAGACGTCAAGCACACGGTTAACGACCTGATGAAGGAAGGTTTCAAGGCGGTCTTTATCGCGGCCGGCGCCATGAGCTCCAAGCGGATCGGGATTCCCGGCGAGGAAGAGCAATTGGATGGTCTTTATTACGGTCTTGAATTTTTAAGTAATATCCGGACTGGCCACGATATGGCGCTGTCCGGACAGACCGTGGTCATCGGCGGCGGTAATGTGGCAATGGATGTGGCCCGGACCGCGTTGCGATCCGGTTCACCGGACGTCCAGCTTTTCTGTCTGGAAAGCCGGGATCAAATGCCGGCCTGGGAAAAGGATATCGAAGAGGCTCTGGAAGAGGGGATCATCATCAATCCCGAATGGTCACCCACCCGGATCCATCATAAGGACGGCCGTGTCAGGGGCATGAAATTCACCCGGTGCATCTCCGTATTTGACAAGGAAGGACGGTTTAATCCGACCTGTGACATGGACGACACCAAATACATTGAAACTGACAACATCATCATCTCTATCGGTCAGGCGCCGGACATGTCCTTTCTGCCTGAGGACAGCCAGTTGGAGCGCGCATTGTGGGGAACTCTCAAGGTCGATGAGAACACCCTGGCCACCAGTATTCCGGGCGTTTTCGCCGGCGGGGATTTTACCACCGGTCCCACATTCGTGATCCGGGCCATTGCCTCGGGACGGCGGGCGGCCCTGGCCATCGACAAATACCTTTCCGGCGATGTCGGTCGCATCCGCATGCCGGATGAAAAAACAAAATATCAACAGGATACCGGACTGGCTCTGGAGGAGGAATCCACCGAAGCCAAACCCCGGGTTAAGATCGAAATCGAAGCGCCCGAAGACCGGATCAGGGATTTTCGTGAAGTTGAAAAAGGTTTTACGATCGAGAAAGCCCGGTTCGAAGCCCGGCGATGCCTCAGATGCGACTTAGAAAAGGAGAATAGTGGACTATGATCCGATCCATCACACAGCAAAAACCCATCGAGGAAATCGAGAATCTGACCGACGGCATCAGCCGGGTTTTTATCATCGGATGCGGCACCTGCGTCACCCTGACCCGGACCGGGGGCGCGCCGGAAGTGGCGGCCATGCAGCAGCAGTTGACGGAAAAAGGCAAAGTCGTCACCGGCGCCACCGTGGTTCCCGTGGCGTGTGACAACCTGACCATCGACATGCTGAAAGAAATTCAAAAATCCCTGAAACAGGCCGATGGGCTGGTGATCATGACGTGTGCCTTCGGGGTCCAGACCATTGCCCGGCAGATCCCCAAAATGGTGATCCCTGCGCTCAACACGCTTTTTGTGGGCAAGGAGACCGGGGCCGGTGAGTTTAACGAGGTCTGCGTCCAGTGCGGAACCTGCGTCATCGGCGAGACCGGCGGCATCTGCCCGGTCACCACCTGCCACAAGGGACTGGTGAACGGGCCGTGCGGCGGAACCAATAATGGAAAATGTGAGATCGATGTAAACAAGGACTGCGCCTGGACCCTGATCTACAATCGTCTGAAGGATCTGGGCCGCCTGGATGCCATGCGCAAATATCAGAAACCGAGAAATCATCTTGGCGAACCGACCCCCGGAAAATTCAGAATTCCGGCTTCGGCCTAGTGGTCGATATTTTCGATAGATCCACATTATCGGCGGGAAAGGAAACGCATATGCCATCAGCATTTAAAAAAGCCCTGGATTCGGGAAAATTTGTCGTCACCTGCGAGGCAGCGCCGTCCAAAGGCACGAATCTTCAGAATATGAAGCACCATATCGATCTGCTCAAGGACAAGGTGGATGCCATGAACGTGACCGACCACCAGAGTTCGGTCATGCGGTATCCGTCCCTGGGCGGGGCCCTGCTGGTAAAGGAAATGGGCGGGGAGCCCATCCTGCAGATGACCTGCCGGGACCGGAACCGGCTGGCCCTCCAGGCTGATCTGCTTTTTGCCGCCAGCCGCGGCATCAACAACGTGCTCTGTCTGACCGGTGATTCGGTGATGCTCGGGGATCACAAGGATGCCAAAGCGGTGTTTGATCTGGATTCCAGTCAGCTTGTGGCTGCCATCCGGAGACTGGAGAGCGGCAAGGACATGGCCGGAAACGAGCTGGACGGCGGGGTGCGGTTCTGTGCGGGCGCCATTGTCACGCCCGAGGCCAACCCCATCGAACCTCAGCTTATTAAATTCGAAAAAAAAATCGAGGCCGGCGCTGAATTCATCCAGACCCAGGCGGTCTATGACCTGGACAATTTCAAGAAATTTATGGAATATGCCCGGCAATTTCCGGTGAAAGTTTTGGCCGGGATCATTCTTTTGACATCCGCGCCCATGGCCCGTTTCATGAACAAAAACGTAGCCGGCGTTACGGTTCCCCAGGACCTGATCGATGAAATGGCCGGCGCTCCCAAGGGGGGCGCTCTTAATAAGGGGATCGAAATCGCCGGCCGCATGATCCGCCGCATCAAAGACGAGAACATGTGCGACGGGGTCCACATCATGGCCATCGGAAAAGAGGAAAAAGTCATCGACATCATGGCCGCCGCTGGCTTATAAAAAAGGGACAGATTTAATTTTTGCAAACAAGAATACGGCACTGTATCAAAGACCGCTGGGCGAGGTGAAAATGAATCTGACTCCCGAAGAAGTCAACCGGCTGATTGAACAGACGGTGCCGGTGGTTGCTCGATCCGGTGTGCGGGTGGATGCCATCAGCCGGGGATATGTTAAAATGTCGGCACCGCTGGAAGGCAATGAAAACCATATCGGCATCATGTATGCGGGCACCTTGTTCACCCTTGCCGAAGTGCCGGGCGGCCTGCTCTTTTTCTCCTGCTTTGACGCCGCAAGGTTTGTTCCCATTGTAAAAGAAATGAACATTCGGTTTCTTAGGAAGGTTAAAACAGCAGCGCATATCGAGATCCGCCTGAGAGAAGATGAGATCGCGCGTATTCAAGGAGAGGCCGATGAAAAAGGCAAAGCGGATTTTATTCTCGAAATTGAAATCAAAGATGATGCGGGTGATGTGGCGGCGGTTTGCAAAGGGATTTACGGGGTCCGGAAAATATAAAACCTAAGCGGTTTATCGCGCATGGATCATCAAACAACCCATCAGGCGAAACGGTCCAGAGCCGGACCGTCCAAACTTCACATCGTCTGCGAAGACGGCACTTCCTATGATTACATTCTTTCCGCGGAAAAAGTCAGCATCGGCCGGGGCAGTGAAAAAGATCTTGTTTTTTCCGAATCCGGCATATCACGCAACCACGCGGAGATCATTTCCACGCCCAAAGGCCATGAAGTTATAGATCTTGGCAGCAGCAACGGCACCATCGTCAACGGAACTGCTGTTTCGCGCGCCATACTTGCTCAAGATGACGTCATTGAAATCGGCGGGAACAAAATTACTTATGTTGAGGCTTCGGATACTTCAGGGGCGGTGGTCAGGACGGTAACGGAAGAGGAAGGTGATTCCGACATTAATCTTCAGAAGGTGGTCGCCACCAGCCCCCATGACGCATCGCTGAGTTCCCATGCACTTCTGATATCTGTCGGTAAGGCTTCAGGCGTTTCCCGGAATATCGATTCGACTCTGACACTGATGAGCGAAGTTCCTGAGGGCTTCGAGACATTTTCTGCGATTGAACGGACCAATAAAGTGCTCTTTGTCCTCTATGAGATTAGTCGTCAGCTTCATGTCATCCATGATTTTAACATCCTGCTTGAAAAAATTATGGACCTGGTTTTTGTGGTTATTGACGCGGATTATGGATTTATTGTTCTTACCGGGTCGGACAAAAGCGTAGATCCGAAGCCGGTCGTCGTAAAATACAGAGACGAGCGTATAAAAAATACGCAACAGATCCGCCCGAGCCGCACCATCACCGAACGTGTTATCCGGGACAAGGTGGCCCTGCTGACTTCCAATGCCATGGGTGATTCCCGGTTCGACGCGGCCAGAAGCATCCTGATACAAAAGCTTCGTTCGGCCATGTGCGTTCCCCTCTGGAAAAAGGATGAGATCATCGGCATTATTCAGCTCGACAGCGTCCGGATGGAAAATCTCTTCACCCAGGACGACCTTGAACTGCTCAAGGCCATCGGCAGCCAGGTGTCCATGATCATCGAACAGGCCAGTTTAAACGAGCAGATCCGCGAAGAGGAACGGATGCGGCGCCAGTTGGAGCGGTTTCATTCCCCCCAGGTAGTGGAGATGATCCTTCACAGCGGCCGGGACGGGCAGGATACCATTATGGAGCCCCGGGAGGTGACCGCCACCATCCTGTTTTCGGATATCATCGGGTTCACCAGTTTGTCAGAACAGTTTCCCGCGCGTAAGATTACCGCCATTCTCAATTGCTATTTTTCGCGTATGACCGATATCATCTTTAAATACGACGGCACCCTGGATAAATATATCGGCGACGGCCTGATGGCGGTTTTCGGAGCACCCATTGAAAAGGAGGATGACGCGCTCCGGGCCGTCCGGGCGGCGAGGGAAATGCGGGACGCCCTGGCGGACCTGCGGGATGATACGGGGTCGGCCCTGCCTTTTCAAATCCGCATCGGCGTCAATACCGGCCGCATCGTGTCTGCAAACATCGGCTCTCTCAGACGAATGGAATATACGGTCATCGGTGATCCGGTCAACACCGCCGCCCGCCTTGAATCGCTGGCACAACCCAACCAGATCCTCATCGGCGAAGAAACCTTCCGCCGGGTCAAAGACGCTTTCACCATCCATGCCGCCGGCCCCCGCAAAGTCAAAGGAAAAGCCGCCGAGATCATGGTCTACGAAGTCCTGTAAAAATTAAATCTGTCCCCTTTTTAACCCTTTTTTATTTCACGCCACTTTTTTATGGTTAGTGAGGATTTCATCAAATCCGACGGCTACGGCCCGGCGGGATAGTTCATCGGTGGGCGGGAGAAAGGCGACAACCGCGGCGCGCCTTTCGTGAAAGTGCCGGACTATGGATTCCTGAAACAGGGATAAGCCCATGAAGGTCGGTGGCAGGGCATAGGTCCTTCCGGGCCGGATCGCGCCGAGTCCCGGCTGACCTAACAGTACTGCAAGTCCGGCGCGCCAGCATTCCGAGCGCCGGGCATAAAACGGAGTCCCGGGAAAATATGCAGCCGCAAGTGCTTCATGATCGGCCCGCCATGTCAGTATTTTGGTGTTTTGAACGAGTGTTTTGACCATGCCTTCGGCCTCGGCCCAGCGGGCCAGGGCCAGTATGGTTTCGGCCCCGGTTTCCGGCTTGATGTCAAACACCCACCGGCATTCGGAAAATTCAGCGACAAATTCATCGAAAAACATCAACCGGTCACCGGCGATCAGCGTGTTGTTATCCGGCCGGCCGCCTGTTTTTATGTTTTCAGAACAATCACCTCCTGGGGCTTTGTCAGCTGCTCGATACAACGGGTTTAATCGGACTTTGGCCAGTTCAGCGGCGGTCATGTCCTGCACACGACGCCGGTCCCCGGAAAGACGCGCCAGGGTCTGGTCGTGGATCAGCACGATCCGCTTGTCGCGGGTGATCCTAAGGTCGGTTTCCAGACAGGAAAAACCGATATCAACAGCGGCCTGAAATGCGGCCTGGGTGTTTTCAACGGCGTTTTTTTTGTATCCGCGATGACTGATCCAGAGGAATTTTTCGATCATTTTCCCACAAATTAGTAGCTGCCGAGGATCTTGAAAAAATCGGTTTTTTCCCGCAACTGGCCGAGCACCGGCGAGAACTCGGCCGATTCGATATCGCCTTCAAGGTCGATGTAGAACATGTATTCCCAGGGTTTGCCATGAATGGGCCGTGATTCGAGTTTAACAAGGTTTATGCCGTGGTCCGCGAATATTTTCAGTGTGGCGAACAGGGAGCCCGGCTGGTTTCCCGTGGAATACACCAGGGAGGATTTCCGTTTTGTGCCGTTTGCCAGCGGACTTGCGCTGATGATAACGAACCGCGTGAAGTTTCTAGGGTTGGTTTCAATTCCTTCTTCGATCACTTCCATTTTGTAAACGATCGCCGCATCCTTTCCCGCAAGGGCTGCGTCCGTTTTGTCGCCCGATTCCCGGATTTGTTTGACGGCCCGGGCCGTATCCGTGACATAGACCAGATCCCAGTCCGGGTGCCGGTCCAGGAACTGCCGGCACTGTTGAAATACCTGGGGATGGGAATGGATCCGGCGGATCTCTTCGATTTTGGTTCCCGGCAGGCAGATCAGGTTATGTTTGATGCGCAGTGTGATTTCACCGATGATCCGGAAATCGTATTCCAGCAGCAGGTCATAATTTTCGTGCACGCTGCCGGCCAGGGAATTCTCCAGAGGAATCACGCCGAAATCCGCGGACCCGGAATTGACGGATTCAAAAATTTCCCTGAAGGTCCGCATGGAAAGGGTCGCCACCTCGGCTCCGAAATACTGGGTGCAGGCCTTGTGGCTGTAGCTGCCGATTTCCCCGAGAAACGCAGCCTTCTGGTCCTCGCCCCGGGTTTTTTTGACCTGGCGGGCGGTCCGGGCCTTGTCCAGATATCCGAAATCAAGCTGCTTGCCCACCACCGGAGCGATAACGTAAATGTCGCGCATCAGTTGAAAGAACTGGTTGGGATAAAGGCTTTGCGCCCCGTCGGACAGAGCCCGGTCAGGATCATTGTGGACCTCGATCATCAAGCCGTCGGCCCCTGCTGCAATGCCGGCCCGTGCCATGGGGCTTACTTTTTCCCGCATGCCCGTGGCATGGCTCGGGTCGATGATCACCGGCAGGTGTGTCAGGGCCTTTATCACCGGTATGGCGGACAGATCCAGAGTGTTTCGGGTATATGGCTCGAAGGTGCGGATCCCGCGCTCACACAGGATCACGTTGTTGTTGCCTTCGGACAGGATGTATTCGGCCGACATCAGCCATTCCTCGATGGTAGCCGACAAGCCCCGTTTGAGAATCACTGGTTTTCCGAGACGGCCGACGCATTTGAGCAGATCAAAGTTCTGCATGTTGCGCGCCCCGATCTGGATCACGTCTACGTATTTCATGATCAGATCGGCCTGGGCGGGGGTCGTGATTTCCGTGACCACCGGCATTCCGACGGTTTCCCGCACCTCCGCAAGGATCTTGAGCCCGTCTTCCCCCAGTCCCTGGAACGCATAGGGCGATGTCCGGGGTTTGAAGGCCCCTCCCCGAAAGAGAACAGCCCCTGAGTTCCGGACTTCCCGTGCAATGGCCAGGGCCTGCTGCCGGGATTCCACGGCGCACGGTCCCGCGATCACCACGATACGCTCGCCGCCGACCTCCACATCTCCGATCCGCACCCGGGTGTCTTCCGGGTGCAGTTGCCGGCTGACCAGTTTGAATGCGGTCTTGACCGGAACCACCTTGACGACGCCTGGCATATTTTCAAAAAATTCAGGCGGATGCCCTGCATTTCCCGTAGCGCCGATAATGGTCTGGCCGGTGTCCGTAATTTCTCGGAAGATGCAGCGGCCATCGCGAAGAATATTGAGAATTGTGTTTTTCTGTTCCTGGGTGATTTCCGGTTCTAAAACAATCAGCATGGATCCATCTCCTCCGGTTTCATGCGCCGTAAAAAAAAAGCCACGGGAAACGCCCGGGGCTTTGCGCATAAAAAACCCCGGGCGGAAGCTTTCGTCCACCCGGGGTTCCATTGTCGACTCTTTTGGTCAGACCTCCGGATGGACGCTTTTAAAGTTAAAAAAGAAGCGCCGAAAACCGAGCCTTGCAATGTTGATTCGGGTATCCAGAGTCATGCGGTTCATATGATCTTTATTATAATTTTTCGGAATCATACGGCGCCAAAAAATCTATGTCAAGAATTAAGATTTTTGCAGAAAAAATTATTTTATCCATTTTTAAAATAGGTTATATTAACCAAAATGATGGATTGGGATGATGTCAAATCGAGGATTCGAAATCGCTATGGCCGTTGAACTAATAATCGCGCCGGAAGCACATAGTTTGACCTGCCGTCTTTCAACAA
>CAYZXZ010000036.1:0-19966 GCA_964481615.1 uncultured Desulfobacteraceae bacterium | reverse complement strand
CAATCCTATCATTTTCATCCTTCGTTGTGCCCGACCAGGGCATGGGGGTTAATAGGCAATATCAATAGGCCCGGGGGCATCATCACCGTTTCAGAGCCTGCTTATATTCAGTGGCCGAAATATTCTTTAGATGATATCGGGTCTAACGGCCTTCGGCAGGGCCGTATTGACGGGGCGGGATCCGAGAAGTTTCCCAATATCCGCCATCTGTTGCACCGTCTCCCGGAAATCATCAATTCAACGTCAGGTGAAAGCCCGATACAGGCGCTGCTGGTCTCATCCGCCAATCCCATCTATACATTACCCGATGCTAAAGCCGCTCGTGAAGCTTTTGCCAAAATCCCTTTTATCGTCAGTTTCTCGCCCTACATGGACGAAACTTCAGCATACGCGGACTACATTTTACCAGATCATACCTATCTGGAGCGGTATCAGGATGTTCCTGTTCAATCCACTTCGGATTCACTGGTTATCGGTCTGTCAAAACCCGTGATGCCCCCAGCTTACGACACCCTCCATATCGGTGATGTCATCATCCGGCTGGCAAAATCCCTGGGCGGATTCTTGGAAAGCGCATTTGCCTGGGAAGATTATGAATCACTATTAAAAAAAATCTTCGGCGAAAACTGGGATGAAGCAAAGAAAAAAGGATTTATTGTAATAGAGCGCCCGCCTGATGAATCGGACGCCAATACATTTAATACAGCGTCAGGCAAATTGGAATTTTATCCCACGGCGCGAAACACCGTCAAAGAAATGGATGTTGATTTTATTCCCTATGTTAAGCCGGCGCCCATTGAAGGGGACATGAGGCGCTTTCCCCTGGTGCTGATTCCCTATGATTCCATCCGACTGGCCGGCGGTTATATTGCCAGCGCTCCGTTTATGACCAAGACCATTGATGATACGGTCCTGAAAAAAACTACCTGTTTTGTGGAAATCAACCCGGAAACCGCTAAAAGCTTAAGATTGTCCGAAGGCGATAAGGTGAGACTTGAAACACCCAGGGGGCAGGCGGCTGTCAGAATACACCAGTATGAAGGGATTATGCCCGGTATCCTCGCCTTGCCCAGGGGGCTGGGACATACGGCCTATTCAGAACAATGGTGCCTGACGGATAAAGGGATCAATGTAAATGATCTGATTGGTCCCATTGATGATCCGTCCTCAGGTTTTGACATGGCATGGGGGATCCGGGCAAGGGTGGAAAAAGCATAAAAGGAATAATTCTTAATTGATTATCGATTAAACGGGGTTTTCATGGAAAAAGCAGACGCACATACTCCCCCCAGAAGATATGGAATGGTGATCGATCTGGACAAATGCACCGGATGCGGGGCCTGCATGATCTCCTGCTACGCGGAAAACAACGTTCCGTTTAAAAAGGACGAAAGCAACAAGCTTGACAGCATCAACTGGATACGCGTGGTAAAGACTTCCAACCAGAAGCCGTATCCGAATACCGAGATCTGCTATCTCCCCATGCCCTGCATGCAGTGCGACGGCATCGACGAACACGGCCATTCCCCCTGCGTGTCTGTGTGCCCGGCCGTGGCGACCGATTATGACTTCACTACCGGCATCGTGAGCCAGGTTTACACCCGGTGCTTCGGTTGCCGCTACTGCATGGCCGCCTGCCCGTATCATGCCAGGAAATTCAACTGGTGGGACCCTGTCTGGCCCGCGGACATGAAAAAATACTTAAGTCCCAATGTCTCGCCCCGTATGCGGGGGGTTGTTGAAAAATGCACCTTCTGCTTTCACCGGTATCAGCTGGTCATGGACAAGGCGTTTTATGAAGGCAGGCAGGAACTTGAAGAAGACGAATATCAGCCCGCCTGTGTGCAGTCCTGTCCGAGCCGTGCGATGACTTTCGGCGATTTGAAAAATCCCGCACACGAGGTTCATAGATTGATGAAACATAAAAATACATTCCGCCTACTGGAGCGGCTGGGGACCAACCCCAAAGTCTATTATCTATCAAGCCGGAGCTGGGTGCGCCGCCTCGGCGACCACTACCTACCGGGGGAAGAACCTGGAAAACGAACAATTATCAATTAAATTTAATCGGAGTTTGGTAAATGGATGCATCATTGATATCACCTGGAGTCAGGCGCTGCTCCACTGGGCAATTCGCTCTCTGGATGGCCGCGATCAGCGCCATTCTGCTTTGGGGGGTATACGCCATGATTCTGGTCTGGTGGAAAGGATTGAACCAGACCCATATGAACGACGCCTATGGATTTGCCCTCTGGATCTGGGCGGATCTTGCTGTCATCGCCCTGGGCGGGGGAGCGTTCTTTACTGGATTCCTGACATACATCATCGGCAGAAACGAACTCAAAGGGATCATCAACTATGCAGTGATCATCGGCTTTATCTGCTACAGTTCAGCCCTTCTGCTTCTGGCCATTGACATCGGCCAACCCCTCAGGGGCTGGTTTATCTTCTGGCATGCGAATGTCCATTCCATGCTCACGGAGGTGGCTTTCTGCCTGACCTGCTACTTCGGTGTGCTGACCATTGAATTCATCCCATTGGTCCTTCAAAATCCAAAGTTGGCGGCTAAACCTTTTCTTCATCACTTAAACTATCATATGCATGAAATTGTGGTGGTATTTGCTGCTATAGGAGTATTTCTTTCCTTTTTCCACCAGGGTTCCTTAGGAGGCATGGCTGGCGTTATGTTCGGCAGACCTTTTACCTATCGGGAAGGGATTTTTATCTGGCCATGGACATTTTTTCTCTTTACCTGGTCAGCGGCTGCATGCGGCCCCTGCTTTACGATTCTGATGACATGCATTATTGAAAAAATTACCAGGAAAAGACTCGTAAAACAGGATGCCGTCGAGCTGCTTGCTAAAATCGCCGGATGGATGCTCACCTCCTATGTCATCGCCAAGTCAGCCGATACCCTGTACTGGGCGCTTGTCACCGCTCCGGCCAGAGGATTTACGCTCATGGACTTTTACACCCATGATTCGATTTATAGCATCTGGATTCTTTTTGCGGAGATCGTTGTCTGCGGATTTTTGCCGGGGCTCATCCTGATTACCCGGCAAAAACGCGAAAACAGATTTATGCTCATGCTTGCAGTCTTCTTGGCGGTACTCGGATGCTGCATTAACCGCTGGGTCATGGTTCTCCAGGTTATGGCGGTGCCGGTATTATCATTTGAGAGCTGGTTCTCGTATTCGCCCAGTTGGCAGGAAGTGGCCTCCACCCTGCTGCCTGTGACATATGGTGTTCTCCTGATTTCCCTGGCGTATCGATATCTACCGCTGTTTCCTCAGGAAAGAGAGCTTAATCAAACAACATCATAAATAAACCAACACCCTATAAAGCGATTTCAGGTTGTCTTAAATCATGAACTGCATAACGAGAAGAAGAATACAATATGTTTCCCTTTGTGTTTGAATGGGATTGGGATATGTCCCACATTATTTTTATGGGATGTTTGTGGCTGGTCCTCATCATCATGGGTATCGGACTAACTTACTGCATCATAAGAGCGGTAATTGACACTTATAAAAAAGGGAAAATCTCATACCTTCAAGTCAGAGATGCAGACAATCCTGAAATTAGAAATTAAATAGTAGGGTTATTCTTTATCAAAATGTTTTAGTTTAATTTATATTTGTTCAACCGTTTATTGCGTGGGTCGGCATTATGGCTTTTCGTTTCCGGACCGGGACACAAAAACAAATCCTGCTTCAATTTATTCTTGCGCTCTGTTTGAGTTATCCGCTGTATGCTGATGCGGCCAGGGATACGACTCGCTCAGATCTGATTCATATCAGAGTTGAAAACCCACCGGGTGCTTTTAAGATGCCGGGGGTTGTTTTTGCCCATGATTTGCATACCCGGGCTTTGGGCAAGAATTCCTGCAACGCCTGCCACATGAAAAAAAATTCCGGATTTGCATTCAGATTCTACCGGCTGGAAAATTTGGGATATGATAAGGACAAGGATCTGTATCATGCCCATTGCATCGGATGCCATGAAGACCTTTGCAGTCATGGGAAAAGTGCCGGGCCACAAACAGGCGAATGCCGCATATGTCATGCTAAAGACACTGTCTATACAGACATGTCACAGCCGTTTGGCCTGGATAAATCGCTTCATTACCGCCATATCCTCTCAGAGGCGATTCTGCCCATGACCAATCCGGGCAAAGACAAAGATGAAAACTGCAGCACCTGCCATCATCAATACGATAGGACGCTGAAAAAAACGGTCTATGCGAAAGGTCAGGAAGAAACCTGCCGTTACTGCCATATGCAGAAAAAGACGGAAGACGCCCGTTCATTTCAGACCGTGGCGCATGACGCCTGCGTCAACTGTCATCTAAAACTCAACTGGGAAAACGTAAAGGCCGGGCCGGATGATTGCGCGGGATGCCATGATCCATCCAGGCAAATGAAAATTGCTAAAATAAAAGATGTGCCCAGAATCAAAAGAAACCAGCCGGATACGGTGCTCATGACTTCCTGGATGGATGATGCCCGAAAGACCAGAAAGACTTCAGCCCAGTTTGTACCCGGGGTTGCATTTGATCACTTGTTTCATGAAAATAAAACAGAGCATTGCCGGTATTGCCATCACGCGTCCCTGGATGCATGCGGATCCTGCCATACGCGAACCGGGGATCAAAAATGGAAAATGGTTACTCTTGACCAAGCCATGCACCAGGCAAGCTCATCATTGAGCTGCATCGGATGCCATGATAAAATTCAAGACAAGCCTGAATGCGCCGGGTGCCATTATCAATTGCCGGAAACCTGCCCTGCGGACGCCCTCTGTATCAACTGTCACAGCATATCCCGGCAGGCCATGGATCCACTTCCGCAAAACAAGGAAACAGCCGTCCAGGTTGCCGAGGAAGCGATAAAAAATCATCAATTTCCGAAACGAATTTCCGATGATGAAACCCCGGACAAGGTGACCATTGATCTAATGTCAAACCAATATGACGGCGTATTATTTCCGCACCGACAAATCGTGCGGGCGCTTTTCAAACGCATGGAAAATAGCGGCCTGGCGCTATATTTCCACAATTCACCCACGTCCGTCTGCCATGGTTGCCACCACCACAGCCCGTCGGTCGACACTTTTCCAAAGTGCGCCTCCTGCCATGAGGTTTCGGAAAACATGGGGAAACATAACAGACCCGGCTTAAAAGGCGCCTATCACGGACAGTGCATTTCCTGCCATCAGCGGATGGGGATTGAAAAACCGGCGGCAGCAGATTGTGCGGCGTGCCATAAACAAAAAGACACAGCGAAAATGGTGAAACAATGATTATTTGCCAGGAAGTTTTATGACTAAAATCAGCCGACGATACTTTCTCACCTGGATGAGCGCGGTCGCAGGCGGCAATTTGCTCCTTAAACAAACCGCCGTTGCCGGTTCCAACAAAGAATTCACCGGATATCCGGGCAGTTTCGGCGTTCTCCATGACATCTCCCGGTGCATCGGATGCCGGAAATGCGAGGCCGCCTGTAGCCAAGTCAACCATCTGCCGCAGCCGGGCAAGCCCTTTGACGATTTATCGGTCTTAAATACCATGCGCCGGACAGATGAAAAATCATACACCGTGGTCAACCGATTTATGTCTTCCAATCTTTCCCTGCCCGTGTTCGTTAAAAAGCAGTGCAATCACTGTATGGAGCCCGCTTGTGTGTCGGCCTGTTTCGTCAAAGCGCTTACAAAAACGAAATCCGGCGCAGTGGCTTACGACGCGTCTTTGTGCGTCGGGTGCCGGTATTGCATGATCGCCTGCCCTTTTGATATTCCGACCTATGAATACAACAATCCTTTTACGCCCAAAATTCAGAAATGCACCCTCTGTCAGCCCAGAATTATAACCGGGCTTCAACCGGCGTGCGTGGAAGCATGCCCCAAAGAAGCCTTGACTTTCGGCCTGCGCAACGATCTGATCAAAACCGCAAGACAAAGAATCTTTGAGCATCCGGAACGATATCAAGACCACATTTACGGCGAGCATGAAATGGGCGGCACAAACTGGATGTATATCTCGCCTGCTCAATTTTCAGATCTCGGCATGAGAGAAGACCTCGGCGTGATGCCGGCGCCGCTGCTCACATCCGGCCCATTATCCATGGTACCGGTGGTGGTCTCTTTATGGATCGTTTTTTTGACCGGCATCCACGCATTGACCAAACGAAAAGAAGATATCGCGACCATAGAAAAGCAGACCGCGATTGAAAAAACATGCGCTGATATTACCGCTGAAATGGAACAAAAAATCGATCAATTAAAACAAAAGGCCCGGGAAGAAAAAGACGCTGCGATAAAGCAAGAGGTCAAAAAGGCCCTTGCGGAAGCGGCAAAACCATCGCCGGCTGATCCTGAACTGAAAGCCCCCTACCCTGCGGCGGTCGTCGCATCGGACCTTCCGGAACCGGAGGATCAATAAATGGCTGACTCAACCCAGACTGTTGCTTCCCGATCCTTGTTCACCCCTTTTCATGTGATTATGGGCATTATTGTATTATCAGGCATGGTATTGACAATTTTAAGATTCACACGGGGACTCGGGGCGGTGACGAATCTGGATAATAATAATCCGTGGGGGCTGTGGATCGGATTTGACCTGATGTGCGGAGTGGCCCTGGCCGCTGGCGGGTATGTCACATCCGCCGCGTGCTATATCTTCGGATTAAAGCGTTACCTCTCGGCGGTCCGGCCTGCGATTCTCACAGCGTTTCTTGGTTATTCCCTGGTGGTGCTCGCCTTATCCTATGATGTGGGGCGGCCCTGGCGGCTTCCGTATCCGATTTTTTTATCTCAGGGCACATCCTCCCTGCTGTTTGAAGTCGCATTATGCGTATTTCTTTATCTGACCGTTCTGTTGATCGAATTTGCCCCGGCGGCGCTTGAATGGCTCGGATGGGGAAAAGCGCGGAATCTCATTATTAAAATGACGCTTACGCTGACAATTCTCGGCGTAGTGCTTTCAACCCTTCACCAGTCGTCCCTGGGCGCTCTTTTTCTGATCGCCCCGTCCAAGATGCACCCGCTGTGGTATTGTGCGTATCTACCGGTTTATTTCTTTATTTCAAGTATGTTTGCGGGCATGTCCATGGTGATTTTCGAAAGCACTCTGGCCCACCGGTTCTTCCATCATAAAATGGACCAGGAGCATCTTGAAACAAGCCCGCAGGTTGCCCTGGGATTTGCCAAAGCTGCTTCATTTATTATGGCAGGCTACATTATGATTCAACTCATGGGGCTTGCGGTAGATAATGATTGGGAATACCTGGCCTCCGGCTGGGGGGCCTGGTACCTGACGGAATTGATTGGTTTTGTGGCACTTCCGGCTTTTTCATATGCAGTCGGCGTCCGGGACAAGAATCTTCGTCTCATCCGGTGGACGGCTTTATGGACAGTGGCTGGAATCGTCCTCAACCGGTTGAATGTCTGCGTCATCGCCTTTAACTGGCAGCTTCCGGCAAACCAGCGATACGTGCCGAGCTGGATGGAGGTTGCGACAACCGTTTTTATCGTCACCATCGGCATTTTAGTTTACCGTTTTATTGCAGCCCGGATGCCGGTGCTATATGAGTATAATGATTACCGGCATAAAAATTAATTCTTAAATTGGCATCTTATGGAATCAGTCTTTTATACACTTCAGGATTTCATGACCCATACCAAGGTCGTTGCGTATCTGCTTATCGCAGTTGCGCTGATTGGACTTCCCCTGTTCTGGCGGTTTCTGACCGGAAGAGACGATAAAAAGCGAACTTATTAAAAAATGAATTCTTAAGGCAAATGTACACAAAAATTTATTACTTCCTTACCGGCCCCCTGCTGTGGTTATCCATTGGGATTTGCCTGGCGGGTCTTGCCATCCGGTGTGTTTGGTACATCAAGGGACTAAACTGGCAGTTGGACCGCGTTGCCTACACAGCCCATCCCTGGGCGGCGATCAAAGGCGCCGGCCGATCCATCTTCTTTTGGCTGCTTCCCTTTGGCACCCGGAGCTGGCGGATTCAGCCGTTGATGACGATTCTCTTTTACGTGTTTCACATCGGCGCTGTCTGCGTTCCCCTTTTTTTGGCCGCTCACAACATGATATTTGCCAACAAATTCGGATTTTCCTTTTACACCCTTCCGCCGGGACTGGCGGATCTACTGACCTGGGGGGTTATCATCAGCGCGGTTTTCCTGGCGCTCCGACGCATCGCCCTGCCCGAGGTTCGGATTTTGACAAGCCTTTATGATTATCTGATTCTTTTGGTTTCCACAGTTCCTTTTATCACCGGCCTGATTTGCCGGTATGAAATCGGTGATTATTCTTTCTTTCCGTTGCTTCATATCGTTTTCGGAGAACTACTTCTGATCTCCATCCCCTTCACCAAACTGTCCCATATTCTGATGTTTTTCCTGTCCCGTGCTCAACTTGGAATGGATTTCGGCATCAAGCGGGGAGGGACGAAAGGAAAAAGTGTAGCTTGGTGATTTTAATTCAGCAAATTAATATTTTTGGAGAAACACCGCATGCCAGAAGGAACGCTTTGCAATAAAAATCCCATTCAGACGCAGGAAGAACTAAAGACGCTGCTTGCCGATACCGTGGGGAAAAAATATTATGAGGAGATGAAGTCGCTTGAGGTGGACAGCGACCTCTTGTGGAAGACGGTCACCAAAACATGTAAATCAAGACTCCAGACTTGGCTTAAGATCTGTGCCCATTGCGGAATGTGCGCGGACAGCTGCTTCTTCTACCGAATCCACAACGGGGACCCCAAACAGGTGCCTGCCTACAAAATTCATTCCACCCTGGGTGAAATTGTTCGGCGAAAAGGAAGAGTCGACAACGATTTTATGTGGATGGCCATGGAAACCGCATGGGCCAAATGTACCTGCTGCAACCGGTGTGGCCTGTATTGTCCGCATGGCATCGACATGGGGGTCATGTTCTCTTATTTGCGCGGGCTTCTCTACCAACAGGGTTTTGTTCCCTGGGAGCTTAAAATCGGCGCCGGCATGCACCGCGTATATCGCGCTCAAATGGATGTCACCGGGGAGGATTTCGTTGAAACGTTTCAATGGATGGTTGAAGAATATGAGGAAGAATATCCCGGTCTTTCCGTATCCGTTGATAAAATCGGCGCAGATATCGTCTATACTATAAATGCCCGTGAAGTAAAACATTACCCGGAGGATCTGGCAGAGGCCGCTATACTTTTTCATCTTGCCGGAGAAGACTGGACCATCCCCAGCAGCGGATGGGATGAAACCAGCCAGGCCATGTTTGCCGGCGACTATGAAGCCGCAAAAATGCAGGTGAAAAGCGTTTACGATGCATTGGAACGATTAAAACCCAAACGCATGGTCGGCACCGAATGCGGCCATGCCCACCGGGCCACTGTTGTGGAAGGTCCTTACTGGGCCGGCCGAAAAAACGGCCTCCCCCCGGTTGAGTCGATTCATTACCTGGAGTGGCTTGCCGAGGCGTTAAGAGACGGAAAGCTTAAAATAGATCCTGCCAAAAAAATCAAAGAACGCGTCACCATCCAGGATTCATGCAATTATATCCGGAACCATGGACTCAAGGAAATCACGCGGGAGATCATCAACTATATCGTGGAACCCGGATATTTTGTGGATATGACACCTAACCAGGAGCACAACTACTGCTGCGGCGGTGGCGGTGGATTTAACGGCATCGGCATTTTCCGCAAACAGCGGAATCAGGCGCTGATTACCAAACGAGACCAGATTTTAAAAACCGGCGCCACCCTTGTGATTGCGCCCTGTCACAACTGTTGGGACGCGATCCGCGATCTTGAAGAAGAATACAATATCGGCATCCGTTGGTCATTCTTAAAACCTTTACTGGTGAGTATGGTTGAAGTTCCGGAACATCTCCGGCCCAAAGAGCAATAATACAAATAAGTTTATGGCGGCAGAAAAGAAAAGAACGGCAAAATGACATGAATCAACAGTCCAACATCAACGCTTCTGCAAACACGGATGAAAAATCCTTCTCCGCGGTCAGTTCAACGTAATTCACCTGCCGGGCTATTTCGACGGCCTGTTTTCTCCTCGCGATGGAGAGCAGGGCCATGCGTGCGCCGGTGCCTGCGGCATTCCCCACCTGGACAAACCGGTCTTTTTCCAGGCGGGGGAACATACCGATATCAATCCCGCTTTGAATATCAAGATAAGTGCCGAAAGCTCCGGCGATAATTACATGCCGGATATCGTTTTCGTTTATTTTAGCCCGTTTAAACAAAATATTGATCCCTGCCCTTATCGCACCCTTGGCAAGCTGTATTTCATTGACATCGCACCGGTCGAAGGTGATCTCTGTCCCATGGTTTTCATCAGCAGAGACGACGATGAACTCCAGCCCGCGATCGCTGCCGATTCTGATACGGGGATGATGACCGGAAACAGCCAGCGCGCCCCGCCGATCGATGATCCCCGCCTTTCGCATCTGGGCGACCAGATCGAGAATACCTGAACCGCATAACCCCGCTGGTGGTTGGTTATCAATGGTCTGAAATTGGACCTGGCCATCATGGATCAACACTTTTTCGATGGCGCCGGGCATGGCGCGCATACCATGACGAATATGCGCGCCTTCAAATGCCGGTCCCGATGCGGCGGAGCAAGCAAAATGTTTGCCATGAGCAACCAGACTGATCTCGGTATTGGTGCCGATATCGATGCCCAGAACGACCTCGCCTTGTTCGCGCATTTTTGAACCGATCAGCATGGCGACGTGGTCCGCACCAATGAATCCGGCAATGTTCGGCAATAGATGAACGTTTGTGCAAGGGGCAAATTCAAGCCCGGCTTCCTGAGCTGTAACATCCAATGCAGCTTTTTCGGCGGGCACATAAGGCGCCGAGCCCAGCTGTCGGACAGGCAATCCCAGAAACAGATGATGCATGGCGGTATTGCCGACAATGACCGAATCGGCGATGTCACCGGTCCGGCGTCCGGCCCGGGAGCACAACTCTTTTGCCAGCTTGTTAACCGCTTCGACAATCGTCTTTCGAAGCTGCCCGGCGCCATCCGGCTTTTTGAAGGTATAGTGGATGCGCGTCATTACATCTTCGCCAAAAACGATTTGGGGATTTATCGCGCCCGCTGCGGCCAGTGTCTTTCCATCGGTAAGATCGATAAGATAAGCAGCAAGTTTAGTGGTGCCTAAATCGACCGCCAGGCCAAGCGCTGATGAATCCGCTGATCTTATCCCTATAATCGTTGAATTATTTGGTTCAATATCAGGATGTCGGCCTTCGGTTTGGGTCCTTAATCCGGTGGCAAGCGACTCGGGTGGAATGTAAATCCGTGCATCATCCAGTATTTTTGTCTGACATGCCAACCGCCAACCGTCATTGATCCGTTCGCTCCCCAACGCAGCCTCTTCCGTCATATGGGGCGGCGATGATACATGCCCGCCCGTCACCCGGACGATGCAACACCCGCACGTGCCGTTTCCGCCGCACGTGGCGGTGAGGGTGATGTCAGCGCCTCGAAGCGCATCCATGATGGTTTTTCCGGATTCGCAGGCGACGCTTCTTCCAAAGGGGTCAATGACGATCTCAAAGCTCATACGACGTAGTAATCCGGACGGAAAAAATGTTCATGTAGAAGTGTCTCCCCAGGCTGGATGACCACAAATTCGTCCTCCCATGGGCCGCGAAGCATTTTCTTCAGCAGCACGTCAGAACCTTCGATTTCCTCGTAGCGCAGGTTAAATTGATCCGCGGTACGGCGGGCATAGTTCCGATAAGGCTTCAGTTCGTACCGGCCGGTATTGATTAAGGCCAGCCGCTTGTAATTCAACAGCAGCAGCTTGATAATCCGTTCGGCGCGTTCTTTCCCATAGCGTTGAACCGAACGTTCGTATTCTGAAAATGGCGTGCCACCGAGCTTGATCCATCCCCTGGTCAGATAATAGGTGCCCGGTTCGGCAAGGCATTGGGTGGTGTAGGCTGAGCGTGAACCGAGAAAAATCGCGATGCAGTCGTCCACACGGGGGACAACCAGACGGCAGGTGTTGGCCCGAATGCCAATGACGGCCTGTGAACACAGGCCATAACCCAGGATAATGATGTCATAATTCCCGCTGACCCTGTCAATCGCCGCCTGCAATGTATGCCTTAGTTTTTCAGGGTTGACATGCAAGCCGAAGTCAAAGACCTGAAAGGGCATCCCATCGGGCAGAAGCGGCAACAATTCTTCCATGACGATGGCGCAGGCCATGATCAAAGTACGAGAATAATCCATATGCCTCATTTATGATGCCGTCAAGTCCGGATTCACCTTCCCTGCGCGGAAAGCAGTGGTGTAATTGCGGCAAAAGCGGTCACGGCCCAGGATCAATTCGGTGGCATATATCATGTTCACCAAACCTTGTTCCATTGGATTCATGATCGCGGCATCCAGACCGGCAGAGATTGCCTGGGCGAGGAAAGCCTGGTTAATGAGGGTTCGCGCCGGAAGTCCGAACGAAATGTTGCTCAACCCGAGGCTGAATTTCACGTCAGGGTGCTCATTTCGCAACATGCGCATGGTTTCCAGGGCAACCAGCGCCCCGTCGGTCCTGGTGCTGACCGCCATTGCCAGCGGATCGATATATACTTTTGAATCCGGTATCCCGGCCCGGCGGGCGTGCTCCAGGATGTTTCGCCCAATGGCCAGGCGTTTTTCGACATCCGCCGGAATCCCGGTATCATCCAGCAACAATGCGATGACCGGGCAGTTCTTTTCAGCCGCCAGCGGTAATATACCATCGAGGCGACCGGATTCACCACTGATGGAATTGACCATCGGAGTTTGTCCGGCACATTCCATCCCGGCTTTTAACGCGACCGGATCGGCACTATCCAGGCAAAGGGGGATATCGACAGCGGATTGGACTGTCTCGACGAGCCAGACGAGATCATCCGCTTCCTTTCCTGCTCCCGTGCCGGCATTCACATCCAGATAATCAGCCCCCATTTTAACCTGAAGTCGGGCGATGTCCCGGATGAAAGCCTTGTCCCCGGAAGCGATGGCGGCGGCGACTTTCTTAAGTGTACCGTTGATTTTTTCTCCGATTATCAGCATGAGTTCCTCGATCCATACTTATGCGCCGCTTCTACAAAAGCTTCCATGTTTTCCGGCCTGGCATTGATCGGCGCATCGCAGCCCGGACAAAGGATCAGACCTCTGCCTTCGAACAGCGCCACGCGATCTTTTACGTACTTATCCACATCATCCGGCGAGCCGGCGGCCAGTAATGACGAAGGTATGTCCCCCATCATCGCCATGCGGTCACCGGCCAGCTCCTTAAACTCGCGCAGATCGGTCATCCCATCCGGATTCAGGATGCATTTCCTGGCCGGCAGCTCCTGCAAACGCACCAGGTCGCGCGACCAGTCCTGGTCCCAGTGCAGCACGGGCGTGATGCCTTTATCAATAAGCGCTTCGATGAATTTCAGATAATATGGCCAGACAAATCGGTCCCATAATTTGGGAGCCACCATCGCGCTGGCGGCGCGCCATCCGCCCAGCCAGGTGCCGCCGATTCCCGTTACCGGGGGTGAGGCATTGATCTGGGCCAATGTTTCATTCAGCATGACTTGCATGACCGCTTCCACTTTGTCCGGAATGCGATAAAGGTCGAAGAAAAATTTGGTCATGGAACGACCGCCGCACAAATACTCAAAGGGAATGATAGGTGGGGGCGCCCAATCACTGACAATAACGTAGCTGTGTGCCCGGTAGAGCTGCTGAATCCGTTGACCGTTTGTCAGGAACCACTCGAAGAATTCCTGAAACTCAGTAAAGTCGATCACCCGCGGAAGGTAATTCATTAAGAAAGGCGTCCAGCCATCTTTTAGAATCGTGTCATAATCTTCAATGGTCATCACTTCCGCTTCGTTTACCTGCCACAAACTGTCGGATGGAAGATCACGGCCGGGAACCGCCACTCGCGAGAGCCAGGCAAATGTTAAAATCGGCGTGATCCTGCCCATTATCGGCTGGTTCGCGCCATCCAGACCGCCGAACATGCTCAACCGGTCCATGGCCGCCAGGGTCACTTCCAGGGCGGCTTCCGGATCGGCGCAGAATTCGGCCATGGACATTCCCATATACCGCGGGGAAAATGCGGTGCCGTTATAAACAACAGGCACACGGTCTACAGGTTCCAGGGCGATGGCTTTTTTAATCCGTAGGAATCTTTCCTGGTAAAGGGCCTCGTTATCCATGTTTCACCTCCCCCGGAATCCAACCGTTACAGAGAACGACCGCTTCCTGGGCGTCGGCACCCACTGCGTCCGCCCCTACATATTCACGCACTTTTTCATTAATCGAACCACCTCCAATCATGACTTTGACCCTGGACCGCAATCCGGCCGTATTGACGGCCGCAATCGTTTCCTTCATCGAATCGAAGGCGATCGTCAGCAATCCCGACAGCCCTAAAACGGCGGCTCCTGTTTTTTCCAGCGCTTCCACAAAATTTTTCGACGGGATATCCACCCCCAGGTCGGTCACATCATAGCCGTTGGCCCTGAGCATGCTGACCACCAGGTCTTTGCCGATATCGTGGATATCGCCTTTAACCGTGCCGATCACGACTTTCCCCCGTTGCGGACCGTCGTCCATCCGGAGATTGCTTCCCATCAGCATGCCGGCTTGTTTGAATATTTCTCCGGCCATAATCAGATCGGAAACATAATATTCACCTGATTCATAACGCTTACCCACCTGTGCCATCCCTTCGCGGCAGGCCGCATGGACTGTCATCGGGTCCGTCCCGGCATCCAACTCCTCTTTTACCAATGCGGTCACCTTGGTTTCGTCCAGATCCGACAATGCCTTTATCAATCGATCATTCATCATCTCCCTCCTTTAAGATTTGCATCGAATCACCCTTGCAGGAAATCGATATGCGGGAACAGTAATCAGAATGGTACCAGGTTACTTTTCTCAATTGAAACCTTTATATTATGTGTCGAAAGTTATGGGATGGGATCAATAAATCCCCTGGCGTTCGTCTATATCACTATTGCACCGTATCAAAGGATGCAATTACGACCTCCATCTTCTCCGGAAGTTCTGAGTCTGATGGCTTATCCTTTGTCAAAATAACCGCAATGGAATTAAAACTAAACGGCGCTTCAGCGCCTGGAGTTAAATAGCTGATAATTGCTTTTTCATCCGGCGCCTTTGGAATATCATTGGTAAACCATACCCCTTCAATTACTTTTAGCTGGCATGAACGGCAATAACCAGTAACAACCACATTCTTCACATCATATTTACCAATGTTTTTAATTGTGCCTTCTGCATTAACCTCCCAGCAGTGTTTTGAGACCTGGTGAGCCACATATTTATAATTTTCGATGACAACCTCGCCTTTTTTTAAATCTTTGCATCCGGCCAAGCATATAACCAATAAAAGCAAATACGAAATCAATTTTGTTGGTTGCATTTTGATTCCTCTTTCTCTTCCGTTCAGGAGTACGTTGCCAGGGCTTATTATGAACAGAGTGGGCACAACCCACCCTGCCGAGTGTTATTAATGCTTCACTCTTTATCATCAAAACCCTTGGGGTATCCGGAAAGCCCCTGTGCGAAAAGGCCGCTATCGAGTCTTTCGGAGAGCCATTCCGGGACTTCGCAACGGTAGACCTTGCACAGCAGGCCCCGGTTGGTCCAGTTCCCGCAGGCCGGATCAAGTGTTTCCGGTTCCTCCAGGGTCAGAAGATTGGCGTTGGACTCGAAAACTCCGCAAAGCCAGGGTTCTTCAACCGGAAGCTCGGGGAACCACCAGCTGGGCTGGACGATGACGGTTCCGGGTTTGATGGCGAAACCGGTCCGGGCTTTCTGCCGGATGCGGCCCCTGGGTGATTCGATCCAGCACCAGTCGCCGTCTCTTATTCCCAGGCTTCGCGCTGTTTCCATATGGATATCGAAAACAGGCCAGGGATGCATTTCCCGGGTGCCTGTTCCGGGAACCCGGTGTTCCGAGTGAAACATGGGGGTGAACCGGCCGCCAGTGGTCAGCACCAGGGGGTATTCCTTGAAAAGTTCCGGTGTGCTTAAAGGAGATTCCGCAGGCTCCCGGTAATCCGGCAAGGGATCATAGCCCAACTCCTCGAACACGCTTGCAAACAGCTCTACCCTCCTCGACGGGGTGGCAAACCCTCGCACCTGACCGTCCTCGCGGATCAGTTTGTGCTTTTCAAACCGCGTTTCGTTGAGGAGCATGGTCATATCACAAAAATCCTCATAGGCTACCCCGACCCGCTCAAGGCGGTGGACCAGGACTTCTTCCAGATTTTTCCAGGGCCAATGTTCCTCCTGGCCCATCCGAATGCCCAGTCCGCGGAAAAATTCATAATCCGAACGCCGGTCCTCATGGGGCTTGGACGCGACGCCGCAACCGAAATAAAAATCCATGGCGTCTTCGAAATTGGAGAACATAGGCCTCTCCATCCAGTCAGAGGCCGGGAGGACATAATCGGCCAGCGCCGCCGTGGGTGTCATCCAGTACTCGCTGACAACGAAAAGATCAAGCGATTTCAGCGCTTTGTATACAAGCTTGGTGTTGGCTGACCAGAGCATGGGATTGGACGACCAGCAGATGCAGGCCCGAACGGGATAAGGATCACTTTCAAGAATGGCGCGCCACAACAAGGGAGCGGTAACCAGCATCTGATGGTCCATTATCCTCGGAATCCCGTACATCTCACTAAAGGCTTTGTTGGTCAGTTCCCAGCCTTTCCAGCCCATCATCTTAAACCGGTCGTTTCCGATCATCTTGCCCCTGGTTTCGGGGAGACACTTGTCCGCCAGCTCGAATTCCGCGTCCCTCACCGGAAATTTTCCGTTCATCATCAGCGGACCGGGTTCTCCTAGATAATCTCCGCCAGGGACGTCGAGATTACCGGTGACGGACCGCAGTATCATTTTGCAGATCGCTCCACTGCTGGCGTTCCAGCCGGCCTGATCCACGGCTCCCACACCCCAGGGAAGGGAACTCGGCTTTTCCGTGGCGTAAAGCCTGGCCGCCTTCCGGATATCCTGGGGCACGGTATCGGTGATTTCAGCGACTTTTTCCACAGGCCATTTTTCAAACCGTTCTTTCAAAAGGGTGAAAACGGTTTTGCAGGGAATAGTTTTACCTTTCATATCCGTGAGTTCAAACTCCCCAAAAAGAGAGTTTTCCACATTTTCGTCACGGTACCTGTTTTCCCCGGAAATCCACACGGACGCGCGTTGGGTTTTCAGGTTCCAGGCCACGAAATTCCCACTGGCTCCGCCGGCGGTAAGCTCGCTTTCCCTCACAAGCGTCCCGGCATCGGTCCTCACAAGAAACGGGGCGTTCGTCCAGCGGGTCACGAAATCCGTATCGTAGAGTTCTTCCGTGAAAATCACGTTCAGCCAGCCGAGCATCATGGCCACATCGGTTCCGGGACGGATGGGGAGATAGACGGCCGCATGGCGGACCGCATCGACCATCACCGGGTCCACCACGATGAGATTGGGTTTATGCTCTTTGTTTTCATAGGCCGCACGGTATAATTTCGTGGCCCAGGCTTCGGGAGAACACCTTTCCGTCACCCGGACTCCCCACTGGACGATGGTTTTCGATTGTTCCGGCGTGAAATTCATCCCTGTTTCGGCTACCCAGCCGCACATCCCCAGGTTGATGGCATAAAGCCAGCACCAGCAGATCGTTCCGGGATCGGCGCAGTTGCTGGGATTTCCCAGAAGGTTGGTAAATCGATTTCGGGCCCAGAGATGGTCAGACCGGTAGGTACCCTCCGTGATCCCCAGGGTCTCGGGACCGTATTTTCCGACCAGAACTTTCAGCTTTTCGGCGATTTCGTCAAGGGCCTGATCGTAGGGAATCCTTTCCCATTTGTTTTCCCCGCGCTCCCCGACCCTTTTGAGCGCATGGTTGATCCGTTTGGGATGGTAATGGTTCTTGATGGCCCGTTCGCCGTTGGGGCCGATCCGTTCGCACATGCTGGACGTGGGATCGCCTTCGATTTCCTTCATTCTGACGATTTCCCCCGTTTCAACACTTGTACCGATCCACATGCTGCAATGCATCTGGCAGAAAAAACAACGGGCTTTTTTCCATACGATTCCCTGATCATCGGCGGCAGGTAAATTCATCGTTTTCCTCCTTTTTTGTGATGGTTCAGACAGGCTCACCCTTGATCTGCAATATAGTACTGACAAGTCAGTTTTTAAATAGATATGTTTTTGGATTAAAGTCAAGAAAAGAATTCAATAATAAATTGAATTTAAAAATAGTATTGTCTTGACAGGTACTGCAATTATATATTAACTGTATAGTAATTGAAGATACGATTTCTCCGTAGCGCCAAGGGACTTATGCCCTGGCGATGGTTTGTTGATGAACAATATTATCCTGTTGTGGAGTGGAGATGGCGATGAAAAAAAAATGGATGAGAATAAGAGAACTGGCATCGTCTGCTGGCGTAAGCCGCCATACGATCCATTACTATTTAAAGGAAGATCTTCTGCCGCCGCCGGTAAAAACCGGAAAGACCATGGCTTTGTATACCGATGTTCATTTAGATTGCCTTTCCCTGATCCGCCAGCTCAGGGAAAGCGAGAATACGCCCATTGCGATTGTCCGCCAGGAAATCCGGAGCAGATACGGCCGTCATTGGTCCGATGCGGGGGAGATGAAGAATAAAATACCCAAAGGCGGCTCAAAGGGAGAGGAACAGCGTCGCAGGATCATCGAAAAGGCCATCGAGCTGTTTTCATCAAAGGGCTACCATGGCACCCAGATTAGCGACATCGCCGACTCCCTCGGCATATCTAAAGGCACATTTTACATCTATTTCGAGCATAAACAAGACCTTTTGATCTATGTTTTCGATCAACTGATCGACTATCTCACCCAATCCCATGAAAGGATCGTGAAAGACCCCGACCCAATTTCGCGCCTTCTCGAACGCGCCAGAGCGTACCATTCTTTTTTTCTGAAGTACCACAAGATCATCGATATCGCCCGCGCAGAGTCCATCGGACAAGAAAAAAACGGGGAACTGAATCTTCAGAGCAGCTACCGGAAAATCCTCGATCATGCGGCCCAGGATATCCGTCAGGCGGTTGAAGAAGGGCTGATACAAGACAACCGGCTGGATCCCGAACTGTTGAGCTATATGTTATTAGGCTCTCTCGATTACGCTTTTTTCCGCATGATCATGGATGATGCCTACACGTTCGATGATGTTCTTAAAACCATGTTTTCAATGCTCATGCTTGGATTCCAGGGGCGGAATTTAACCATGAGCAAATATTTTGACGGGCGAACCTTTCCATAATAAGCAATTGGTAAACCCCCGGCTATGCCGGGCGACTCACAGAGTTTGACAATTAGGGGATTGTTAGGGAAGTCTCTCGATTCTGAACCGCTCAAAGTTCAAGAAAAGGAGACCTCCCATGTACGATGAACAAAGTTTAAGGCATACCCGGTGGGAATGCAAGTATCACGTGGTATGGATTCCGAAATATCGTAAGAAGGTTATATACGTCAGCCTCCGGAAACACTTGGGGGAGATATTGAGAGAGCTTGCTACACAAAGAGAGAGCAAGGTTATCGAAGGGCATCTCATGTCCGATCATGTTCACATCTTGATATCAATTCCGCCCAAGTATGCGGTATCCCAGGTTGTGGGTTTTATCAAAGGTAAAAGCGCCATACAGATTGCCCGCAACTTTCAAGGCCGCAAAAAGAATTTTGTGGGTCAGCATTTTTGGGCCAGAGGCTACTATGTGTCGACAGTAGGTAAAGACGAAGTTGCGGTACGAGATTATATAAAGAAACAGGAACAAGAAGATAAATGTTATGATCAAATGAAATTATTTGAATAATCACCTAAAGGTGATTCCAGGTTTACAATCCGCTTTGAGCGGTCCAGAAATTTCAAGCTAC
>CAYZXZ010000035.1:0-20390 GCA_964481615.1 uncultured Desulfobacteraceae bacterium | reverse complement strand
AATAAAAGAAATCCGGATAGGCAAAGGGGTAGCCCTCGGGCTTTTCGATGATGCCGTCCGCGTACAGGCCGGCCACGATGTCAATGGCTCTGGCCATCAGATCGTCTGCTTTCCGGATCATGGCGTCGCCGGTTTCCAGCTGTTTTCGGGCATAACTCCGGGAATGACATCCGGCGCAGATATCGAGCTTTTTCGTGCGTTCGGCCTGCCAGTCCTCTTCGGTAAGGCGGACCATATCCAGTTCCTGGACAACCTTTAGACGCTCTGTGGGTTTACCTGTTTCCGGATTCAGGACACCCAGGGCCTTGAGGATGGTGGTCCGGTCCTCTGCCCACTGGGGATCATCCGGCAAAGGAAGCCTCACCCCGAAAAACCCCCATGCCGTGCGGTTTGTATGGGTACCGCCCGGCAGATGACAATGCTGACAGGTGGGCGCCACGGCATTTTCCGGCAGATTGCCGGAATCTTTTGCAAACCAGCGCGAACCGTGTTTGGCGCTGCTCCACATTTCCCACTGGGGATGGTCGTATCCCATATGGCACTGCTGGCAGGCGCGAGGGTCCTGGGCTTCGGTTTTTGAAAATGAATGCCGGGTGTGGCATTCGTCGCAGGAATTGACCTGGTAGCGGTGGCCTTTGTCCTTGAGCGCCTGAAGCTCGGATTCGGTCTTGATGCCCATGTTGTGACACCCGCCGCAACCCCGGGCACCGTCCATGAGTTCCGGGGGTTCGACATGAGTCACGGCCATGGCATTTAAGCTTTTCCACCCGTGGTTGTGCTTGCCCGCGGCAAACTGGTCGTACTGATCCTGGTGGCACATGGCGCAAACTTTTTCGGTGGGCATTTGCACCTTGTGAGCGTCATCGGGGCCCTGGTGATCCTCTCCGTGACATACGGCGCAGTCGATCCCCATGGCCGCATGCCGGCTCACCTCCCAGTCCTGGACATAACCGGGAGTCACGTTGCGATGACAGGTGATGCAGTAGAGTTCGTCAGCGGCAACCGCGCCGGCGACCACCGGCAGACCCACCGCCAACAACAGTAAAACAATATGCCTGATCATGCCTGATTGCTGCATCATATACTCCCCCATTCACCTTGATAATACCTGTTATATGATACTCTTTTCGATTGACGGGTTCACAGGCCATCAATAAAGTTTTTATGAAGATTGCCAGGAAATGCAATCCTCCGGACAATTCTTGACGGCCTCATCTTCGGATTCCGGATATTCGGGCAGATCCGTTACCCACACAAATCCGGCATCGGTCATCTGAAACACAGCGGGGCAGAGTTCCACGCAGATACCGCAGCGCGTGCAGTCGCTGAGTTCCACCACAGGTCTTTTCATGCGCTTATGGCCGCGCCTTCGTTGATTTTTTGGCCGATCTGAACGCCCAGATCCAGACAGGCCTGATGTCCGGCCGGATCCGGGACATACTGTATCCTCAGCCCCGGTTCGATGATATCAAAATTCATGGCCGCAAACTCCTGGTTGATAAGCTTGACCGCCTCTCCGCTCCACCCGTACGATCCAAAAGCCGCGCCGATCTTGTTTTTCGGCTTCAGCCCCTTCATGTAGGTCAAAAGATCGGCCACAGTGGGAAACAGGTTGTTGTTGAGCGTGGGTGATCCCACCACCACGGCAGCGGCATCGAGCACCTCGGTCATGATATCGCTCCGGTCTGAACTTCGAATATGAATCGGTCGGACATCCACGCCTTGCGCGGCGATGCCGTCCGCAATAGCTTCGGCCATGTGCTGGGTGCTGTGCCACATTGTATCATAGGCGATCACGGCTTTTTTCGCCGGGACCTGCCGGCTCCAGTCCGCATAGGCCTGGATGATTTTTCCCGGGTCCTTGCGCCACATGATTCCATGATCCGGACAGATGATTTTGATCGAAAGGCCCATCTGTTGAACCTGTTCAACCAGTTTTATGATCTTGGGCGCATACAACAGCAGTATATTGGCGAAATATTTTTTGGCATGGCCCATGATCGCATCGCTCACCAGATCATCGAACATTTCGTATCCCGCATAATGCTGGCCGAAGGCATCACTTGAAAACAGGATCTGATCTTCCTTGCAATAGGTAAACATGCTGTCCGGCCAGTGGAGCATGCGCGTCTCCAGGAAAGTAAGTGTCCTTTTCCCGATCTTAAGTTCCTGCCCGTTTTCAACGCCCTGGTAATTCCATTTGCGCTCAAAATGCGCGGGAAGGCTTTTTAAGCCCATCTTGGAACAATAGAGCGGCTTATTTTCACCGATATAATGCATGACCCGGGGCAGGCCGCCCGAATGATCCATCTCAGTATGGTTGCTGACCACCAGGTCGATCTTCTTCGGATCGATGATCCGGGATATATTTGACAGCAACTGATCTTCAAATCCTTTCTTGACCGTATCGATCAGCACCGTTTTTTCATCAAGAATCAGATACGCATTATATGTGCTTCCAATGTGCGTGGAATAACCGTGAAAATCCCTGATATTCCAATCGATGACACCAACCTGATATACACTCTTGCTGATTTCAACCGGGTTCATTTCATCTCCTTATCATATTTTTCAGCATGGAATGGCTTCGACTGTAAGCGAAGTTTCGGATCTCCGGGAAAAAGCACCGAAAAATTCTCGAAACAAACAATCTGACGATTTCCGACACCATGATGTTTACAGTCGGAAAGAATAAAAAAATACCGGTTTCCGGACGCATATTCAGAGCCATACTCCATCCGGAAACCGGCGAGAAATCCCTATTCTTTTTCGAAATCTACCTTTGATGCCCCGCAGATCGGGCATTCCCAGTCGTCGGGAAGCTTTTTAAACGGTGTTCCCGGGTCTATCCCGCTGTCCGGATCACCATTTGCCGGATCATAAACATACCCGCACACCTGGCATACATACTTGTCCATGATTTCCTCCCTTGATTGTAATTTTTAAAGTATGGGGATAAGATATGGGGCCAGGTTAAAAACTGTCCTCATATCTCACAAACACAGCTCATTTACGTACATGACACTGATTACAGGCTACCGGCCCGGTAGTCTCACCGGCCTTCTTCATAGCCCTGTGACATCCAAGACAGGTTTCGTTCATGACCTGCTGCTTCCGGAATTGCTGCTGGGCGATTTTTCCCCCGATGATACCGGGGGCCATGGGGAAAACCGAATGACAGGCGTTGCAGTCGTTGACCACTTCCTGGTGCCGGTGGTGCGGAAACGTAACTTCGGCCATGGCACCGCCGGAGTTCAGTTGAATCCTGTCCGCGCCTTTCTCCAGTTCTTGTTGGGCTCCGACAACCGAAAGCATGGCGATAAAACTGATCACTATAAAAAGCAGAATATGTTTTTTCATTAACACCCTCACGCTTGGCCTGTGTTCGATGCAATTTTCCTTATCTTTTATGATTCTCTCCCCTAGTACGCATCCTCGTATGCCAGGTCTTCCGGAGAAAACTTTCTTGAAAACAGCCTGTATGCCCATATCTGATAGCCGATAACGATGGGGATGAACGCCAGCACCACCACCAGCATGATGGTCAGGGTCAATTGACTCGACGACGCATTAAAGGCGGTCAGTGAATACTGATCGCCCATGCTGGACGGGAACAGGTTCGGAAAAAGCCCCGCCAGGCAGAAAAACATGGCAAAAACAATGGTGGCCGCCGACGCGAACCATGTTTTGAAATAAAGACGCCTCTGATGAAAAAATCGAATCGCGACAAGGGCCGCCGCCGCTGTTGCCAGAATGAGAAACAGATACGGCCGGGCCAGGTAATTAACATACAGATCCGTATAAATAGCCGTGGCACCCAGAAACAGGACCACGGCGCCCGCTGTCATGGGCCAGATCCGTCCGGCCGCGCGCATCGATCGCGTATGAAGCATGCCGGTGGTCCGGGCCGCCAGCCACAGCGTGCCGTGCTGAAGGAAAAAAACCAGAAACAGGATGCCCCAGAACTTTGTCATGGACAGGTAAAGTTTGTCCCCGGTCCGGACGTATTTGGTTTCCATCCAGGCCACAAGAAAGGCCAGCCCGAGGGTCACCGGAACAAACAGGAAATGAAACATCGTAGCCGCAGCAAACTGGAGCCTGGACAGAAAAACAACATCCATTAACGATCATCCTGATGCAGAAATAATGTGACAGGCGCTTACGCGCTCCCCTCCAGGGTGCACTGGGTAAAATCGATTTCCTCTCCACAGGTGCCGCACCGGTGCGTCCTGTCGAATTCATCGGAGAAAATTTCCTTTTTTTCGCCGCATTTCGGACAGGCGCAGGTAAATGACTGCAGATGCTTGAACTGTTCGTATCCCGGACAATGCTGAGGTGTTGTCATGGTGCCTCCTTTCGCGTTTGCAAACGGATTCTGTTACGTCAATGCCGATGTTTTCAATTTCGGCCTGTTACTTTTTAGGCTGGCCGATCCGGTCGTCCGTCCCTTGGATCGCGCAGTCAGGAGTATAACAGGTGACATCTACAAACTCGCACTTCTGCTTGCATGACGGGCATTCATTCGGCGTGACGTCCGCGTCGAACGTATACCCGCAGTTTGCGCATTTCCATGCCGGCATTGGCTTTCCTCCTTTTGCGTTATGCTTTCCAAAGGCCATGAAGATTACAGTATTCCCGCGCCGTGATATTGGCGGCCTCCACCATAAATTCAGCTTCCGGAACATCTCCCGGTTTCAGGAACCGGCGGCATGTTCTGCCGTCCGCGTTGATTTCGATCCACTGAATATAATGTTTTTCTTCCATGGGATGGGCCACGGAGCCGACTTTTACCTTGACGCCGCCGGGGATTTTTTCAATGACGGGCACATGTTTTTCCTTAGCCGCGTCCACGGTGTTTTCCACCATCAGTTTCATTGGTTGATCGCAACAAACCAGCGTGCCGTTTCCGGAAATCAGCACTTCTACGATATTGCCGCACAATTCACATTTATAAATTCCTGACTTTTCAGCCATGACAAATCCCCTTTTTTTTATTCGATTACGGTATTGAAGTCGTTTCGATGACGCTTTTATTGATGGTCTTACGAAAACAAGCTTTAGTAAAAAACCGCGATCATCAACGGGCTGCGACAAGCTTTTTAGCCAGCAGCCGGATATGACTCATTTCCTCTTTGATAATGGCATCAATGCGGTCTTTGCCGAATTGTTGCGGAACCAGGTCCTTCATCCCCAGATAGAAAACAATGGAGTCTTTTTCCGCCGTGATGGCTGCCTTGAGGATCGATTTCATCGACGACAAATCGATTTCCTTTTCGAAAAACACCCGGGTATCGGCAAGAGATTTAAGATACTGCGCAGCCTCACCGTCCGGATCAAAGACTGTCGGTGCTGATTCCTGTTGATTTAGATCCGCCTCCATCTTCACGAAGGCGGCTTCATGGCTTTCTTCCATTTTTGCGAGATCGAGCAGCATCGCCTTTTCATCGGCATTATTGACGCTTTGGGCTGCTTTCTGGTAAAACGCGACACCATTGCGCTCGATCTGCTTGGCCATTTCAAAAATTTCTTTTGCGGTAAAATCGTATGCCATTCCGTTATCCTTTCAATATTCTGAGTATGGATGTTTTGCAATCTCCAGAACCTGGCCGGAAAATGGCCGTATTAACATTTTCTGGCCTTTAAAAGAGACTGAAATCCTTCAAAGCGCCTGTTCCGATTTACGCGACTCATACAGCCTTAGTAGTTTTCGCCCAGCAGTTCATAGTGTGCTTTGGGATGAGCGCACGCCGGGCACATTTCCAGCGCTTCAGGGCCGTGATGCAGATACCCGCAGTTCCGGCAGCGCCATACCACTGGCTCAGCTCTTTTGAAAACACATGCTTTTTCAATATTGGCGGCAAGATCCCGATACCGCTTTTCGTGCTGTTTTTCCGCTACCGAAATGGCATCAAGCACTGCTGCAATGGCGTCAAACCCTTCTTCACAGGCGATCTTGGCAAATCCAGGGTATATGGAAGTATGTTCATGCTGTTCACCGTCAGCAGCGGCCTTCAGGTTTTCGATAGTGGAGCCGACCATGCCCGCAGGAAACGCCGCCGCGATTTCAATTTCCCCTCCTTCTAAAAAATTGAAAAAACGCTTGGCATGCTCTTTTTCCTGGTTCGCTGTTTCTTCGAAAATATAAGCGATCTGCTCATACCCTTCTTTTTTGGCCTTTGACGCAAAATATGTGTAACGATTGCGGGCCTGTGATTCACCGGCAAAAGCAGTCAGTAAATTTTTTTCCGTTTGGGTTCCTTTCACGCTCTTCATTTGATTTCCTCCTTCAATGATTCAAGAATGGTTTTAGTTAATAATACATTTGCGTTAAAACTTAAAGACTATTTTATCACAACATTTTTGACGTGTCATTCCTAATCCCTAACACCCTAATCCCAGAAACCCTTGTTGATGTGGGCCTGCTTTTCCTTTTCCGCGAGTTTTCGGATTTTATACGCCGAATCCCTCAAAATGCTGTAAAGAATACCGCAACCCTCATCTTCATGGTCGGAGTCACCAGCATCCGCCAGTAAAATCATTTCATCGGCAATGGCCAAGGTCTTTCGGATGTTGTTATTACATGGTTTCAATGACATATCCGCCTTGAAATTTGATTTTAAGAGCTTTTATTATTAAGTACAATTCAAGATACATGCCAAAACCGGTTTTCAGATGCGTGGAAAAGGTATGGAGTGTATGGCGCGCCATATGCTGCACCCCTCCTGAGTAAAAAAATCCAAATTTCGGTTGCGATTTGCCGTATCCTGCCGTACAGGAGTATGGTTGCCTCACATCCGGTTCCCGTCGAACATCAGCCGGCAGCTTGCGAATTCAATACGGCGAACGTGCCGGTTCCCGATAACGGAGCACCCTCCCAGTATCGCATGGATTGATACATTTCTGTCTCAAACAATCAGCGAAACATCACAATGGAAAAAACAGGTGGTAAAATTCAATTCCAAACGCCATGATCTTTCTGATTCAGCGAATGGATGCCCGTCGATTCGTGCCCGCGGATCATATCGACCCGGCATACGGCGCAGCTCTCAGGACAGTAGTCAAAAACGGCGTGGAAATACATGTCTATGATGTGGTGCTGGACAGGCTCAATCTTCGTAAGGTGCCGCGCCGGGCTGGTCGTTTAAAAAACGGTATAAGGTGGCTCGGCCAACACCCAACAGCCTGGCGGCCTTTGATTTGTTGTTTCCGGTTTTCTCCAGGGCTGTTCTTACCGAAAAATAATTGAGTTTCCGGCCCGGACCCCGCGTTTCCGGATTATTTTTCGGGACCCCGAGTTCGGCGGGCAGATGATCCGGACGGATCGCGCTACCGCCGCATTTGACCGTGGCATACTGAAGCACGTTCTGAAGTTGTCGGACGTTGCCCGGCCACGCATAATCCATCATCAGGGAAAGGGCTTTCCTTGATATGGATACCGGCTTCCTATGGGCCGTCTGATTGATCTGCGCCAGAAAATACTCCACCAGCAGGGGAATATCATTTTTCCGGTTCCGCAGCGGGGGCAGGTGAATCGGGATCACGTTAAGGCGGTAAAACAAATCCTCCCTGAATTTTTTCTTCTCAACCTCGTCTTTTAGATCGGAGTTGGTGGCGCTGATGATGCGCACATTCACGGATGTGGTAATTTCGCCGCCTACTTTTTCAAACCTGCCGGTCTGCAGAAACCGCAGCAGCTTGACCTGCATCTCCTTTGACAACTCCGCGACCTCATCCAGAAAAACAGTGCCTCCGTCGGCGAGTTCAAAACGGCCCTTTTTATCACGAATGGCGCCGGAAAAAGCCCCCCGGACATGGCCGAAGAGTTCGCTTTCAATCAGTCCTTCAGGAAGCGCGCCGCAGTTGATGGGCACAAACGGCCCGCCCGCCCGCCGACCAGCATTATGGATGGCCTCGGCCACAAGTTCCTTGCCGGTTCCGGTTTCACCATAGACGTGAACCGGATAATCATAGGCCGCCAGATCCCGAATCTGCTGAAAAATCTGCCGCATTTTCCGGTCTTTGCCCACGATTCCCTCATATCCGCTTAATTCGCCTGATCGGAACTGGCACTTCAGAATATCTGTCATGTCCTTGATAAATGCCAGCACGCCGATGGGTTCGCCCTGTTCATCGGTCATGAGCGTCACCGACATTTCAGCGTGCCGTGTCTGGCTGTCCTTTGTGAGAAGTGCAATCGGATATTCGGCCGCATCCGGAAATCCGGCGCCGGATTCGTGAAACAGGCAATGTTGCCCGCAGAAAGGCTCGCCGAAAGCATCGTGACAGTCCCTGCCAAGGACTTCATCCCGTTCGTATCCGGTGAGGCGCTCTGCTTCGCGATTGAAAAAAAATATTTTCCGGTCAAGATCATGGGCAATGATTCCTTCCCGGAGATTGTCCAAAATACGAACGAGGTTGGATTTGTTCTCCAGAAACTTTTCGATGTTATCCTGCGTCATAACGGCAAAAATCGATTGATAACGTTAATGGCGTGCCGGGATTCGGCGTTGTTGCATTAAAAAGCCTTTATTTGGGACCAACATGGTATTTGCTTCGGTAATCGGTCATTTTTCATGCCCGCCTTCTACAAATCGACGATTTTTCCGGATTCCGCCAGGGCGGTCAGGCCGTCCATATCCAGCAGCCGGATCTCCCGTCCAGCCACATGAATCAAGCCGCGGTCGGCCATGCGGGCCAGCATCCGAGATAGCGTTTCCGGTATGGTTCCCAGAAAACTGGCCAGCAGGGCTTTGGAAATCTTAAGACGCACGATCCGGCTTTCCTCCTGTTCAGAAGACAGCATCAGCAGGTAGACTGCCAGACGGCCCGGCACTTCCTTGAGGGTCAAATTTTCGATCTGCATGGTAAATCGCCTGAGTCTCGCTGACATAACCGCAAGCATGTTCAAAGCAAATCCCGGGTTGCCGGTGATCAGTCGGATAAAGGTATCTCTGGGGAAAAACAGGGCACGGCTTTTGACAATGGCTTCGGCATAGGCCGGAAATGTCCCTCCGGAAAAGACGGGGACCTCTCCGAAGGGTTCGCCCGGGCCGAAAATATGCAAAATCTGCTCCTTCCCCTCTTGGGAAAGCTTGTAAATTTTGATCATCCCCTCGATACTGACATAGAGCCCGGATGCGCGATCGCCCTCCATAAAGACCATCTCATTTTTCTCATAGGCCTTATCAACGGCGATGCCGAGCAGTTCTTCGACATGCGCATCGGAAAGACCCTCAAACAGAAGATTCCGGGATATCAGTTCGGCATATGGGTGCATGTTCCGGTTTCTTTTTTTGTTGATTGACTTAAGTCAACGACAAAGCCCGAAGGGAGTGTCATTGTATTGCTAAACGCAGCCGGTGAAAAAAATCGGGCGCCTGCTTTCAAGTGTATTATTATATGATCATCGGAATTGTAAAAAAATATAAATACCACAAAATGAAAAAAAATAAAGCATCTATTCAGACCACCGCCAAAAGCCCTTGACCGAAGGATGCTGTTTAAGAAAGGATGTCGACCATGAAATGCCCGGGACAGGACAGCCGTTACTGGAAATCCGATGCAATTTTCGAAACCACCTGCCCGCAATGCAAAAAGCCGGTGGAATTTTTCCGGGATGATCCCACCCGAAAATGTCCATCGTGCGGGCATCGATTCGCAAATCCCCAGATGAATTTCGGATGCGCCGCCTATTGCAAGTTCGCGGATCAGTGCATCGGGTCATTGCCGCCGGAGTTCGTGGCGCAGCGGGATAACCTTCTCAAGGACCGGATTGCCATTGAGATGAAAAAATATTTCAACAAGGATTTCAAGCGTATCGGCCATGCCACAAGGGTGGCGCGATACGCGGAGAAAATCGGCTTGGCCGAAGGCGGCAACATGGCCGTGATCCTGGCATCCGCCTACCTGCACGATATCGGCATCCATGAAGCCGAAAAAAAACACGGGTCCACCGCCGCAAAATACCAGGAAGCCGAAGGTCCTCCCATTGCCGGGGCCATCCTCGAGAAACTGGGAGCAACCGCGGATCTCATCGAGGAAGTATGCGATATTATAGGACATCATCATCACCCCATGGATGAGGAGACGCTCGCTTTCAAAGTCCTTTATGACGCGGACCGGATCGTCAATATCGAAGAAGCACACAAGCAAAACCCGCTGCCGGCAGAGAAAATCCGAAACATGATCGATAAGGGGTTTCTGACCCAAACCGGACGTAAAACCGCAACCGAAGCGTTACTGACATAAGGAGAAACCAATGAAAGTCATTCGTAAAATAATCGAAATCGATGATGAGCTGTGTGACGGCTGCGGCCAGTGCATACCTTCCTGCGCCGAAGGGGCGCTGAAACTTGTGGACGGAAAAGTCCGCGTGGTGGCCGACAATCTGTGCGACGGACTGGGAGCCTGCATGGGGGAATGCCCCACCGGTGCCCTTCGCATCGTGGAACGGGAAGCCGATGAATTCGATGAAACCGCCGTGGAAAAACACCTGGAAGCAACCAAAACCCATCACGGCCATGAAGCCCCGACCCTGGCCTGCGGTTGCCCGTCTCAGCAGATCCGGCATTTTATGCCGGCGCCGGATGCCGGAGAACATGCCGCTCATGGAAGGACCGGTGTGGCCGGTGCTTCCCGCCTGGGTCACTGGCCGATTCAAATCCGTCTGGTACCGGCCAATGCAACTTTTCTTAAAAATGCCGACCTGCTGGTGCTTGCCGATTGCGTGGCCGTTACCTATCCGGATTTGCACGAAAAGCTGATTTCAGGAAAGGCCGTGATGATGGGATGCCCGAAATTCGATGACGTGGACGGATATCTTCAAAAATTTACGGAAGTTTTTGAAAAATCCGGCATCCGCAGTGTGACCGTGGTTGAAATGGAAGTGCCCTGCTGCGCCGGTCTGCCCTGGATCGTCAAAAAAGCCATGTCTGCCGCCGGAAAGAAAATTCCAGGCCGTGAGATCATCATCGATCCCCGTGGCAGAATCATTGAAGAAAAGAACCTGTAAAAATATGCATTAAGGCTTTGCGGCCGTGCCGCCGCAAAGCCTTAACTGGTGATCACGTGGCTGAAACGGACATCACCGCGCACGGTGACTGCCGTAACACCCGGTCCGTGGTGGAACCCACCAGCAGTTCTTCCACCATGCCGTATCCTCGGATACCAAGGGATATCAGGTCAATATCATTCATTTCCGCATAACGGACCAGCTCGTCATAAGGTTTGCCCACCACCAGCTTGGTTTTGAGGGTGATCCAGGATAACGCCTCCTTCGGCACCATAGCCATGAGCTTATCCTTGATCATGTCATAAAGATCCTGTTTGAACTTGTCGGCTGACTCGGCCGGCAGTTTGAACAGATCCTTATACCCCGATGGCTCGACCACGTGGACCAGGTGAAGTTCGCTTTCAAATTCCTGGGCCATGCTCAGGCTGTAATCAAACGCCTTGTCGGCATCGGCGGAAAAATCGCATCCCACCAGAATCCGCTTGAAAGGAAATTTCTGAAGTTTTTTCGGGATGCTCCCCTCTTCCGATCCCCGTAGCACCAGCAGCGGGCACGGCAAAGTCCGCATCAGGCGCTCGGTGACCGATCCGAGGAAAAACCGTTTCAAACCGGAACGGCCATGGGTTGCCGTAATCACCAGGTCGATGATATTTTCCCGGGCCAGGCGGGTAATCTCATCGGTGGCGATCCCTAAGGTAATCAATGGCTGGTACGCAATGGATTCATTGCCCACAAAGTTTTCGATTTCCTGCCGGGCGTACTCCATGAAACGGTTCTGATGCTCGATGGGACCGATGACCGCCTCGCCGTAAACCGATACCGTCGGCACATCGACGATGTGACAGATATACAGCGTCGCATGAAACTCCTTGGCCAGTCGGATGCCGTAATTCACTACGTCCTGGGAAAACCGGGAAAAATCCGTTGCGCATAAAATCCTGTTGATCTGGCGTCTCATTATATCCCCCTTCAATAAGGCGTTACATGTAAAACATCGATGGCATCGAAAAAATCGCCCTCCGGAAATTTTACTACACGGCATCCTGCGGAATTAATCAAGAAAAAATTTCAAAAAGCCCGGCCACCGACATCCACGGCCCTCTCAAAAATTGTTTCATTTTGTAACGTTTTTCCGATCCCCTGACCGGGCCGTTACCGACCTGCAAAGCTGAATCTTTTAAAAACCCCATTGCCTGACTGATGCGTAAATCGCCGTAAAACTGGGGATGACGAGCTTTCGCATCCAATTGCCAATCCGTCTTATTTCGTTTCCGCATCATATTTGCTATTGTCATTGATCGACTGGATCAGCGGCACTGTGTCGCTGCCTTCCTGACCCTGAACGGTAACAATTTGAGGAGCAGATCCGGCAAGCTCAATGCGGTCCAAATCGTTGCCATTCGCCGGGAAAAATCAGAGCCGGTGCTTTCGGAATTGAAAATATTCCTGGAAGCGCTCTCCCGGCGAACCCCGCCCAAGGGTCTGTTGGGAAAGGCGGTGAGTTACACCTTAACCGCTTACGATATGGGGCTTGATGTCGAGCACCGGCGTGCCGTCGATCATGTCCGCGTGTTTCACGAACACGACATTATCCCGGATGTCTTTTACGGTCAGCACCGAAAACCCGATGGGATTGGGCCGAAGGGGCGAGCAGATGCTGAAAACCCCCATTGGCCGGTCCATATGCTTCGGGTGCTGGACAATATTTTTCAGCTCAAATGCCGGGCTTTGGTGAAAATGAAAAATCACCACGATCTTCTTGCCGAGCTGTATATCCTTTAACCCGCCGGTAAAGCGCGGGTCCAGAACGATTTTTCCCTCCATCTCGGAAATGGACCAGTGCCGTGGGATCTCGGCGGCTTCAGTGTGAAAAACGCCGATGGGATTCATTTTTATCGTCATTGCGGGACTCCTCCCCGCCGTTCAAAACAGGCCACGGACTCGATATGATAAGTATGCGGGAACATATCCACGGGCTGGACCCGCGCCACTTGATAGATATCCTTCATCCGGCCTGCATCCCGGGCAAGGGTGGCGGGATTGCAGGATACATAGACAATGCGCGGCACTCCCAGTTCCAGGACCTGCTTGACCACATCCGGATGCATGCCGGTGCGGGGCGGATCAATGATCAGAATATCGGGTTGCTGCGTGATGCTCGACAGCACGGAGCGCATGTCACCGAGAATGAAACTGCAATTGGATATCCGGTTTTGTTCGCAATTTCTTTGCGCGTCGGCCACGGCGGCCTCCACGATCTCGATGCCGGTCACGGATGCGGCGGCATCGGACAACCAGATAGGTATGGTGCCGGTGCCGCTGTAGAGATCCAAAACATGTTCCCTGCCGGTCAGAGCCGCAAAATCTTTGACCGTGTCATATAATCGCACTGCTCCCCGGGTGTTGGTCTGAAAAAATGAATTGGCGGAAATCGTAAACCGGTAAGGTCCCAGATGTTCCTCCAGTTGCTGTTGACCGGCCAGGAGGATTTCCTTCTCGCCGACGGCCACGCCTGATTTGCGGGCTGTTACATTATTGACCACGGCCCCGATATCAGGAAAGATCCGCACCAGATCAAGGGCCAGGGGCATCAGCACTGCCATGTTTTCCGAAGATGTGACGATATTGACCAGCCACTGATCCCGGGCCAGAGAATGGCGCACCATCAGAAACCGCCAGAAACCGGAATGCGAGCGCAAGCCGTATGCCGGCAGCCAGCTGTTTTTCATGTATGCCTTTACAAATCGAAGGATCTCATTGCCCTTCCCGGGTTGCAGCAGGCATGCGTCGATATCGAGGACCTTGTCAAAGGTGCCGGGCACATGAAGGCCCAGGGCAAAATCCCGCTCGATGGTTTCATCGTCCAATTGTATGGGCAAAACCCAGCGCCGGTCGCTGCAGGAAAATTCCATCTTGTTCCGGTAGGCAAACATCGCCTCCGACGGGAGAGTCGGCATGACATCAATGCCTTCGATTCCGCCGATGTGACGCAATGCCTCGACCACATGCAACCGCTTGTATTCGAGCTGTTTGTCATAGCGCAGGAACTGCCAGGTGCATCCGCCGCAGAAACCGCTGTAGGGACAAAGCGCATCGACCCGGAAGACAGAAGGGGTCAGCAGTTGGCTGACACGGGCCTCGGCGTGGCTTTTTTTCTTTTTGACGATAGCGGCAAGGACCCGGTCTCCGGGAACGGCCTGGTCCACGAAGATCGTAAAACCGTCGATTTTGGCGATCCCTTTGCCGCCGAATCCCGTATGGCTGATATCTAATTCAATATGATCGCCCTTGCGAACCGTCATGGCCGAACCCTCTTTCATCTTTTCCGGTACTCTTTATATGGGGGATATCCTGAATATATTTTTCTCAATAATTTCGGTTTCCTGTTCGGTGATGCAATATAGAAAAAAGACTTGCAACTGGCAAGTACATTCTGCAACAATGAGCCGGTCCGCAAAAAGTTAGATCCGGCCGAGACACATGTCGACAACCAGCGACAAAAAGAGCAAGATGATTCACCGGACAGAGGATGAAAACGGCGGGTACGCGCAGAACGCCAACAGCGTCATGCACATGGAAACCACTATGAACTTCCGGACAGATTGAAGAGGAAGCAGTTATGCGCCATATCACTTGCTATGCGCTGCTGACCAGCCTGGTTTTATTTGTCGGCTGTGCCGGACTCAACCGCTACCAGACCGCGGGCAGCCTTGCCCTTGAAGTCCTCGACGCGCCCGTAAAAGTGATACGGGACGAAAAAGGGATGGCGTATATTCATGCCGATACATTAGACGACGCCATGCGCGCATTGGGTTACATCACCGCCCAGGATCGGCTGTTCCAGATGACCTTGACCCGGCTTTTCGCTCAGGGACGCATCAGTGAACTGGCCGGGGAAAAAGCCAGGGATATAGATCTTCGCCACCGGACCCTGGGGTTTTACCGCCAAGCGGCGGCCCATGCTGAAATCCTGGCGTCAGACGACCGCCGGCTCCTCCAAAACTATATCGACGGGATCAACGCCTACATCCAAACCGGCGCGGACTCTTTTCACCTCGAGTTCACGCTGGCCGGAATCGCGCCCGAACCCTGGACCCTTGCCGACAGCCTGACCATTCTCTATTATATGAGCTGGGACTCCTCGGCCAACCTGAAGGCCGAAATCATCGCCCAGATGCTGGTGGAACGGCTGGGGGAGGCGCGTGCCAGAGAGATCTTCCCCTTAACCGTCAATCCCGATGACGAAGGACCCCTTGCTGAGGCCGTTTTATGCGCATTGTCGGCGACAACCAGAATATCGACGGACGCTATGATAAAGGGATTTCTGGACGGAGGGGCTCACGAACTGGGCAGCAACAACTGGGCGGCCGGTTCCGCCCTTTCCGCCGGGGGCCGGCCGGTGGTATGCAATGATCCCCATCTGGAAACCGTCATCCTGCCCGGAACCTGGTATCCTGCCGGCATTTTCACGCCCGACCTGCGCATCGTCGGAGTTCACATTCCGGGCCTGCCGGTAATGCCGATTTTTCGCAACCAGCACGTCGCGATCGGCATCACCAATGCTTACGGAGATATGCAGGATCTCTACGTGGAAACCGTTGATCCGGCCAACCCCGATAATTACCTGGAAAACGGTCGTTCCCTTCCCTTTACAAAGATCACGGAAATCCTGAAAATCCGGGATAAGAATGAAAAATCGGGCTTCCGGGAGGAACCGGTCGATATTCGTTACACCAGGCGGGGGCCTGTGGTCTCGGGCGTTCTCAAAGGCCTTGAAACGAACAAGGTGATGAGTATCAGATGGGCTCCCTATGAATTCATGGAGCCACGCCTGGGGGTGGCAGAATTTATCCATGCTAGGAGCGTACAAGATATCCGGCGTGTCCTGGCAAATTTCAATGTCATCATGCTCAATTTCGTCTTTGGCGACATTTCCGGAAATATCGGCTGGCATGTTTCCGGGCGGCTGCCCATCCGCTCAAACGGCGACGGGACCCTTCCCTGGATCGTGACCGACGGCCGGGATAACTGGCTAGGATTTGTTCCTTTCGATGAGATGCCACACTCCTACAATCCGGACAAGGGGTGGCTGGGGACATGCAATCATCAAACGGTTACCCGCGATTATCCATATTATTATTCATCTTATTTGTCCCCCGGCTATCGCTATCGCAGACTCAAACAGCTCATGCATGCCCCCGGCCAAAAAACCGTTGACGATCATTGGAACTACCAACGGGACACCACCAACCTGATGGCGGAAAAACTGGTTCCCTTCATGGTGGAAATTCTGGCGGATTCCGACCAGACAAAGGAACTGGCCGAGATCCTCAAGCAATGGGACCGCCGCGACGACACGGACGCTGTCGGCGCCACGGTATTCCACGCGGTTTACGAACGATTCGCCCGGCTGACCTTTGCCGATGAGTTGGACGATAACCTGACGAAAAGCATGCTGGGTGTATGGTATTTCTGGCAAGAGCGCTTTGAGCAGATGATATTGACCGATCAGTTGGAGCACTGGTTCGACGACACGACCACAGCAGAGGCGGTGGAGGGGAAGCGAGAAATCCTCATCCGCGCGGCTATGGAAGCAATGGCCGACCTTTCCGCATCCCTGGGCGGCAACCCGGACCGGTGGCAATGGGGAAAGGTTCACCAGCACACCTTTGTCAGTCCCATCCGGAGAGACGGATTCGGCAAAGGGCTGCTGGGCGGGGGCACATATCCGGCGCCGGGTTCCGCGGAGGTGTTGTACCGTGGAATATATGACTACAACGCACCTTATGGGGTGACTATTTCCGCCTCCCTTCGCATGGCGGCCGATCTGGCCGATGAAGACAAGGTGGCCGCGGTGTTGCCCGGCGGAATCGCCGGACGGGTGTTTCATCCCCATGCCACAGACCAGATCCCGGCTTTCATGGACGGCGGGAAGGTTTACTGGTGGTTCAGCAATCAGGAGATCGCAAAACATACGCAATCGGTGCTGGTGTTGACGCCATAGTACGTTTTCTCCGCCGCCGATCCCTTATGAATAATATCCACACATTTAGCAGGCAGCAATTTACAATGAATCAACAACCCGAATGCCATCCGATCACAGGCGCATTAAATCAAAAGGCCGCGTTACGCATTACAAACCTGTGTAAAACGTACGGTAAAAAAAATGTCCTTAAAAACCTGACCTTTGAGGTTCCGAAAGGCGGAATTACCGGATTTTTAGGCCCGAACGGCGCAGGCAAGTCGACAACAATCAAAATAATCGCCGGCCTCGTGGCGCCGACATCCGGAACCGTTGAAATCGAAGGCGTGGTCACAAACGGCAAATCCACGGCAGTCTTTCAAAAACTCGGTATTATGTTTGAAGCCCCGACTTTTTATAATTATCTGACGGCCCGGCAAAATTATATACTTTTAACCCGACTGCAACAGAATAAAGTCGTTGATATCGATCACATTTTAAAAACTGTTGGGTTATCCCGGTCAGCGGATATTAAAGTGGGCGAATTTTCCCAGGGCATGCGGCAGCGATTAGGCATCGGCCAGGCCCTTCTGGTACAGCCCGAATTCCTGATTCTGGACGAACCCACCAACGCGCTGGATCCGCTGGGAAGAAAAGAAATAAAGAATCTGATCCAGCACCTGGCCAAATCTGAAAAAATGACTATATTTATTTCTTCCCACTTACTTTCGGAAATCGAACAGATATGCACGCACGCCGTCATCATTCATGAAGGCAGAATCCTGGCCGCGGCTGCGATCGATGATCTAAGAGAACACGGCATTGAAACCCTGGAAGACTATTTTCTGAAATTAATTGAAAAGGAAAATCAATGCTAATGCTGCGATGCTTACCCTTGTTTCTGGCTGCTTCCCTGTGTGGCTTCCTTTGTTTGCCGGTATTATCGGACGCGAAATCGGAAAAAGATTTTTTCGCTGTTTATGAATTAAAAGTTGAAGGCGACTATATCGATTATCTGCTGGAGGATTTAAACGGGGACGGCTTAAATGACGGTCTGTTTTTTCATTCCACGCGGCATGGATCAACGGTCTCCCGCTGCTTTTCCGTTTTTTATCAACACCCAGGCGGATTTAATGAACAGGCGGACTATCAATTTGAAGTCGATCCCGATGCCGTGGTGTATGATCTTGGGGATATCGATTCAAATCCGGGCAAAGAAATTATTTTTTTTAAAAACAAAGGGCTGTTCTATTACAAAATGATCGATGTGCGCTATGATCCTACCCCCATTCCGTTCCTTGAAACAGCATCCATCTTTAAGATTCCCGACAAGCTCTTTTTGGAGCGGTTGAATTTCGCCCAGGATCTTAACAATGATGGGATTGACGAGATATTGATTCCACAATTTAATTATTATCTCATTTATGGCAAACAGGCGGACGGCACATACAAGATGACCGCAAAGCTGGATTGTCCGATGCTAAACAGTGTGACGTCGTTAAACGAGGTAAGCCGCTATCTGATTGCCACGTTTTTGACCCCCAATACCCTTATTGTTGACTACAACAGGGATCAACGAAGCGATATTGTCACCGTGCATGACGAATATCTCAAGGTTTTTTTTCAAAACAGTGCCGGAGAATTTTCCGATGCCGATTCCGTCATCGTTAATCTTAATTTTATCTTAACCCAGGCGTATTCTTTAAAACTGGGAAACGGCAACATACATCAGCGTGATCGCTTTAAAGATAAAATAGGGGTCACGTCTCTTGCCGATCTCAATGACGACGGGCTATTGGATATAATCATTGAAAAATTTTCAATGAAAGACGGCGCGTTTAATCCTAAAAAGCAGTTCCAGATCTACTTTGCCCGCCAGGACCCCGATAATCCCAAAAACGGCGGCGTTTTTACTGAAGTCCCGGACCATATCATCATTAACCGCGGGTTCCAGATTCAATGCAAGGTAGGGGATTTAAATAATGACGGCAAAATGGATATCTATATTCCGGTTGTCGAAATCGGCGTTTTTAATATTATCACGATGCTGGTTACAGGCAATATCGATGTAACGGTTCTTTGGTATGTCATGGACAAATCAGGGCAGTATAATCAAAAACCTGATTTCGAGCTGGGGGTTACGGTGGAGATTGATACGCGTAGGCGCAAAATTCCGGTCTCCAGCATAGACGGGGATTTTAACTGGGATGGTCGCAAGGATTTTATGCATGCCCATGATGGAAAGTTGATGATTCACTATGCGTCTGATGACGGCCGGCCGAAAGAAACCGCGGATATTGAATTTGTCATCGAATTGCCCGACAATGGGCAGATGGTAAAACCACTAATGGTGAATGCCGATGCCAAAAGCGATGTGGTCATGGTATTCCAGCCCAATGGCAACACAGACGAAAAGGGTAAGGTGACGATTCTTATAAGCAAGTAATCTAACACCCAGCTAACGCACCCAATGAGAATGACATGTCCAAATTAAAGACATTAATAAAAACTGAATTGGAAAAAATGATCCGGAAGCGGTCCACGCTTTGGATTGCAGTAATAATTCTGGCAATTCAAATCGCTGCCGCCTTTTTCGAGCATTCCACGCGACTTGCCAATGACGATTTGGGCACCGGCTTCCAGGTATCGGCCTTTTCGCTTAAAATCTGCCTTCAGCTGCTGACGTTGATCCTTTTGGCATTATCTTCGATGACCCTTTCCGAAGAAATTGCCACGGGGACCGCTAAAATCATTTTAGTCCGGGGTGTTAAGCGCCGTGATTTCATTTTGGGAAAATTCATCGCACTTGTCTGCTTGAGCATCGTGCTGGTGGTGTTCTATCATTTAGTCGGTCTCATACTGGGGCATTTTCTGGGCGGCTTGGTGGCCATCAAAGAAGGGGAATTTATCTTATTTACCGCCACGGATCTTGCCAAAGGGTTTTCCGGCGGGATATTTCTAACGCTTTGCGCCACGATTGCCCTTGTTTCCTTAGGATGCTTTTTTTCCATCCTGATAAGAGGGTCCGGCGGCGCTGTGGGAACAGGCATTGTTATTTATTTTTTTATGCAGATCCTGTCCCAGATTGATCTGTTTCAGAAGTACCTTTTCACGAGATACCTGTTTCTTCCAATAGACAATATGGAAAAATTGGCGGAAGGTATTTATGTGGACTGGGCCAGGTATGCTTGGTGGACCGTCGGCATTTCGTCTGGTTCCGTCCTGATATTTCTCATGTTAAGCATCATCATCTTTGATAAACGGGATGTCTGGAATTAAGTCCAGACTATTGCTGCACAATAATGGAAAATTTCAAATTGAAATTCCCTCAGATGCTATCATCTGAAAAACTTGGTATGTAGAACCTCGATTTTGCACCGCTTGATGGAAAAAAGTGAAGAAACCATCTGGGAATCC
>CAYZXZ010000034.1:0-20499 GCA_964481615.1 uncultured Desulfobacteraceae bacterium | reverse complement strand
ACAGGCGGTAAATAACCAGTCCGGACCCTCCCTGGTTGATATTGTGACTCGTGCTCAACACCTCGATATGCGGTGGTTTGGTGTCAATGATAAACTCGAATGCGATATCCGTGCGATTCCCGTTGAACCATCGGCGCCAGGAATGATCCCAGGCGCTGACATCGATATTGACGGCCCCGTCGTCGATTTTTAATTTCCGGGTATCAATTTCAATCCGGAATGGAATTTCATGCTGTGGCGTTTCTTCGCGCCGGGCGTCGGACCCGTAATCCTCTTCCAGCATTACAACCTCTTTGTCGTCTTGTCGCAGGACGACGTGAAGTTTTCGTATGCCGCTTTTGCGGTCAACGACCACCCCGGTGATGGCGGTATCGATCCCCACAAAACCGGTCATGGGATCCATTTCAATTTTCGGCTTTTCCCCCTCAAGCTTAACCGCCATGACCCAGAACCCGGAACCAAAGATAAGGATCAGGCTGATGGCGATAATCCAGATTCCGGTTTTGCTTCGCTTTTCCTTTCGCTTAACCATTTTTACAAACGTCCTTAGTTCATATACGCCATTACGCTGCGCAAATCTTTTCCCTTAACCCGCATCGCCTGTCGCAGACGATGGCGATCCCGCTTTAGTTTTTTACTGGTTAAAATCTTATTACTTTTATCAGGAATCATGACGGTAAGCAAGGTCTTATTTCGCTCCTTGACTTTTAAAGACACGTAACGTATCTGAAATGATATGCGGGAATTCGGCATCTCAGGCTGTTTTCTGATCATTTTGCATCTGTAATTCAGCGCTCGGGATACAATCGCTTTTTACGAAGCCATATTGATTAAAGGGACAAAAATGTAATGGTGCAACAGGTAAAAATCAATGACCGAGTGCTGGGACGACCCGCTACGTTTGTGCTGTTTTCCGGGCCCTGTGTCATAGAGGACGAACAAAACGCTTTTGATATCGCAGAATATCTGAAAAAGCTAACCGAAATGCTTGAAATTCCTTTTATTTTCAAAGCTTCATATGATAAAGCCAACCGGACGTCCTTCGATTCCTTCCGCGGCCCGGGGCTGACAGCCGGCCTTGATGTTCTGTCCGCCATCCGAAGGGATCTTGGGATCCCTGTGATGTCCGATGTGCATCAGGTCAGTGAAATCGAGCCGGCGACATCGGTATTGGATGTCCTACAGATTCCCGCATTTTTATGCCGTCAGACCGATCTGATCGTGGCGGCAGCGAAAACCGGAAAACCTCTCAATATAAAAAAGGGGCAGTTCCTGGCCCCCTGGGATATGGCTCATGCGGTTGAAAAAGCCAGATCCGCCGGCAATGACCGGATCATGATTACGGAACGCGGCGCAATGTTCGGATATAACAACCTCGTTACGGATTTCAGGGCCATCCCCATCATGCAGCAGACCGGCTGTCCCGTGATTTTCGACGCAACCCACAGTGTTCAGCTACCCGGCGGCGGAGGCGGGGTTTCATCCGGCCAGCGTGAATTCGCGCCCCTTCTGGCAAGGGCCGCCATTGCCGCCGGCGCGGACGGAATATTCATGGAAACCCATCCAAACCCCGAGCATGCCCGATCGGACGGCCCGAATGCCGTGAGACTCGAACATATGGAAACCATTCTGCTGCAACTCAAGGCCATTGAAAACGCCCTAAACAAAAATTGCACATAGATTGCACATAAAATGACGGTATCTAAAGGCGAACATATCAGGGTCCTGCTGCTCGACGTCGACGGAGTGATGACAAACGGCGAGATCATCTACAGCGACGCAGGAACGGAAACTAAGGCTTTCAACGTCAAGGACGGCATTGGAATCAAACTCCTGATGGATGTCGGCGTAACCGTCGGCATTATCACCGGTCGTCGATCCGGCGCACTGCTGCACCGTTGCGCCGATCTCGGGATCGACCTGATCTATGACGGTATCCAGAACAAGGGGGCGATCATCGACGCCGTTGTCTCCCGGACCGGTGTGAAAGCCTCTGAATTAGCCTTTGTTGGTGATGATCTGCCGGATATCCCCCTGTTGAAAAAAGTCGGACTCGCCATTGCAGTGGCAGATGCCCACGACGCGGTCAAACAGGTTGCGGACTGGGTTACCACAAAAAAGGGCGGCCACGGCGCCGTTCGGGAAGTCTGCGAATCCATTCTGGCGGCCAAGGGCCTTCTGGAAAATTGCATCGAATGTCGGGAATCAATGGATTGACGAACCGCCTACCATCCAGAAGAATAAAGTATATTCTGTTTTTCTGCATTTTGTGTCTTGCCGCATCGATTCTGGTCGTTTTTTTCCGCCATCGCCTCGGCCCCGGCGATACGAATCAACCGGAGCCGCCGGAGTCCACGCAAGCCGTTCTCTCCATCCAGCGGTTCCGGCACACCGCCACCCAGAACGGCCGGAAACAGTGGACCCTCGAGGCGGATTCCGCACAACTGCATGCTGATCCTTCAGAAGCACGCCTCATTAACATCTATGCCCGTTTTTTTCTGGAAAACGGCCTTACCCTGACCCTTACCGCCGACCGGGGCGTATTGCAGCTCGATACCAACAATATGAATGCATCCGGTCAGATCGTAATCCGGACGCCGGAATACACCATCGAAAGCGAAAACTTGCATTATGACCATCAATTGCATATGATACAGTCTGCGTCTCCCGTAAACGTCACCGGGTCGTCATTTCTCATGAAAGCGGGGCAAATGACCTATAACATCCAAACAGGAAAGATAACATGCACGGATCACGTGGAAGGTGTTTTTAGTGATATTTCAGAACAGTAAAAGGATCAGCCGGTATCGTTTACATATCAGGACATGCATTGTCCTTGTCCTTGTCCTTTCGTGGCCGGTTTACGGCATGGCACAGACCGGTCTCGGGACAACAAACGGCGGGATGGCAAAAAAACTTCACATCACGGCCGACAAGCTTGTTTCAGATACCAACGCGAATTATATTATATTTTCAGGCAATGTCACCTCGGTCTATGACGACACCCTGATCCTGTCAGACCAGCTCAAGGTATTTTATCAAGACATGACGGAAGACCAAAACCGGATGGGGGAGGAAAATATCAAAAAAATCGTGGCCACCGGTCATGTTTCCATCCGGTTCGGCGACCGGACCGCCCAATGCGACCAGGCGGTCTATACAGCAGAAACCAAAACGATTGTTCTGACGGGTGAAGATACCCGGATTCAAAGCGGGGCTGATTATATCACCGGGAAAAAAATCACCATCGACCGGAATACAGGCCGCATCACGGTTGACGGAAGCCCGGATAAACGCGTCAACGCCGTATTCGCGCCGCAAGGCACGCAAACCCCCGAAGCCTTCAACATCGACGAGGACCATGACGACACTGGCGCTGAAAAATCTCGTTAAAACCTTTAACGGCCGCCGGGTTGTGGACGCGGTAAACTTAGAGATCAACAGCGGGAAGGTTGTGGGTCTTTTAGGACCCAACGGCGCCGGAAAGACCACCAGTTTTTACATGACGGTGGGCATGATCCGGCCGGACAGCGGAACCGTCTACCTTGACAACGAGGAGATCACCCGCTATCCCATGTATCTGCGTGCGCGCAAAGGGGTCGGTTATCTGCCACAGGAACCGTCCGTATTTAAAAAACTGACGGTCAGAAACAATCTTCTGGCCATCCTGGAATCCCTTTTACTGTCAAAAAAAGAGCAGAAGCAAAAAGCGGACATGCTTTTAGACGAACTCGGCATCCGGCATCTTTCCGATCAGAAAGCCTCCGTTCTTTCCGGCGGAGAGCGGAGAAGACTTGAAATCACGCGCGCTTTGGCCACGGACCCCAAGTTCATCCTGTTGGATGAACCATTTGCGGGCATCGATCCACTGGCCGTCATCGATATCCAGAACATCATCCTTCATCTGGCCCGACGCGGCATCGGGGTGCTTATATCGGATCACAATGTCCGGGAAACCCTCGGCGTCTGCGATACGGCGTATATTTTAAACAACGGCCGGGTTATCGAGTCCGGTTCGCCGGAAATCATCGCATCAAGCCCTGTTGCCCGGGAAATCTATCTGGGCTCTCATTTCAGACTGTAAAAAATGGCGATTGAATTACAGCAAAATCTCAGAATGCAGCAGCAACTGGTCATGACACCCCAGCTCCAGATGGCCATCAAGTTGCTGCAACTGTCGCGGCTAGAACTCGCGGATATGGTCCAGCAGGAAATCGAGAGCAATCCGACCTTAGAGGCGTCCACGGAATCGGATATGGATGAAACGCTCGATGCTGAATCGCCCGATCCCGTCACAACCCGGGAAGTCACCATTGCCGACAAGTTCGATAACTATCTCGACTGGCAAAACTATATCGACGAGTACAATTCCACAGGCCTCATCCATTTTGAAGCCGAAAAAAAAGACGCCCTTGATCTGGAAGCATTCACCCCGAGTCGGACGTCCCTTGCCGACCATCTCCGCTGGCAGCTTCTGATGACCAAGCCAGATCAGGAAGAGGAACTGATCGGCAGTCATATTATCGGTAATATAAACAAATACGGCTATCTGGATGCTGAAATCGATAATATCGCCGCCGCCTGTCATTCCCGTCCGGAAAAGGTCAGGCAGGTACTGTCGGTGATACGGACATTTGATCCGCCGGGGATCTGCGCCTCTGATCTGAAGGAATGCCTCCTGATCCAGGTTCAACTGCTGGGCATCCGGGACCCCCTGGTCATCGACCTGATCCGGCATCATCTCAAGGACCTGGAGAACAAGCGATACAAAATCATTGCCAACGCCCTGAAAACGGATCTTGCTCATGTCATCGCCGCCGTCAAAGTGCTCAAGTCTCTTGACCCAAGGCCCGGAGACCGGTTCAGCAATGAAGAATCAATCTATATCACCCCGGATGTCTATGTTTTCAAGGAAGGCGATGAGTTTATCGTCGCATTAAACGACGATGACATTCCCAGACTTCAGATCAATTCCTATTACCGCCGGGCGGTCCGACGGGGCGAAAAAATAGAGGAACATACAAAATCCTATCTCAAGGACCGCCTCCGTTCCGCGGAATGGCTGATCAAAAGCATTCATCACCGCAGAAAAACCATTTACAACGTCATGTCGAGCATCGTCAAGTTTCAGCGGGAATTTTTCGAAAATGGCATTTCGCACATGAAACCCATGGTGCTCCGGGACGTGGCCGAAGATATCAGCATGCATGAGTCGACCATCAGCCGGGTCACCAACAACAAGTATGCCCACACCCCCCAGGGTATTTTAGAACTCAAATTTTTCTTTAACAGTTCCATCAACTGTTCCAACGGTGAAACCATGGCATCGGCCAGTGTTCAGGAAAAAATCCGAGAAATCGTCAGTCACGAACCGCCCCAAAAACCCTACAGCGATCAATTGATTACCGAAAAACTGGCAGCCTGCGACATTCACATCGCCAGACGGACCATCGCCAAATACAGGGAGATAATAGGCATTCTCCCATCAAGCAAACGCAAACAATTTTAAAGGAGGCACGCACAATGCAAGTATCGGTTACCTTTAAAAACCTGGACCCCTCCGAACACCTCAAAACCTACGTGAAAAACAAGCTGGACAAGCTCGACAAACTCCTTGACAACCCCGCGGAAGCCAATGTGGTTCTGTCTGTTGAAAAAATAAGACATATCGCTGAAATCAAACTCACCGGAGACCGTCTCAGTATCAACTGTCGCGAAAAGACCAACGATATGTATTCATCCATTGACATGGCCCTTGACAAACTGGAAAAACAGATTAAAAAGAACAAGCAGAAAGTTCAGAAACACCGCAAGGGCGACCGTTCGGAGATCCGGGGAAAAAAGGAAATGACCGAAGATCTGATCGCGCCTGCCGCAACGTCCCGTATCCGGATCCAGAATATCGAATACAAGCCCATGGACATCGAAGAGGCCGGCATGCAGATCGAAATGATCCCGGATAATTTTCTCGTATTCACCAATTCCATGACAAACCAGATCAATGTCCTCTACAAACGTAAAGACGGGGACCTGGGGCTGATTCAACCCCTTTAACACATAGGGGACAACCATCTCATGATGCCGGAAGTCAGGCATCGCGCAAAAGGCACAAATGAAAGTTCTCGATTTTCTCCACCGGGAGACCATTATTCCAAGCCTGAAATCCACCGATAAAAAGGGGGTGCTGGAAGAACTCACCATGCCGGTCTCCGGCATCACCGGAATCGCCCATGGCGAGCTTGTCAAGATCCTTGTACAAAGAGAGCATCTTGGCAGCACGGGCATCGGCGGCGGCATCGGCATTCCCCACGGCAGGCACAAGGACTTGACATCTCTGACACTCGGGGTCGGTTTGAGTCGGGCTGGCCTTAATTTCGACGCGATCGACGAAAAACCGACCCACATCTTTTTTCTGCTTCTGGCGCCGGAGGATTCAACCGGCCTGCATCTGAAACTGTTGGCCCGGATATCACGAATACTCAAGGAAGAAGCCTTTAAGGCACGCCTGCTTGCCGCCGGAGACGCTGATACGGTCCTTCAATGCATTGAAGCGGTCGATGAAACATTTTAGCGAATGAAAAGACTCAAAATCGTCATTATCACAGGACTTTCCGGTTCCGGCAAAAGTGTCGCCCTGGCGGCCTTTGAAGACGCGGGCTTCTATTGCGTCGACAATATGCCGGTCCAACTGCTGCCGAAATTTCTCAAACTGCCTTTAAAAACAGATACAAAGATCAAGGGCCTCTCCTTTGTGATGGATCTTCGGGAAAAAAACTTTCTGTCGGTTTATCCCGGCGTTTTCGAAGAATTGCGACAAAAAGGGTATCAGTTCGATATCATTTTCCTGGAAGCCAGGCAGGACACACTAATCAAACGCTACAGCCAGACCCGACGCGCACATCCCCTTGCCCAGGACAAGCCGCTTATCGACAGTATTTGCAGCGAAAAAAAGCTTCTTGAACCTTTAAAGGCCATCGCATCCAGTATCATAGACACGTCGGAATACAATATCCACGATCTCAAATCCATGATTTTTAAAATCGCCCAGAAAAACGTAACTACGAACGTCATGCGGGTGGAAATCATTTCTTTCGGCTTCAAGCACGGCCCTCCCCGCGAAGCCGACCTGACCATGGATGTGCGGTTTCTTGCCAATCCTTTTTTCATACCCGCGCTCCAGCTACTTGATGGACGGGAAAAGTCCGTGCAGGACTTTGTTTTATCAAATCCCGTCTCGCAGGAATTTTTAGGGAAATTTTTCGATTTGATTGACTTTTTAATGCCGCTGTATGAAAAAGAAGGCAAAACGTATTTGACCATTGCCGTGGGATGCACGGGGGGCCGGCACCGATCGGTGGTCATGGCCGATGCGCTCTATGCGTACATCAAAAAACCGGGACGACCGACTTATCTGACCCACAGGGACATTGACATCGAATCATAAGTTCAAGGACAGTCGAATGACAGGCATTATCGTTGTCACACATGGACAATTGGGCGATGCTCTGATTGAAACCGCCGGCATCATTTTCAACACGAAACCCGATGCGCTGATATCCGTATCCATCGATCTGAAAGAAGATGTCGAAAAACTCAGAAAAAAAATACATGATGCCATCAAGGCCGTCGGCACTCATAAAGGGATCCTCATTTTAACCGACATGTTCGGCGGAACACCGTCCAACCTGAGCTACTCATTTCTTGAAGAAGGCCGTATCGAAGTGCTTTCCGGGGTCAATCTGCCGGTGCTGATCAAAGCCATCAACATCCGGCACAAGGAGTCCGACCTTCACCGAATGGCCGAAATTATTGAAGAATGCGGGAAAAAAAGCATCTCGCTGGCAAGCGCCATCCTAAAAGGCAACAAGCGCGGTTGATATGCGATTCCCCATCGCCGCCATGACGGCAAATCATATTGAATCGGTACTGTCCATAGAACGGTCTTCCTTTGCCAGTCCGTGGGGGAGATCGGCATTTCTGAGCGAACTCGCATGCGACCATTCCCGAAATTACGTTCTTTCCGGCCTCCCGCTCCCGGACGCGCACGGCATTGTCGCATATACCTGTTTGCGGATTATACTGGATGAAATTCATTTGATGAAAATCGCCGTTGAACCCGCATTCCGCAGACTCGGCATCGCGTACCGTTTTTTGCGCGACTGCCTGAATATGACAGCGCAACAGGGAATAGCATCCGCTTTTCTTGAAGTGCGGCCGTCAAACACGGCGGGATTGATTTTGTACCAAAAACTCGGGTTTGAACCCGTCGGAAAAAGGCCAAGGTACTATTCCGACTCAGGGGAAACCGCGATCATCATGAAAAAAACTTTTTAACGGAGGAGATTATGGCGATAAAACTTGCAATCAACGGGCTGGGAAGAATCGGAAGACTCGTTTTCCGGGCCGCTCTGAAACGGCCGGATATTGAAATCGTCGGGGTTAATGATCTGATGGACCCGAAAACCATCGCACACCTGCTTACCTATGATTCGGTTCATGAAAAACTCGATATTCCCATTTCGCCTCGGGAAAAGGCCATTGAAATCAAAGGAAAAACCATCAGCGTCTTTTCGGAAAAAGATCCCGCGGCCCTGCCCTGGAAAAATCTCGGCGCTGATATCGTTGCCGAATGCACGGGACTGTTTCGGGACAGAGCAGGCGCGTCAAAGCATCTGAAGGCCGGGGCCCGGAAAGTCATTATCTCGGCGCCGGCGACCGATCCGGACATCACCATTGTTTTAGGCGTCAACGGCGACACGTATGAGCCGAACAAACACAACATCATTTCCAATGCCTCATGCACCACCAACTGTCTCGCTCCGGTTGCCAAGGTCCTCAATGAAAAATTCGGCATCGTCTGCGGCCTGATGACCACCATTCATTCCTACACCGGTGATCAGCGACTCCTGGACGCTCCGCACAAAGACCTGCGACGCGCAAGGGCGGCCTGTTTGTCCATGGTGCCCACGACAACCGGCGCCGCAAGAGCCGTTGGCCTTGTTCTGCAGGAACTCAACGGAAAGCTCAACGGTCTTTCCATCCGGGTGCCGACACCCAACGTATCCCTTGTGGATCTTGTAGTCACCGTAAAGGCAACCGGACTGACCACAGACGATGTCAACAGCGCCCTTCGGGAGGCATCCAAAACCACCCTCGCCGGAATTCTCGGCTACAGCGACGCCCCGCTGGTATCCAAGGATTTCAATGGCTCGACCCTTTCCTCCATTGTCGATGCGCCCACGACCTATGTCATTGAGAATATGGTCAAAGTTCTGTCCTGGTACGACAATGAAGCCGGATATTCGGAAAGGATGGTCGATCTGGCCCAACATATCGGCCACATGTCCTGATTGATGCGACCGCATGACCGGCACTCCGAAACTGAAAAATCCGGTTTCGGGATGCCATAAGATATAAGGAGTATGAGTGATGAATCATCGCACCCCTTTGATCGCCGGCAACTGGAAAATGTATAAAACCGCCGGGGAAGCGGCTGAAACCGCGCACAGGCTGGTCGCGTTAACCGCCGGCGTCACGCATACCGAGGTGATGATCGCCCCGCCGTTCACCGCCCTTTCTGCAGTATCGGCGGTGCTTGCGGATTCAAATTCAAATATCTTCATGGGCGCGCAAAACGTATTCTGGGCCGACCAAGGCGCTTTTACCGGAGAAATTTCAGCATCCATGCTGACCGATGTCGGTTGCCGGTACGTTATTATCGGCCATTCGGAACGCCGCCAGTTATTTTCCGAATCCGATAATCTTATTGCAAAAAAAGTAAAGGCCGCCCTTGATGCCGATTTGATCCCGGTGCTGTGCGTGGGAGAGACCGAAATCGAACGGGAAACAAAAAAAACGATTTCCATTCTTGACAAGCAGGTGGGGAATGGTTTAAAGGATCTAATTCTGGAACCGGACCGTGCGCCGGTCATCGCGTATGAACCGGTCTGGGCCATTGGTACGGGAAAGACCGCGCATCCGGAACAGGTCGGAGAAGTCCATGCCTTTTTAAGGGATTGGATCGCCGGGCGATTCGGGAATTTTCTTGCGGAAACCATCCGTATCATTTACGGTGGAAGCGTGAAACCGGAAAACATCTCCGCACTCATGGCACTGCCGGATATTGACGGTGCCCTTGTGGGCGGAGCAAGCCTGGACCCAGAAACATTTATACGGATTATTAACTTTTAACAAACAAAACTGAAATCGAATAATGACTGTACTCATTGTAATTGCCCACGTTGTCGTATGTCTGGCACTGATCATGATCGTGCTGTTGCAAACCGGTAAGGGAGCGGACATGGGAGCGGTTTTCGGCGGCGCCGGCAGCCAGACGCTGTTTGGAAGCACGGGCGCCACGACCTTTCTGGGTAAACTGACCACCGGTGCGGCGATTATCTTCATGCTCACATCGCTAAGCCTGGCCTATATTTCCAAAGGCTCCGAAAAATCGGTTGTTTCGGGTGTCAAGACATCCGTACCGCAACCGCCCGAAACAATTCCGGTACCCGCCGTTCCCGTTCCCGCACCCGGGACAGATCCGGCCGTACTTCCGACGCCGGAGGCGGCACTACAAGAAGTTCCGGAGATGACTTCACCGGATACATCCGAAGCGACGTCAGATATTTCACCGGATGCTGCCGCAAAAGACGCTGAAGCGGTTACAGCCGGCGATGAAGCAGAACCCCAGTGATTTTTCCAGTCACGCGCATGCGCGATCGCGCCGAAGTGGTGGAATATGGTAGACACGCTATCTTGAGGGGGTAGTGGGCGACGCCCGTGCCGGTTCAAGTCCGGCCTTCGGCACCATATCTAAAAAAAAGCCGTAATCTGATTACGGCCTTTTTGCTTTCAATATAACCTGCGATGGCTAATATAGACACTCGACAGCCAAATCACTTCCGACCGGAACGACGGTGGCAGGCCCTGCCGCCGGGGCGGCCGGGAGCGGCACACTTTATATCCTCGCCAATGGTTTTACGCATGGCATGCCACGCTGATACAACATGTGCCGGACAGGACACAATGGGAAAAAACGACCTTTCGGAGATCAATAACTGGTACAGACGATTCGTATTTTATACGGTCAAGCTCCCCCTGATTCTGATCACCATTCCCATCGGTTTTCTTTTTGATTTTCTGATCGCTTTTCCATCCGTCATTCTTTGCAGCATAGACGCCTGGATGCGGAACAAACAGTGACGAAGACAACCGACACGGAAAGCGTGCCGTCGCGTGCATAAAAAAGGTTATCCGCGGTTGAGCTTTGAAATAATGCATTTCTGAAGTTGATTCAAATTAATGTTTGTGAACCTGATCCCAACCCCTTCACGCGCGATGCGAACCGTTTCGCCGGTGGCGGAAAGCGACAGTTCGGTTGCCGGCGATGACGGATCAAAATTGATGACAATATCAACGCGGGTGTTGAGAGGAATTTTTTCATCCGTTATAAGAAACATGCCGCTTGATCCGAGATTACCCAACCCTCCCCGGACGCTCAGCTGATGTTGGGTTTTCATGGTCATCTTATCCGCGTATGTCACAATCGCCTGGGTTTCAGGCCAGACCGGACTGCGGGTCACTTTACGAGAATTGCCATTCATCATAGGCACCCCTTTTTCAATCATAATTGTTCTAAATCGATGGTCCCGATGCATCACTGATTTGAAGTATTGCGTCAAGCCCGCCCTGCCTGTCGAGCGCCGACAGGTCATCATATCCGCCGATATGGTCGCTTCCAATAAATATCTGGGGAACCGTCCGCCGGCCGTTGCTTCTGCGGACCGACTCGGCTGCCAATTCAGGGTTGTCGTCAACAAAAAATTCTGTATAGGACACTCCTTTTGCCTTCAGAAGTTCCTTGGCCCTGTGGCAGAAAGGACATGATCTTGACGAATAGATTTCAATTTTCATGACGGATTCTTCCTAATATCATAAGTTTTCAAGGGATGAAACAAAAATTTGCCATTTTTTTATGAACAGATCGATCGGCATACTATCTAAGGTCCGGAGTTCTAAAGTCGGTCCCTTAAGATTGAAACGGACATCCGTAAACAGCGTCGTCATGTGATATAAAAAGGCCTTAAAAGACGTATCGCTTGCCAGGGGAAATGGAACATTTTCGCCAAGAACCTCGGCTGCCAGTGCAAAGCGGACCAGCCGCGCGATCAGTTGTTCGGCTGAGTCCAGTTGTTCATTACAGCACGGCGGCAACCCGCATCGCATCGGGTCGGTATTATCCCAGATATCGCGGCGCTCCGGCGACATTCTAAACTCAGGTGCTGTCGACATGCCGCAGAGCTGGCGGAACAGGAGAAGCAGTTCCGAAATGCCGGCGATTCTGACATGCAGATGAATCGAAGCCGTGCCTTTCATCATTTCAAGCCCCCGCGTGCCGGTCACTTTCAGGCGTTCATGAAGCCAGAGGTATCTTTGGGATGTCAGGCACAGGGGCGCACGGGCGCGTCCCGGCGCATAAGCGCGTGCCTCATAAACGATATGAAGCCTGTCCCGGATCAGAGTGTTGGTCTGTGTGATAAAAGCCAGAAAATCGTCTATTCCGGCCGAATCGATAGCCCTCAGCGGCGGGCTGTTGTATTCGATCTGCCCTCCGGGCTCAAACGCGATCCGAATCCCGCCTGGCGCGATAAACTCCGATCCGTCGGAACGCATGCCGATGGTTTCCAGAAATCGATACAGCCGCTCCATGTCATCAAGGGTCATCGGTTTGGCTGGTAAAAACTCATATTCGACCCCGTATGTTCGATCACCGGCACCGTCGATCCCTGACAAAACATCAAGGTATTTCATGGTAAACGAAGCTGTGAACGCATCGATGCGGTGTTGAATGGAGTCGATCATAAACAGGACTTCAAGAATCGCAGATATTTATCAAAACAGTCATACATGAGAAAATTTTTCCTGAACCGAGTTATTCACATAAAAATATATCATACCACAAAGAAAAAACAATAATAGAAAAAAGTCGGTCCGCCGCTGACACCAGCGTATCCGGTCGTGAATCGTGTGCCTTTGACGTACCGGCGAGGGTTCCGACTACGTCGGGATTCAGTATGCCATGCCGGGCGATCACGTTGCCGTATAGAATCTCCTGAATTTGTTCCGGCAGACCCTTTCTGTCCGAAAGCCAGTCGTTTACGGGAATGGTAAACGGTTGCTTGGGCCGCATGGCCGTTTCATGATCGATCATACCGTGCTTCAAATAGGAAAAGCGGCAGATATATTTTTCCTGCTGTCTATCAAGATCGATCTTGAATGTGACCGGCAGCGTCGCCGCAAATTCCGCTAGCCGGAAATCCAGCAAGGGCGTCCGGGCCTCAAGGGAGTGACGCATGGACAAACGGTCCAGCCGTAATATCACATATTCCGGCAGACGCATCCGGCTTTCAAAAGCAATCATCTTATTGACCGGGTCATCGACTCCGGCCAGTAAAGGGATCGCATCGTCGGGCATGGGATCATCCAAAGCCCGGCAACCGGTCAACTGACGGATCTGATCCAAAGAGAACAGCGCCTCCGTTCGAATATAGCGCTGTGCCGGATCAATCGGCGTATCGGATAAAAAATCTTCCAGTTCCGGATAGACATCTATGAAGGATTTCTGTTGACGGGAAGAGAGTCGTGGGAAACGGGCAGCAGCGGCTTCAATGACAAACTTCCGATATCCGCCGAAAATTTCATCGGCGCCCTCTCCCGTTAGAACCACTTTAAGTTGCCGGGCCGCCATTTCGCAGACCAGATCCGTGGGAATTACCGTGCCGAGGGAGATCGGTTCCTCAAGGGAACGGACAATGCCGGGAAGCCGTTCCAGGTGTTTTTTGCGGCATATCCGTGAAAAGAGCCGGGCCGAGCCAAAAGAAGATGGCAAATTTTTGGTTAAATCCGCGACAAACGGTAATTCATTATAACGATCATCTTCAAAACCAATGGTAAACAGGCGGATATCCGGCTGTATCCGCCCGGCAGACGAGGATACGGCGGCCGAATCGATGCCGCCGCTGATCAGGCATCCCACCTCGACATCGGATCGCATGCGGATGCGGACCGCATCCGAAAACAGGGAATGAAAGGCATCCGCGGCATCATCGATGGACAAACGGGTGTCGACCCGATCCAGACGATATTCCCAGTAGCGATGGACCTGGTGAGCGCCTGTATCCAAATCATACATCAGATAACTTCCCGGCGTCAGTTTCCGGATTCCCGTAAAAAGGGTTTCGCCTCCGGGCACGTAACGGTAGGTAAAATACGTGCCGAGCCGGGCCCGGTTCAACTCCTTCCGAATGCCGCTGCCGGCAAAAAGCGGCTTTATCTCCGACGAAAAGAAAAAGTTGGCGCCATCAGTCGCGTAATATAATGGCTTGATGCCGAACCGGTCGCGAAACAAAATGAGTCGCCGGTGATTGGGATCATAAATGGCGCCTGCATACATGCCGTTCAAATCATTTAAAAAATCGATTCCCCGGGTCCGGTACAGATGAAGGGCCACTTCAATATCGCCTCTGGAAACAAACGGCTCATTGCGGACCTGGTCCCGGAGTTCGAGATAGTTGTAAATCTGTCCGTTGCAGATGATGGCGGTCTGGTCGGTCGAACATTGCAGGGGCTGCATGCCGGTTGCAAGATCAAGAATGGAGAGACGGACAAACCCCAGTCCCACCCTGCGCCCGGAAATCGAATACACCTCCTGCCGACGGTCATCCGGACCCCGATGCCGCTGCAAATCACCCATTTTCATAAGTCGTTGTTCAATATCTTCAACGCCCATTGAGGAAGAAACGACACCGAAAATACCGCACATCTTGAAACATTCCGTTAAAGTTAAAATACGGATCCTTCGTAAAAAAGACGATTATCTATCAATATGATCAGTGGGTTTCTGTCAAGAAAAACAAATTGAAGGAATGGCTTTCACGGGTTTTCCGGATTGACAAATATTTCTGAAAAACAGATGATCATATACCGATTCCACCTTAACCAGTTGAGCACCGGGTATCAACATGGTTTCAGCAACAATGGCATTTCGTATGTTCAAAATTTCATCGGACGGCAAACCAGGGGCCAAATCCCGACGAGTTCCGGGACAAAAGGCCCAACAAGATTTGTCAACCGACGAATACGACTTTTTGTTGTGCCGCCAATGCCGGCATGTGATCACCCGCCGTTCCGAAAAATTGATGATTGATGGGCAACACGTCCATACATTTGCCAACCCTCACGGTATCGTATTTGAAATCGGCTGCTTTAAATCGGCCGTCGGTGGCGAACCTATCGGGCCAGCCACCGGCGAATTCAGTTGGTTCGCGGGTTTCCAATGGCAAATTGCTGTCTGTCGTTCCTGTCTGATTCATCTCGGCTGGATGTTTTCAAGAAGTGACGCAAATGACGCTTTTTTCGGATTGATCATTGACCGTTTGATTGATTCTGAAAACACGTAAACTATTATAGAAATCTTTTCCTGCGTCACGTCCGCAAAGCCATCATAATGCACATTCATAAAAATTATATTGACTTTAAAAAATTTTTGATTAATATTTAATACTTTTGTGACGGTTTCCTGGATAGTTCCTGATAAGGGGCGTCACTTTTGTTTTGTAAATTTATGTTTAGGTTTCGAACGCGGCGGACCCCTCCATTTCGGTCGGAGGGGCGTTTTTTTTATTTTCAGGATCAACCGGTCCCGACAAATAAGCGTATTTGACAATATCAACAAACCACGTGCTGGAAAAAATGAATACGGATATTCAAAAAGTCAGAAATATCGGCATCAGCGCACATATCGATTCCGGTAAAACAACCCTTACCGAACGCATTCTCTACATGACCCGTCGCATCCACCGGATCCATGAGGTCAGGGGGAAAGACGGCGTCGGCGCCACCATGGATTCCATGGAACTTGAAAAAGAACGAGGCATTACCATCGCATCCGCCGCCACGTACTGCAAGTGGGGCGATCACGAAATCAATATCATCGACACGCCGGGACATGTAGACTTCACCATTGAAGTGGAGCGGGCCTTGCGCGTCCTTGACGGCGCCATCCTGGTATTGTGCGCGGTGGGCGGTGTCCAGAGCCAGTCCATCACCGTCGACCAGCAGATGAAGCGTTACCAGGTTCCCTGTATCGCGTTCGTAAATAAATGCGATCGAAGCGGAGCTGATCCTTTCCGGGTCATCGCCCAGCTCCGGGAAAAATTGCATCATAATGCCGTTGCCCTGCAAATACCCATCGGCCAGGAAGCCGATTTTGACGGTGTCATCGATCTGATTTCAATGAAAGCCGTCTTTTTTGACGGTGATTACGGCGATACCGTACGGATAGAGGCCATTCCAGCCGCGTTGCTGGACATCGCCCGGAAAAAACGCGATATCCTGATTGATGCCGCCGCCATGTTTTCCGATGAACTGACCGACGCTGTGCTGGAGGAGAGAGAAATCCCCGAACGAATGCTCCTATCGGCCGTCCGCATCGGAACCCTGAAGCGGGAAATAACCCCGGTTCTGATAGGTTCTGCTTATAAAAATAAAGGGATACAGACTCTACTCGATGCCGTCACCCATTTTCTGCCTGCCCCACTCGACGTGACCAATGACGCCATGGACATTGATGACCCGGAAAAACAGATCATTCTGTCCGGCAGGGCCGATGATCCGCTTGTTGCGCTGGCATTCAAACTGGAAGACGGGCATTACGGCCAGCTCAGCTATATCCGATTGTACCAGGGCGAACTGAAAAAAGGAGATGTCGCCGTAAACATGCGCAACCGGCAAAAAATCAAGGTCGGCCGGATTGTCCGCATGCATGCGGACCAGATGGAAGACGTGGAACGCATCTCGGCGGGGTATATCGGCGCCTTTTTCGGGATCGACTGTGCATCCGGCGACACCTTTGCATCACCAGGACTCAATCTTTCCATGACATCGATGTTTATCCCGGAACCGGTGATTTCTCTGGCCATCAAACCAGCAAGCCTGCAATCCGAAAAAAATATGACTAAGGCATTGAGCCGGTTTACCAAGGAAGATCCGACATTCCGATCTTTTACCAACGAGGAAACCGGCGAGACCATTATTTCTGGAATGGGCGAACTCCATCTTGAAATCTACCTTGAACGCATGAAGCGGGAATACCAATCGGACATCATTTCCGGCGAACCCCGCGTAGCATACAGGGAGACCATTTCCGCCAGAAGCGAGTTCAATTATACCCATAAAAAGCAGACCGGCGGCGCCGGTCAGTTCGGCCGGATCAGCGGCTATCTGGAACCTGCGCCGGATCAAGATTTTATTTTCGAAAATAAGGTCACCGGCGGATCGATCCCGACCCAGTTCATACCTGCATGTGAAAAAGGATTTAAGGCGTGTCTTGGAAAAGGCCCCTATATGAAATATCCCGTAACGGGGATCAAAGTCGTCATCAACGACGGGGCTTCTCATGCTGTTGATTCCTCGGACATCGCTTTCCAGGCGGCGGCCCGAGGATCTTTCCTTCAGGGCTATGTAAAAGCCGCACCCATCCTGCTGGAGCCGATCATGAAGGTGGTCGTGGAAACACCGGGTGAATTCCAGGGCAATGTCATGGGATCTCTGAACCAGCGCCGTGGTATTATCATCGGCGCTCATGACGTTGGGTACACGACCGTCATTGAATCCAGGGTTCCCCTGGCTGAAATGTTCGGGTATGCCACCGTTCTGCGGTCTTTGACCCAGGGCAAGGCACAGTTTACCATGGAATTTGACGCATACAAACAGGTCCCCAAATCCGTACTGGACAAACTCCAGGAAAAAGAGGAAAAAAGAGCCAGAACCGGGACATGACAGAATTGCAACCGATCTTGACCAGCGACATGTGCCAGAGGTACCCAATTATCGGATGACAAGGAGCGTTCTGATGATTAAGAAACAACTTATTCTCAAAGATCCCTTGAAATTTTTAAATATCGACGAGGAACACGAACCGGCCGCCGGCGAGTTCAGCGCCGTCATCGCGCGGCCCGGGATTGGAAAAACCGCATTTCTGGTGCAGATCGCCCTGCGCGCAATGTTTACAGGTAAAAAAGTCCTCCACATCAGTGTTCAGGACCCGGTCGACAAGGTAAATTTATGGTACATCGAACTCTTTCAGAAAATCACCGCTCCGTTTAAGCCCGACCAGCAGGCCGGATTATGGGAAGAACTGTTGACCCAGCGTTTTATCATGACATTTGAAACCGAAAGTTTCAGTTTTGAAAAGCTTCAGAATCGCATCAGAGAACTCAAGGCTCAAAATGTATTTGTTCCCGGTATGGTCATTATCGACGGACTGACCGTTGATGCCGCTATGTATCCGGAACTGAGCCGACTGAAATCATTTGCCGGGGCCAATACCATGAACTTCTGGTTTTCGGTTGGACGCCACACCAAGGAAGCTTCCGATATCCTGAATGTGGCGAATGAATTCGGTGATGATTTCACCACCCTTTTCGATTTCATTCTCTGGATGGTTCCTGAGAAAACGCGGATTCTGGTCAAACAATATTCGACCCGCCAAGAGGATTTGGATGACCGTCCCCTGGTCTGCCTTGATCCTTCCACCATGCTGGTTCAGGAAGAATCTTCCGTATCGCCCGAATGATTCTTCAATAGCTGGATGGGCCCATGTCCGGCGTCATCGTCGTCATCAAGCGGTGGAACAGGTTCTTTCTTTTTTCCGTCCATCCATTTCCTGCTTTCGTTCCAGTAGACCCAGCCTTGGTCCGGTCGCCGGCTTGGCAAGTGTCGGCATTGATCGATTTGTGCCCGACCTGCCATGCTGAAATATTTTTTTAAATTCAATAAGTTTTCAAGCCATCTCCTTTTCATCTGATAAAATTTTGCCGTGTCCGCCGCGTCAATAGATTAATTTTATTGAAATGAAGAAAAAATAATGATACAGTTATAATAAGTTGTAAATTATTCTTTTCAAACCGTGCGCCCGCAAAACCATTCACGCGCCGCTTTAGGGAGCATCTTATAAATATCATAACTGCCGTGATGGCGACTATACCCGGCCAGACGATATGAGACCGCCGAAATCACATTGTCAGACAGAACATGCAAACCCTTAACACATACGACAAGGAGAGGTTGAAAAATGAACTGTAAAACCGTAAGCGTATTCCTATTGTTATGCTGCTTTTCGGTAATGCTTGCCTTGCCGGCGACAGGTGCGGAAAAACCGAGCTGTGCGTTTTTAACGCTCCACTTGGATCCGGGAGCGAAAGATATCGGCGAAGCTGAAAGCAAGGCGCTCACCAACCGGTTTATCAATGCACTGGCTCTGTTTGACGTCTATGATGTCCTCGATTCCGGTCAAATATCCAGAACCATTGCCATGCGAAAAGGAATCGGTGCGCCCCCATGCACCAACCTGGAATGCGCGATTGAATACGGGAAAATGCTCAACGTGGATTACGTGATTTATGGTGTTTACAGTCATGTCGGCAACCTGTATTCCATAGAAACCATCCTTGTCGACGTTGAAAGCAGCCAGGAAATCAAACACGTAATCACTGATTATAAAGGGGATCACACGGGAGTTATCGAAAAAGTTCCGCTGGAGAACCTAAAAACACTGTTCGGCATTGCCACCCTTCCCCCCGGCGCGGAAGCGGCCTATGCCCGGTCGTTAACAGCGGATGCCGGTCCCAAGAAAGAACTCGTTGTGGAAAAAACTTCTCGTTTCGGTCCCCGCGTCGGTCTGGTGGCCAGTGATGACGGTGTTGAATTCGGCGGCGGAATTGAATTGCGACGCAACAACCTGTCTTTAAAAATCATGGGAAATGGCGCGGGCATCGGTGGAGCTCTGTCCTATTATCGGAATGTAGCGGGAAACAGTCCCTACCTTTCAGTTGTGGGCGCCTATTACGACGATAAAAATAAAGGACTGACGGAAACCGGAACGATTTACGGGTTGATGCTCGGCTATCGACTGACGGTTGTGAAGGAAAACATGGATATATGCATCGGTCTCGGTGCCGCATATGTTGACTGGGATCACCGACAGCGGAACGGTTCGAAAAAAAGCGATCAAGAGTACATCCCCGTGGGCGAGTTGACCTTCGGATACATGCTTTAATCCTCATCATCACCCGCAACCTCTTTTACCTCATACAGACCGCCGGAGTGCGCCGTCACTCCCGGCGGTCTTTTTATCAATAATAAGGAAAAAACTCAACTTTCAGGGGTCGCGGTAGAGACTACCCTTTCGGGTAGCCCCCCGCACAGATCCCGGCGTGCGGAACTACCGCACCGGGCTCTTACCTTGGGTGAGTGGCGTAAAAGCGCTTGGCTTTTAAGATCGCACAAAATCGAACCCCCTTTAACCCTCTCACGCGTAGTCGCTTGACGCCGGTCCGTCTGTCGTATTCCGACATGGTGGCTTCCACCCCGGCTCTCCACCGGTATCGGTCCTTAAATTCATCCGTTTGCTCATAAGCGCGGCGTCGGGCGATCCGGATT
>CAYZXZ010000033.1:0-20512 GCA_964481615.1 uncultured Desulfobacteraceae bacterium | reverse complement strand
TGGGGCCGGGCCCGGGTTAGAGCGGGGCATCACGGGGCCGGTAAAAGAAGCCGGTGTCGAATTTCCTTGACATACAAGGCCAATCTGACTATGGTTTGCAAAAAGAATAAAGAAAGTTCCCCCCTGACATAGTAGACCGATCTTCTTATACTTCGCCGCGCGAAAGCCATCTCATATCTGATATTTTTCTTCCACTGACAGTGGGTAAATGAGGGTAGACGATTTGCGTGCCCTCAGGGTGGACATGGCAACCGTATAAAATCAAAGGGCAACATTATTGATTGTCCTTCTCCTTCCACTATCGAAGTAATATTTAATTAACCATATAAGCTCATCGACCCTGCTTCCACTGACACCATTTGCAAGGATCGGATTATGGGTTCTCTGCTGCGGCTTCAGCTCTTAGATCTTGTCAATAAAGAGAAATTGGAGAGAATCCTTCGCGTCTTCACCGAAGTAACGGGTGTGGCCTCGATTATTGCCAATGTTGACGGACACCCCATTACCAAGCCTCACAATTTTACGCCTTTCTGCTTCAACTACTGCCGTTCCACCGACAAGGGACGGTGCAAATGTGAAGAAAGCGACCGCCATGGAGGCCTGGAATCCGCCCGTACCAGAAAGACCTACATCTACAATTGCCTGAACAGCGGGCTGATCGATTGCGCAGCGCCGGTCATCGTGGAGGGTTATCATCTCGCTACCATTCTTGCAGGCCAGGTTCTGGAGGAACCTATTGTCACCGAAACGGCCGTCGAGCGGGCCGAAGCCATCGGGATAAGGGACATTAAAGGGTATTTGCAGGCACTGGGGAAAGTGCCCTTGATGACGCGGGAGCGGCTGCTGGCTATTGTCAACCTCATGACCGAGATTACGCAAACCGTCAGCGAACTGGCCCTGCAGAAATATTTGTTACATAAGCATTCTCAGCATTATCTCAGCAGGTTGATCAACAGCGTATCCGAATGCATTCTCTCCACAAATGCCGATGGAAGGATAACCATCGTCAATCAGGCAGGCGCGAGGATGTTTGGCTATGAAATCGACAAGCTTATCGGCGAGTCCGTGCTAATACTCTTTGCAGAGGACGATTCAAAGATACCCCAGTGGAGAAATCCGGACTCTAACCAGCGGGGCGAACTGACGGCCATCTGCTCGGGAGGGCAGTCTTTTCCCGTTCAAATTTCCTGCTCCGCCATCAATGACGCAGGCCAGCAAAACAATGGATACGTGTGGGTCATCAGGGATATTTCGGAAGAGAAAAAGTCGGAGCGGATGAAAGCAGACTTAGTAGACATGATCACTCACGACATGAGAAATCCCATTCTTTCCATGCAAAAGGTCCTTCAGCTTATTGTTACCGGGACCATCGGACCCCTCAACGTGCAGCAAAAGAACGTCATGGAATTGGCTTTGGCTACCTGTCATCAGCTTTCCGGGATGGTCAGCGATATATTGGACATATACCGGAACGAAAATGGACAGTTTGTGTTGCACCGGACCCCAATACATATCGATCAAATCGTCTCTGAGAGTTTCAACCAGCTTGATATCTATGCCAAAGAAAAGCGAATATCCATGCTCTTTGAACCGCCGCCGCTTCCGCTGGAAGTGATGGGAGACAAAAAGCGTCTGAGGCGTGCCCTTGTCAATTTACTGGAGAACGCGATCAAATACAGTCCGGAAGACAGTGTTGTCGAAATTGAAGCGAAAATACCCAACGGGGATTGGATAGAACCGGCAGCAGCGGGAAGCGCATCGCCGGATCCGTCATCCCTGAAAACGGGCATAGACCATCTGATGCTGATGATTACGGATCATGGCATCGGCATCCCTTCCGAATATCACGAGTGCATTTTCGATAAATATTTTACCATCGGATCGGATAGCGAAAGCCGGCGGGAGGGCATCGGGTTGGGTTTGGCCTTTTGTAAGCAGGTTGTTGAAGCTCACGGCGGTAACATCTGGGTCGAATCGCCGGTTTTGAATGACGCTTCCGATCATCGACAAGGTTGCCGCTTTTATCTGACGTTGCCGGTCAGTTTTCCGGAATCGAGAGCGTAAGATATGTGACGTCAGATGATGGTAAAAGGAATAAAAAACATAATGTCCGATACTTGAAGGTTTATAGAAGTTATGAGAGTTTTTCTTGCCGATGATCATCCTTTGTTCCGTATCGGTCTGAGAATTGCCTTGGACCATGTGCCCGACATTCAATTGATCGGAGAAGCCAGTGACGGTTATGGCGCCGTAGAAAAAATCCGGGCCGATCCACCCGATGTTTCTCTGATTGATGTGGACATGCCCGGAATATCGGGCATCCGGGTCATTCGATTGCTTCGCAAAGCCTTCCCGGAAATGAAAATTCTTGTGCTTTCAACCTACGATGACGAAAATTACATCAACAGCGCCATGCAGGCGGGCGCCGACGGCTATGTGCTCAAATGTATCGAGGTAGATGAACTTGTCAGAATCATAAAGTCTTTTTGCGATGGATCTCCGGTAGTTTCCCCCTATCTGGTGAATCTGTCTTTGGACTTCAAGGCGCCGGTTAAGTCCGCCGCAACCGCGGAAGACCTTGGGTATCCCCTTCTGACTCATCGTGAAAAGGAAATTCTTCAATCCATCATCCGAGGTCAGAGCAATAAGGAAATTTCGCATACTTTTTGTGTCAGTGTCGAAACCGTTAAGAGCCATGTTAAGAGCATCTATCATAAACTGCAAGTCAAGAATCGTGTGGAAGCCGTGACCGTCACGATAGAAAAAAACCTCCTTCCCCATCAGCCCACGTTACCTAAAAAATCCCACTCATGAGGGAGTAAATTTCACCCCTATAAGGGATTTACGTTGGTATTTGCCTGTGTTACCCATAGAATCCGGGGGAGGGTATCATTCATAGGCTTCCCGATTCGACTACGATAGTTCGTTCATAATCATAACTCCTCCCTTGTGTCATCTCTCTCAGGTCTACCAAACGCAGGAAGTGCGGCCGGCTTGACGTAATCCATTCTCATCAGCGCCAAGCTGCGACGCGTAATAAACCTGATGAATCAATCGGTCATCACGGTTTTTTCCGGTCTCCAGTAAACCAATGATAACAGGAGGGAATGCTATGAGTCGGATGTTACTTGCACCAAGTCGTTATGTTCAAGGAGAGGGCGCCATCAAGGAAATAGGGATGCACGCAGAAAGGCTTGGCACCAAGGCCCTGCTTACAGGAGGCAAGCGGGCCTTTGGCGTTTGCGGTCAGGCGATTCAAACGAGTCTGAAAGCGAAAAACATCGGTTGTTATCAGGAGTTATTTAACGGCGAATGCTCGGATAATGAAATCAATCGCCTGGTGGACCTCGCTCGAAAAGAAGGCGCTGATTTCATCATCGCCGCCGGGGGCGGCAAAGTAATTGACACGGGAAAAGCGGTAGCCCACTTTATGAAAGTTCCGGTAATTGTCGTACCGACCACCGCCGCAACGGACGCTCCCTGTTCCGCCTTGTCGGTGGTTTATACGGATGCGGGTGTTTTCGCCCGGTATCTGGTATTGCCGCACAATCCGGATTGCGTTCTCGTCGATACCCGTATCGTAGCCGATGCCCCCGTTGAAACCCTGGTGTCCGGCATGGGGGATGCCCTTGCCACCTTCTGGGAAGCTGATACCTGCAATAAAAGCTGTAAACCCAACGTACTCACCGGAGGGGTACCTCCCACCCGTTCCGCGATCGCCCTGGCCCGCCTGTGCTATGACACGTTGCTGGAATTCGGCCTCCAGGCAAAGCTGGCGGTAGAGAATCATTGTGTGACACCGGCTGTGGAAGCCGTTGTGGAAGCCAATACGCTGCTCTCCGGTTTGGGCTTCGAGAGTGGAGGTCTTGCCGGCGCTCACTCGGTCCACAACGGATTTACCGTCCTGGAAAGTTCCCATCACAAACTCCACGGTCAGAAGGTCGCCTTTGGAACCCTCACTCAGTTGGTGATGGAAGGCCGCTCCTCAGATGAAATCTATGAGGTCTTGGATTTTTGCTGCACCGTAGGGCTGCCCGTTTGTCTGGATGATTTGGGTATTCACAATCCAACGCGGGAAGAGATCCGCAAGGTGGCCGAAGCCACAACGGCGCCGGGCGAAACCATCCATGCCACCTGGTTCGAAGTTACGGCGGATAAGGTTGAGGCAGCAATCTGGACGGCTGACGCATTGGCCAAAGACTACAAGAAAGGGGCGTAATTATGAAGCTATTACCTGTTTCCATCAGCATCGGAATTCTCACGGGCGTCTGGTTTCAAATCACGGTCTTGATACCTTGGCTTGTCGCCTGGGTCGGTTATGCCGGCTGGTCCAGCTACTATTATGCGGGGGGCGACAATGCCGCTCTCACCAAGTCCATAGCAGCCAATGTGGCGGGAATGGTGCAGGGGGCAATTTTCTTTTGGCTGTGGGTGACCTTTGGAGCCGGCAATATGATTCTTCTGTCGACAATCATCGGGATTTACTGTTTCATCATGACCATGGAGGGCGGCATTCCTCTCCTTTCCGCCATCCCGGGACAGTTTGCCGGGGCAGCCGTGTTTTTCGGAAATCTCGGAGCACACAAGGGAGACATCGTTGACACGCTTATAAGCACCTTTGTTTGCATGGTGATAGGCAATTTGTTTGGCATTCTCTCGGCGAAACTCCCTGGTATGGTCGTGAAGAAATAAGGTCGCCCAAGACGGAACTTAAACAGAAAACAGAAGATGGACCACGGGCATCCCGAAGCGGCTGCCCATGCTCCGTTATTTTTGTTCGTATCAAGACTTGGAGGGGTGAAAATGGTGAAAGAAGCATTGGGATTGATCGAAACAAGGGGTCTGGTTGCCATGATCGAAGCGTCGGATGCCATGGTTAAGGCTGCCAATGTCCAGTTGGTCGGTTATGTGAAGATCGGAGCAGGCCTGGTGACCACGATGGTTAGAGGCGATGTGGGCGCGGTGAAGGCAGCCACCGATGCGGGTGCAGCTGCAGCACAGAAGGTGGGTGAAGTTGTTTCGGTCCATGTGATACCCAGACCCCACCAGGATGTGGAAAAGATTTTACCGCAACTCCCTGTGACCGAGTAGCTGGAAACAGGGCCATATCCATAACCGCAAAGAATCGGGAGGTGATGTCCGATGCAAGAGGAACTGATTAACAAAGTCATGCAAGAAGTGATGAAAAGGGTGGGTGCTGCCGATTCAGGAAAGGCGAACCCGAAAGACACCGGCGGCGATAATCCCAAGCCGGCGCTTTCCAACCCGGATCTGGTTCAGGTAACGGAATTTGTCGGGGTGAGCCTCGGCGATACGCAGGGAATCGTCATCGCCAACCTGGATCCCGCCATTCATGGCTTGATGGGAATTCCCGATAAGTACCGCGCTATCGGGGTCATCGGCAGCCGTACCGGCGCCGGTCCTCAGATCATGGCGGCCGATGAAGCCGTGAAGGCGACCAACACTGAAATACTCGCTGTTGAGCTGCCTCGGGATACCAAAGGCGGCGCCGGTCATGGCAGTTTGATCGTCTTCGGCGCCGAAGATGTGTCCGATGCCCGGCGCGCAGTGGAAGTGACCCTGGAAGTCTTACCGAAATACTTCGGAGACGTTTATGCCAACGACCAGGGGCATCTTGAACTCCAGTACACCGCGCGGGCCAGCCGTTGCCTGGACTACGTGTTCAAAACACCCGATGGAAAGGCTTTCGGGCTGATCCTCGGAGCGCCCGCGGTTATCGGTGTTTTGATGATCGATACGGCCGTCAAGGCGGCGGATGTCCAGGTGGTGGGTTACGCATCTCCCGCAAAGGTAACCAGCCTCACCAATGAGGTCTTTATCTGGGTTACAGGGGACTCGGGTGCAGTTCGTCAAGCCGTGGTAGCCGGACGCGAAATCGGGAAAAAACTGCTTGGCGCCTGGGGTCAGGAAGCCAAGTCCGTCACTCAACCGTACATTTGATAGAGAAGGGGCAACCGATGAGTAAGAGACAAAAGCGCTTTGAGGTGCTGGCCCAGCGTCCGGTCAACAAGGACGGCTTTATCAAGGAATGGATGGAAGTGGGCCTGGTTGCAATGGACAACCCCAATGATCCAGCACCCGGAATCAAGATCCAAAACGGCAAGGTAGTCGAACTGGACGGGAAACCACGGGAAAAGTTCGACATGATCGATTTATGGATAGCCGATCATTCCATCGACACCTCGATAGCCGAGAAGGCCATGGCCATTGATGCCGCCGAGTTTGCCCGGATGCTCGTCGACATCAACGTGCCCCGCGCCGACATCGTCCGACTGTCGGTAGGAATGACGCCGGCTAAGATATTGGCTACCTTGAATAAGATGAACGTCGTGGAGCTGATGATGGCCATGCAGAAGCTCCGCCCCCGGCGGACGCCGTCCAATCAGGCCCACGTAACCAATCTGAAAGACCACCCTGCCCTGCTGGCAGCCGATGCCGCAGAAGCGGCCTTTCGCGGCTTTAAGGAAGAGGAAACCACTGTGGGGGTGGGACGCTATGCCCCCATGAACGCTCTTTCCCTTTTAGTAGGCTCACAGACGGGCTGTCCCGGCGTCATCAATCAGTGCGCTGTGGAAGAGGCGCTCGAACTGAGCATGGGCATGCGCGGACTCACAGCCTATGCGGAAACGGTTTCCGTATACGGTACCGAACAAGTCTTCGTAGACGGCGACGACACGCCCTGGTCAAAAGCCTTTCTTGCCTCCGCCTACGCCTCACGAGGCCTCAAGATGCGGTATACCTCGGGGACAGGCTCGGAGGTCCAGATGGGCTATGCCGACGGCAAGTCCATGCTCTACCTTGAGATTCGCTGTGTCATGCTCGCAAAGGGTGTGGGAGTCCAGGGGGTGCAAAACGGTTCCATCAGTTGCATCGGCGTTCCCGGCGCCGTTCCCTCGGGCATTCGCGCGGTCCTTGCTGAAAATGTCTGCACCGTCTTGCTGGACCTCGAAGTGGCCTCGGGCAATGACCAGACGTTCACCCATTCGCCCATCCGCAATACGGCCCGCATGCTCATGCAGCTACTTCCCGGAACAGACCTGATCGTTTCCGGCTACAGTTCGGTTCCCAATTACGACAATATGTTTGCCGGCTCCACCCACGACAGCGATGACTATGACGACTGGCTTGTATTACAGCGCGATCTTCAAGTCGATGGCGGTTTGCACCCCGTGAAAGAAGCGGATGTCATCGTGATCCGCAACAAGGCCGCCCGTGCCCTGCAGGCTGTTTTTAAAGAAGTCGGACTCCCGCCCATAACGGACGAAGAGGTTCAAGCCGTCACCTACGCCCATGGCAGCAAAGATGTGCCTGACCGGAATGTCGCCGAAGATCTTCGCGCCATTGAAGATTTCATGAAGCGCGGCGGCAACGGGGTCGATGCGATCCGAGCGCTCGTAAAACATGGATTCCGTGACGTGGCGGAAGCCGTGCTGGGCATTCTCAAGCAAAAAATCTCCGGCGATTATCTCCATACCTCGGCCATACTGCTACCCAATTTCGATGTATTGAGCGCCGTGAACGACCTCAACGATTACCAGGGTCCCGGGACCGGCTATCGGCTTGAAGGCAAGCGATGGGATATTCTGAAGGATATTCCACAAGCCATCAGTCCCGAAGATGTTTAGGCACGAGCGAGGGAGGCAGATATGAATATTACCGAAGATATTGTCAGGGAGATTATCCTTGAAGTTTTAAGGGAAATGGAGTCGGAAGCACCGCCCGCCGCCTCGTTCAAGGAGGGTGGCACCCCGCTTATGATCAGAGAAACCGGCGTGGCCAAGACAGGCGTCGACAAGAACGAGGTGGTTATCGGCGTACCCCCCGCCTTCGGTACGGCGATGTATAAGACCATCATCGGCATTCCCCACCAGCAGGTCTTGCGGGAGATGATCGCCGGCATCGAGGAGGAAGGCCTCAAGGCACGTCTGGTCAGGGTCTATCGGACGGCGGATGTCGGTTTTATCGCCCACGAGTCTGCGAAGCTCAGCGGTTCGGGCATCGGGATCGGAACCATATCCCGGGGCACCACCGTCATCCATCAGAAGGATCTCAAACCCCTTCAGAACCTGGAGCTGTTCTCGCAATCCCCTCTTGTGGATTTGGAAATGTTTCGCGCTATCGGGCGCAACGCCGCGAAATATGCGAAAGGGGAAAGCCCTCCGCCGCTTCGGGTGCGCAACGATCCCATGGCCCGGCCTCGGTATCAGGGACTGGCGGCGCTGCTCCACAACAAGGAGGTCCAGTACGTGGATCCGGAAAAGGTAGCTCAGCAAATCACTGTTCAACTTTAGGCTGACGACTTTGCCTCGAACAGTGAGAGGCAAACTACTTGAAGGAGGATCAATCGACGATGAGCGATGAACAATTATCGAAGATGGTAGAGCGGCTGGCTCAGACCAAGGGGGTCAACATCTCTCCCGAGCTTCTCAAGGAAGCGGTGAAGAGGGTGGTAACGGCACTAAGTGATGGTTCTACCGGCGTCCAGACGCCGATGCAATCCAAGGGACTCGATCCGCGCAAAGACTATCCTCTCGCCCAGAAACGGCCAGATTTGGTGAAAACAGCCACCGGTTTAAGTCTTGACGATATTACCCTGGAGAAAGTGGCGAGCGGCAAGGTCAACTTCGAGGATATGAAGATCCGCCCGGAAACCTTGGAATATCAGGCTCAAATCGCTGATGCCTGCGGGCGGCCTCAGCTCGCCAACAATATCCGGCGGGCTGCGGAGTTGACGCGTCTTTCCGACCAGCGAGTCCTTGAGATTTACGAGTCCTTAAGGCCCTATCGCTCGACCAAGAAGGAGCTTCTGGCAATTGCCGACGAACTGGACTCGCAATATCAGGCCCGCATCTGTGCCGCCCATGTGCGCGAAGCGGCAGAAGTTTATGAAAAACGCGGTCGGCTGCGCCGCGAATCCTGAAGCATCCCTGGGGAAACTCCTCAGATTGACAAAAAAGGGGGGAGGAGTGTTCCCAGGTGATGCTGCATCCCTGAGCAAAGGATGGAGCCGACCGTCATGGCCTACATTGCCGGCGTCGATGTTGGTAACAATACGACCGAAATTGCCATCGCCGAGGTGAATCGGCAGGGAGAGGTCAGCTTCCGTTCAAGCGCCATTGTGCGGACCGTGGGCATCAAGGGCACTGTTCAAAATGCCATGGGGGTGATCTTCGGCCTCGACTTGGCTTTGAAACCAATGGCCATGAAGCGCACAGAGCTCTCCCTGATTCTGCTCAACGAGGCCACACCGGTAATCGGCGATGTGGCCATGGAGACGATCACGGAAACGGTCATTACAGAATCGGCCATGATCGGGCATAACCCTGCCACACCGGGTGGGCAGGGACTGGGCGTGGGCACGACGATCGCATGGGACCAGGCGCCCTCGGCGGCTCCGAAGGAGAAATGGATTCTTGTGGTACCCGCAACGGTGGATTTCCGCACCGCGGCCGCACGCATCAACGGACTCATGGACCAGGGCAGGCAGATTGTCGGCGCCGTCGTACGGAATGACGAAGGCGTGCTCATACATAATCGCCTGGTGCGCCCCATACCGATTGTCGATGAGGTCGAATTTATCGATCGCATCCCTCTGGGCATGCTGGCGGCGGTGGAGGTGGCCCCTCCCGGCAGAACCATTGAGAAGCTCTCCAATCCCTATGACATCGCCACCATCTTCAACCTGGATCCGGAAGAAACGCGCCAGATCGTTCCCATAGCCCGGGCCCTCATGGGCATTCGCAGCGCCGTCGTCATCAAAACGCCCAAGGGAGACATCCAGGAGCGGAGGATTCCGGCGGGAAGACTTGACCTTGTCGGCCGGAACCGAAAGGTCCAGGTGCAGATCGACGAAGGGGCCGAGGCTATCATGGCCCGTGCGGAGGAAGTTTTTCCCCTCGTGGAGATTCGGGCGGAGGCGGGCACGAATGTCGGGGGCATGTTCGAGCACGTGCGAACGGTCATGGCGGAGCTGACGGATCAGCCGGTCAAACAGATTACGGTACGCGATGTCCTCGCCGTGGACACTTTCAAACCGCAAAGGGTGCTGGGGGCCCTGGCGGGTGAATATGCGCTGGGTAATGCCGTCGGACTGGCCGCCATGGTGGAAACGCACCGGCTTCCCATGCAGCGCCTGGCTCGGAAAATAGAAGATGAAACCCTCGTTCCCTGCACCGTCGGCGGGGTGGAAGCCGAAATGGCCATACTCGGCGCCCTGACGACCCCTGGAACACGGGTTCCTCTCGCCATCATCGATTTGGGGGGCGGTTCGACCGATGCTGCGCTGATCTCGGAAGACGGGATCGTCCAAAGCGTTCATCTCGCCGGCGCGGGAGATATGGTTACGCTGCTTATCGATGCGGAATTGGGATTGGAAGACAAGGAACTGTCGGAAAATATCAAGTGCTTTCCTCTGGCCAGGGTGGAAAGTCTTTTCCACATCCGCCATGAAGACGGCTCCGTGCAGTTTTTCGAGAAGGCCCTGGAGCCGAAATTTTTCGGGAAGCTGGCCATCGTCACCGACGAGGGGATCGTGCCGCTCGATGCGAACGCAGGAATGGAAAAGGTCATCGCCGTTCGCCGGCAGGCAAAACAGAAGGTTTTTGTCCATAACGCTTTGCGCGCCTTGAGAAGGGTAGCCCCGGCGGGAAATATTCGGCTGATCCATTTCATCGTGCTCGTCGGAGGATCTGCCTTGGACTTCGAGATACCCAAGATGGTCTCCGATGCGCTTCTCGAATACGGCGTCGTCACAGGCAGGGCGAATATCCGCGGCACGGAGGGTCCGCGCAACGCCGTGGCCACGGGCCTCGTCCTTGGACACCTGGAAAGGAACAAGGGAGGGGCATGAAGGAAAAGCCTGCCGTATGGATTGTCAAGGCACGCTCCGTTTCGGCCGAATCTTTTCAACCCCTGCTCTGGGGTCTGGAGGAAGAAGGGGTCCCCTACGAAGTCCGGGGAGCGGGCGACGGGCGGACGGCAGCGCTTGCCAAGCAGGCTGCCGACAGTTCGCCCCTTAACGTCGGTATCAGCGTCGGCGGGCGGGGCGAGGTTATCCTGCATCATCAGGACCTGCCGGAGGAGACGCCTTTGTTCGAAGTTGCACCCGGACAGAGGCGATCTGTCAGGCTTCATCACCTGGGAATCAATGCCGCCCGTCTGGTGAAGGGGCAGCCCCTTGTTCTCGGGGACGAAGCAGATTCAAACGCTGACAACGAGACTTCCCCGGCGGATTCCCGGGATGAACTGAAAGATCTGGTCAATCGCATACTGGACGAGATGGGCAAATGAAAAACAGCCTGGGATTGATTGAGACCTGGGGGCTTATACCGGCCATCGTAGCCGCCGACGCAGCGAGCAAAGCGGCCATGGTGTCCCTATTGGGCTACGAGCTGGCAAGGGCGGGCCTCGTGACCGTCAAAGTGGTCGGCGACGTGGCGGCGGTCCAAGCGGCGGTGTCCGCGGGAGCGGCGGCAGCGGAAAAGGTGGGCAAGGTGGTATCGGTGCACGTGATTCCAAGACCGGATCGGCAACTCCGGATCAGCCCGACTGCACCGGAAAGCCCGCATGGAAAGCCGAAGGCAGATCCGTATTCCCCTGTGCCGGCTCCACAAGAAAGCCCTCCGGAGGCGCCCACTACCCCGGTTAAGGAGGTGGCGGTTCCGGCAGCCCCGGCGCCGCCGGGATTGTCACCGGGTGCGGCAATAATGTCTGCATCGGACAGCGCCGGGACGGGAAAACGGAAAAGGCCGCAGACACCTAAGGTTAAAGGACGAACGAAACATTAGATGTTCTCTGTAAATAATGTTCCCCTTTTGCAAGGGGGAGCACGATATGCGGATGAGTACATAGCCTCCCTGGCAACTCCGATGATGAACTGAACAAAGAAAGGAGATCGTTATGGCAGAACTCCGTGCCTATGTTTATCTGGATCGGCTGCAACCACAATTCGCCGCTTACCTTGGGGCTAATGCACGGGGTTACATCCCCGTCGTGGGCATGGCTGCCATTCTCGTGGAAATTGCTCCCGGGGTGATCATCAATCAACTCACCGATGCAGCGCTCAAAGCCGCCAATGTTCGCCCCGGCCTCATGGTTGTGGAAAGACATTTCGGTGTTCTGGAGTTTCACTCCCAGGCGCAGGCGGAGGTCAAGCATGCCGGTCTGGCCGTCCTCACCTCCCTGGGGATGACGGTGGAGGACCGCGTCAAACCGCAGATCCTCAGTTCGCAGATTATTCATAAAGTCAACGACTACCATGCCCAGATGGTGAATGTCTCGCGCCTGTGCTCCATGCTCCTGCCGGGTCAGGATCTCTACATTCTCGAGGTCCAGCCCGCCGGCTATATCATCCTTGCGGCCAACGAAGCGGAGAAAAACGCCCCGATCACCCTGGTGGATTGCAGATCCTATGGCGCCGTGGGCCGCCTTTATATCGGCGGCAAGGAATCCGATGTCGCCCGTGCCGCGAAAGCGGCGGAAACATCGATTATCAACCTTGCCGGCAAAACCTCTTGAACTGAAGGTCCTGGAGGGAACTTGACGATCAAAGATTCGGCCAATCAACGATTGACGGCCTTTGAGTCCGCATTGGTTCTCAATAGAGACGGGCATTGCCGTGAACCTTTGTTTGCCGGTGTGGACCTGGGAACGGCCTATACCGTCACGGCCGTTGTCGACGGAGCCGGCACGCCCGTTGCCGGGGCGGTGACCCGAAGTCGATCCAGCATCAGAGACGGTTTGGTCCTGGATTACATAGGCGCCATTGACATGGTTCGCCGGCAGGTAAAACTGCTGCGCGATGCGGGCTTCCCCATTCAAAGGGCAGCAGCGGCCTATCCCCCCGGCACCGTCGGTCGAAACGCCCAAACCTGCGCCAACGTGCTGGAGGCGGCGGGATTGCAGGTTTCGGGGATGATCGACGAACCCACAGCGGCCTCGCTCGTCCTGGAAATTACGGACGGGGCGGTAGTGGATATAGGCGGTGGCACCACCGGTATTTCCGTGATCCAGGGTGGAGACGTGGTCCACACAGCCGATGAAGCCACCGGCGGAATCCACGTGGATCTGGTGATCGCTGGTCATTTTAAAATCAGCACCGATGAAGCCGAGGTCATGAAGACGGACCCCCGGCAGCAGGCAACCCTCTTTCCCCTCATTGCACCGGTGTTCCAGAAAATGGCCAGCATCGTGCTCGAGAATGTGCATGATTATCCTGTCGACACGTTGTATCTGGTGGGCGGTACGAGCTGTTTCCGGGGCATCGAACAGGTGATGGAGGCGGAAACGGGCTTCACCGTGGAGCGGCCCGTCAGTCCCCTGCTGGTCACGCCTTTGGGCATCGCCCTGAGCTGCCTGAAAAGCGAAAGGGAAAAACCGGGCAAATTGGGGAAATCCCGATGATTCAGGATGAGATGATCCGGGAAATCACCGCAAGGGTCATTCGCAGACTGGCCAAACGGCAGGGTGCGACCGGCGAGCGGGGCGAGATTCTCTGTGTCTTCACGGCCGCCACGGTGGGATTTTCCGAGGCCCTTGGGCAGGCCCGCGATCTCATCCTAGATGGATTCCGGCTCCGGCTGGCCTTTTCACCCCAGGCGGAGCATCTTACGGCCTCGACGATCAAGCGACAACTGGAGGGTTTCCCCCATGTGAGCCTTCTTGAGCCTGCGATGTGGCTGTCGGCCCTCCAGGAGGCACGTGCCGTCGCCGTGCCGCTGCTCAGCCTCAACACGCTTTCCAAGGTAACCATGCTGCTGGCGGACAATGCAGCAACGAATATCATCCTGCACGCGCTTCTCATGGGGAAACCCGTGGTCGCAGCCCGAAATGGAGCGGATCTCCGCGACAGGGGGCGGGAAGACCTCGGGTTCCACAGAGGCAATCCTTCTTTGAACAGGGCCATTTTTCAGCGGCTGCAAACTGCGGAAGATTACGGCTGCATTCTGACCGATGCAAGTCAACTCCGGCAAACCTTGAAGTCCGTTCTTTTAAATGAACTCCCACCGGACGTCAAACAACGCGTGAATATATCCATGTCTGCTGCACCGGTTCCCGGCATCCCCAAACGCTTCATTACCGCTGCCGAGGTTCTTTTCGCATGGCGAACGGGAACGAACCTGAATACCGCATCCGCATTGGCTATGACTCCCCTGGCTCGGGAGCTGGCCGGACGGTATGGGGTGATCATCGAAACGGACAAGAACAGCTCACACTGACAGAGGAAAGGCTATTGTCATGCTGATCGCTAAGATAATCGGGACCCTCGTCGCCACACGCAAGCACGAACGCCTCGTGGGCAGCAAGATTCAAATTGTTCAGCCCCTGGACCATGAAGGGCAGGTTCCTAAGGGTGATCCTTTCGTGGCGGTGGACGCCGTGGGAGCCGGCGTAGGCGAGCGTGTCATCGTGGTGAGGGGAAGCGGCGCCCGTCAAGCCGTAGATAACGATCAATGCCCGGTGGATGCAACGATCATCGGCATCATTGATCGCATCGATATCGGGTAACGCTCGTCATGGTGAGGAATCGCAAAAGAAGCAATCAAAACGAATGGATGCGCTATGACACAGGGGCGGGATGCTTTTCACCCCGGCTGAACTGACGGCAAGGATGGTCACGGATGGCTGAAATCTCACGCAAGATCTACACCCGTTTCGGCGATAGGGGGCAGACGAAGCTCCTGAGTGGAGAAACCACCGCCAAGGACGACCCGCGCGTCGAGGCTTACGGCACGCTGGATGAACTGCAATCCCAGCTCGGCATAGCGAGAAGCCAGGTTCGGGAAGAAACCGCCAGGTTCATCCTTTATGCCGTCCAAAAAGATTTGTTTATCGCCGGCGCCGAATTGGCATCAACACCGGCGCGTTTGTCGCTGCTTGAAAATCGCCTTAAAGCAAAGGATATAAGCAAGTTGGAACATTGGATCGATCAAATGACGGATCAGTACGGAAGGCCCGGCGGTTTTATCATCCCGGGGGATTCCCCGGAGAGCGCCGCCCTCCACGTGGCCCGCTCCGTGTGCCGCCGTGCCGAGCGTTTGATCGTCCGTCTGAACCGCAGCTCCAGGTCATACGGAGACATCATCGTCTATATGAATCGGTTGAGTGACCTGCTTTTCGTTCTGGCCTGGTCGACGGCGGTTACGGCTGTCATCGAAGATGTCCTGGAGGCATTGCCGGCCCCTTAGCGCTCACCGGGCCGAGGAAGGTGTTGAACCGTGAAGATACCCTTCCCCTTATCGCGCCTGTTAGGCTCGGTTGCGGAAAACGCCGCTATGGACATGGGAGTTGCCATGGCCATCGCCGTCGTGGACAACGAAGGGCTCCTGCAGTACTTTGCGCGGATGGAGGGCGCCCTGCCGGTAAGCACGGAACTCGCCGTCTCCAAGGCCTATACGGCGGCGGCATTGCGCATGTCGACACGCGAGCTGGGGCAGCTGGCCCTTCCGGGCAAGCCGCTTTATGGGATTCAACACACCCATGCCGGAAAGATCGTGCTCTTCGGCGGCGGCCTTCCTCTCAGATTGCAAGGGACAGTAGCGGGCGGGATCGGCATCAGCGGAGGAACCGTAGAAGAAGATGAACAGGTCGCCTCGGCCGCTCTGGATGTCCTCAACGAGATGGAAAATCTGGCGGAATCCCTTAAGCCTCTTCTGCCGGCCAAATTCAGGGGAACGAACGTTCTGTCGCTTTGGGAAAGAGGGTTGGAGAGGGCCTTTCTCAAGGAAGGCAGACCGTTTACCCGGGAGATCGTTACCATCCTCTCCGGGGCTTTCATGATCGCTTCTGCCGACGCCTGAGCGATTTGAACCGGCAGCGCGCACAAAAGGGAGGCATCGATCAGGCCGACGGAAAAGGACAGCGCTTGCAGAGAAAAACCGGACAGGCCGGTGGTTCCAACATCGCGTGAAAGGAGGAAGGACATTGGATACCAACCAGGAACTCATCTCGACGGTGGTTAACAAAGTGTTGGCGGAGATGATGGAGGATAAGAGCTTCAGGACCGAAGGTCTCACCGGCATTTACGAAACGGTGGATCAAGCGGTGGAAAATGCCGTAATTGCACAAAAAAGACTCCTAGAGATGCCTTTGAGCCATCGGGACAAGATCATCGCCGCCATCCGCCAGGCGGCCCTGGATCACAACGAGACGATATCCGCCATGGCGGTAAAAGAGTCGGGCCTGGGCCGCTATGAGGATAAGATCCGGGAAAATATCCTCTGCGCCAACAAGACGCCGGGCACCGAAGACATCGTCCCTCGCGCCTACAGCGGAGATGACGGTCTGACCCTTGTCGAATATGCGCCTCGCGGCGTCATTGGTGCATTGACTCCGATCACCAATCCAACCGGGACCGTGATCAACAACTCTATCAGCATGGTGGCGGCAGGCAATGCCGTGGTTTTCAACCCGCACCCCACGGCAAAGGAAACCAGCACCCAGACCATCCGCATCCTTCACGAGGCCATTGTGCGGGCAGGAGGACCTCCGGGGTTGATTGCGTCCGTTTCGAAGCCCGATCTCACCACGGCGGGACAACTCATAGAACATCCCAAGATCAATATGTTGGTGGCTACGGGCGGGCGGCCCGTCGTCAATGTCGTCCTTCGCTCGGGCAAAAAAGCCATCGGCGCCGGCGCCGGCAATCCTCCGGCCCTGGTGGATGATACGGCCAATATCCGCCGGGCCGCCACTTCCATCGTCAACGGTGCGAGCATCAACAACAACATCTTCTGCACCTGCGAGAAAGAGGTGATCGTGGTGAACGCCGTCGCCGACGCCCTGATCAGTTTCATGCTAGAAACGGGAAAGGCCTTTTTGCTGACGCCGGAACAGGCCGAACAGATCACCAGGCTGGTCGTTACGCCGGAGCGTAAAATCAACGGGACCTTCATCGGCAAAGATGTTCAGATCATCTTGAAGGAAATCGGGATTACCGTCGGGGAGGAGTGCCGGCTGGCCATTTTTGAGGCCGATCGCGATCATCCACTGGTTTGGCTGGAACAAATGATGCCCGTTATGCCGATCGTGCGCGTCAGAGACGTCAAGGAAGGGATCGAGTTCGGCGTACAGGTGGAACAGGGTAATCGCCATACGGCCATCATGCACTCGAATCATGTCGAATATATGACGGCCTTTGCTCGGGCGGTCCAAACGACCATTTTTGTCAAAAACGGGCCGTCCTATGCGGGCATCGGTCTCGGAGGCGAGGGTCATACCTCTTTCACCATTGCCGGGCCGACGGGAGAAGGATTGACCTCGACCCGGACCTTCACCCGGATTCGGCGCTGCACGCTGGTTGACGCCTTCCGCATTATTTAGTGAGATCTTCTTGAATTTTCATGACATTACCAGTACTGAGGCTTGAGTCACGGCGGCATTCGACCCTATGAGTTTAGCCGAACAGGTAAAAAAAGCCGGTGTGGTCGGGGCGGGGGGCGGCGGCTTTCCCGCCCACATCAAGCTGGCGGGCAAAGCCGATACGGTCATCGCCAACGGCGCCGAGTGTGAACCTCTGCTGCACAAGGATGCCGCCGTGATGGAGCATCGAGCGGCGGATGTGGTCGCAGGCGTGCAGTTGGTCATGCAGGCCGTCGGCGCCGGGGAGGGCATTATCGGCATCAAGGCCAAAAAGAAAAGCGCCGTCGAAGCCATCCAGGCCGCCTGTAAAGGGACGTCCGTCCACGTCCGGCTCCTCGGCGACTACTACCCGGCCGGCGACGAATACGAACTGGTCAATGCCCTGACCGGTCGGCTGATTCCGCCGCAGGGCATCCCGCTTCAGGTCGGCATCGTCGTCAACAATGTCGAGACACTGGCCAACATCGCTGCCGCGGCCGACGGTCTGCCTGTTATCCGGAAGACGATCACCCTGGCTGGCGCGATGAAAAACCCCGTCACGATCACGGTACCGATCGGCACGACGTTTCGCGAAGCGATTGAAGCGGCCGGCGGTTCGAATACCGACGACCCGGTGCTGTGTGTCGGCGGATTGATGATGGGCCTGACGACCGACAATCTCGACACGCCGATCATCAAAACCTCCACCGGCGCCGTGATCCTGCCGCGAAGCCACTACCTCATCGGGCGAAAGCTCAAGCCCGAGGAAATCAAAGCCCGCATCGGAAAGTCGGCCTGCGACCAATGCCGCTATTGCACCGAGTTATGCCCCCGTTACCTGCTCGGCTACGCCGTCGAACCGCACCAGGTTATGCGCAGCCTGGCCTTCACCGCTACCGATAAAAGATACTGGAACCGGATGGCGGTAAATTGCTGCGCCTGCGGGCTTTGCACGCTCTATGCCTGCCCCGAGTCGCTTTTCCCGAAGGAAGCCTGCGATGCATCAAAGGCGGAAATGCTCTTTGCAAACATCAAGTGGACCGGCACAGCCCGCACCAAACCGCATCCGATGCATGACGGCCGGCGGGTGCCGGTCAAGATGCTCATGCAGAAACTGGATATCATAAAATATGACGCACCTGCACCATGGCGGGATATTGCCGTCGAACCGCGGCAACTCATCCTGCCGTTGAAACAGGCGGCCGGCGTACCGAACCGGCCGCTCGTGAGAAAGGGCGACGAGGTCAGAGCGGGACAACAGCTTGGCGAGGTATCCGACAAGGACCTCGGTGCAATTATCCATGCACCGATCGCCGGCACCGTTACCGATGTGACCGACAACCTCATTGTTTTGGCGAGGCAGGCATGAATGAAAAATCCATCGGTTTGATCGAACTTTCCAGCATCGCCGCCGGTTTTTCCGTCGCCGACGTAATGCTGAAGGCGGGCAATGTCCAGCTTATATTGTCGCGCAGCATCTGCTCCGGCAAATACATGGTTTTGATCGGCGGCGGGGTCGGCGCCGTGAAAAACGCCATTTCAGCGGGCATCGGCGCGGCCGAAGGCTATCTTATCGATCAGTTCATCATTCCGAACGTTCATGCCGACGTTTTCACCGCCCTGGGCCGCGCACAAGAGCCTGAACCGGGTAATGCACTGGGGATTGTGGAATCCTTCAGCGTCGCTGCGCTGATCGAAGGCGCCGACGCCGCAGCGAAAGCAGCAAATGTAAGGCTGCTGGAGATCCGCCTGGCGATGGCGCTTGGCGGCAAGGCTTTCTGCACGATGACCGGCGATGTCGCGGCGGTCCGTGCGGCCGTGCAGGCGGCCAGGCAGGTGATCTCCGCCCACGGCCTTCTGGTCAACGCCGTCGTCATCTCCCATCCCCATCCCGACGCCTATCGTGAGCTGATATAGGCAAAGGGATTCCTCCGACTATACAAAAATCCCCCCGGACCCCCTTTGGCAAAGGAGGTCTGGTGTAAGGAAGACGTGGAGCATGTTTGCACGGCAGCCATGTTTCCGGTTTCGCCGACCTTGTCCCTCAGTCATTTCGGACGGTGAGATGCAGGACTTTCCACCCTTCCGAGGTTAAAACCAACGTGAACAGGTCAACCCCTGTGACGGTTTGACGGCCTTTGAACAATTTCCATTTCACCGTTGCCTGGCTCACCTTGCCGGCAATCGTGATCAGTTTGTCCAGCGGCATTTCCCGCATCTTAACAAGGGACTTTTGATGCGCTTCTGCCGGGGTTCGGATGAAGACGTCCCGCGAGGGAAACGCATGGGGGGCATTTGCCCGATCAAGAACAACAATGGTTGCTTCGGGATGGAAACAATTTTTATAAGCGTCCATATCCCCATTCGACCAGGATGAAAAAGGATATAGGCGAAGGAGAGATCCATGGGCCAGAACGATGTGCCGAGCAACAGCGCATAGGTGGCCGAGATCAGGCTGTCGGCCGGATGCAGCCCGTCCTTTTTGCCGGTCACCCAGTTTTTCCCCTGGTAATCGATCCGGTAGGCAAACGCGTCCTGCGGCCGGTTTTCCCGCCCCCCGTTGGAGACCCCCAGCATGTCATGATATTACGCCAGAAAATTATCCAGAAAACCGTCGCTCATCTGGACGAATACCGGCTAAAACGAGAGCGTCAGATTTCGGGTGACCCCATAGGCCATGGTCAGATCCACCACCATCAGCTCCATATCGATCAGAACGTCCCAGTTACCGCTGCCCTGATCCACATACACGCTGCTGTAATCGACGGCGGGCGACACAAGAAACACCCGTTCCGGCAGGGTCGCGGGCGATGCCGGAACCGGATTCAGGTACATCAACAAGGGGGGAAACTGGTTTCGGGAGCGCAGCGGCCCCCGAAAGCGATCCGTCTCCGCCGCAACCGGTTCCGCGCCCGATAGCTGAAACAGCGTCAGGGACAGAAGAATGATCGTCGATATGACTGTTCGAAATGGATTCATGCCGTCAATATCCGCATACCAGGGGTTGCTGTTCGCCTTCGCGCTCCCTTCCTTCCGTAACACAACAGCAGGAATTATCAACGGGAAAGCATCGCCTTCCCGGATCAGGGGTGGAAAAAGCGGTAAAAGAAGCCGGTTGCCTTTGGGCAACGTTCGCAGTATACTTGTAATAAAT
>CAYZXZ010000032.1:0-20524 GCA_964481615.1 uncultured Desulfobacteraceae bacterium | reverse complement strand
AGGTTTTATGGATACAGCATCGCAATCATCGGGCGTACTTGTCCCATCGTAAAAAGCGGTTGAGGGGCATGGCGGTCAAAAATCATCAAGTCGCGTTGTAGGGTTATGCCCATCATCAAAACCATCGTGGAAGCCCACCGCGGCGACATTGAATGCGAAAGCCGCCCCGGCAAGGGAACCATCTTCACCATCTACCTGCCGTTGCGGTAAATTGGCGCAATCCCTCTTTATTCTTTTTGCACTACCAGGCTTCCCACGGAATAGCCGGCCCCGAAAGAACAGATCACGCCGATATCGCCGCTTTTTAGGTCAGCGCTGTAATGGTGGAAGGCGATGATGGAACCTGCCGAAGCCGTATTCGCATAGGTATCGAGAATCACGGGAGCCGACTCCGCATCGAGGTCTTTGCCCAGCAGTTCTCTTATCACCATTTTATTCATATTCAGGTTCGCCTGGTGGAGCCAGAATCGTTTGACCTCATCCGGCCGGATACCGAGGCTTGTCAGGTGATCCTCGATATGAGCGGCGGCGATAGGGCTGACTTCCGCGAACACCTTGCGTCCGGCCTGGTGAAACAGCTTGTCCCATCCATAGGGGGCTGCATCCGTGGCCCGTGACAGATGCCCGAAATTGGAGCGAATGTTGCTTGAAAAACGGGTCTGCGCCTTTGTTCCCAGGATTTCGAAGGTGTGAGCGGCCTCGGCCGTTTCGGTGCGCTCCATGATGACGGCGGTACTCACGTCCCCGAAAATAAAATGTGAATCCCGGTCGCAATAATTGACCTGTGGCGTGACCAGTTCCGGGTTGATGGCCAGAATACAGGCGGCAGATCCCGCCGCGAGGCTGTCGCAGGCCCGGTGAAGGCCGAAGGTGGCAGCCGAACAGGCCATCAGCATGTCAAAACCGAACCCGTTGATCCCCAGCGCATTCTGCACCTCGATGGCAATCGCGGGATATGCCCGCTGGGTATAGGCACACGAAACAATTACCGCATCGATATCGGCCGGCGTTTTCCCTGCCGCCGCCATTGCCTGCCGGGCCGCATGGATCGCGATTTCGGCCTGGTGGCTGATTTCGTCCTCGCCTCGTTCGGCAATTTTCGGGCGCATCCGGTCGATATCGAGAATCCCGTCCCTTGTATACACATACCGCGCCTTGATACCGGAGGCCTTTTCGATGAAACGGGCAGAAGACATCGGCATTTCCTCGATCTGCCCGGAGGCGATAGTCGCGGCATGATCCGCATTGAATTTCGCCGCATAGGCGTTGTAACTTGCCACCAGTTCCTCGTTTGTAATGATTTCCGAAGGTATCCATATCCCGGAGCCGCTGATGACGACGCGCGGGGATCGAGTAGTTGTCATGATTGCTGTTTCCTTAATTGACGGCTTCGCAAAAAATCGGATTATTCGCTTTGAGGCGCGACCCAAAAGGCATAGGCCGCGAACCGGCCGTCATGGCTCAGACTGATATCGATGGGCGCTCGCTTGTTTTTTATATGCACCACGGGCGGGCACTGGCCCCGGGAGTCGGTTTCGCGCAGGATACGGATGTCGTCGGGATTGACGCCCAGAAATGACGCAATCCGGGCACCGGCAACTTTTCGTGCTGCTGCCGACTCCTGAACCGAAACAGGGCCCTTGCCTGGGGCGATTTGTTTCAGACCGGAAATGATATCGGAAAAGTCCGGGGAGGCGCCGGCCGATGCAATGCAGTGGACCCAGTCCTGCCGGTAAAAGATCCGGATCAACGCCGTCCCCCCGGGGGTTTTTACAATACCGGATGCGGCATCCGGCCATTTTTGCAAATCGATTGTTACCCGGTAGCGTCGCGGGGCGGACGATACGCCCGGAGCCGCTTTTCTGACCGCCTTGTAGGCGGCTTCCTTTGCCGCCCAGAAGGTCCACAGCAATGCGTCCGGATGCGCCGACCGCCGGATTGCCTCTTGCTCCGCGGAAGAGAACACCCTTGTTATGAATCGCACATCACCGGCCTTTCCCCGGGCATGCACGGTTTTTAAGTCAACGATGTCATTGCCGAGATGCAAAATACCAGCGTTCCATTTCCGACAGAAAATTCACGATCTGTGCCGAGCAGTCCCGATGCGCCCGCAAACCCTTTGATTCAGTCTCAAGACGGCATTCTTCCACCGCCACGGTAAACGTTTCGCCGTAACGCGGGAAATTGCTGTAGGTTTCCTGGCCGTCTCCGCGCATATACAAGCACATCACCCGGCAACCCGGAACGTTACAAAACAGCCGTCCCGCGCCATAGGAAAATTCCCCGGTGTTCACCCTCCCGCTGCGTGAGCGGGCGCCTTCCGGAAAAATCATCAGGTTTTCCCCTTTGCCCAGCAAATATGCGCATTTGCCGAGAGTGGATCTGACCGCATCCCGGCTCCCTCCGCGGATCACCGGGATACACTTGGTCAGAAAACAGGCGAGTCCGACAAACAGGTTCCGGTTGAAATTCATCCGCTCCGGCACGTTCCAGGGCAGCAGATTGTAATGGAATATGTATTGCCAGGCGGGGAGCATCGCATATGCCAGTATAACCGAGTCGATCAAGGTGAGGTGATTGGCGCAGATCAGCCACGGACCACGGTGCGCCGCCGTCAGGTCCCGGACGCGCCGCCGGACGGCATCAATGTTTCGGACCCGGTACCGCGCCGCCTTGATGATCATGACCACCAGCGGGGCGGTGATGAAGATCATCAGCCGCCCGATGATATACTGGAAATAAAAATACGCTTTTTCTTTCAAGCCGATGCTAATGGACGACACGCAGCTTTTTCTCCACCACGTTCACCGCATCGCCGATGGTTTTGATTGCATCGGCATCGTCATCGTCGATTTCGATATCGAAAGCGTCTTCCGCCTTGATGATGATGTCGACGAGACGGGCGGAATTGATTTTGAGATCCTGAATGATGCGGGCTTCCATGTCGGCGTTTTCCAGCAGCGCCGGTTCCTTGACGTATTCACGGATGAGTTCGATAAAGTTTTCGAAGATTTCGGTTCTGTTCATGATTTGTTCCTTTTTTTAAGGTTTGACGGCTGCGTAAAAAGCTCTTTACCCCACTTCGCGGTGTTTTTGCGGAAACGAACTTTCGGGGAATTGGTTGGAAGCCATCAGGGTTTCCATTTTTTAAGGATCAGACAACTGTTGACGTCGCCGAAGCCGAAACTGGCCTTGGCAATGGTTTCAAGCGCCGGATATTCTACGCAGGTCATGGTGATCCGGTCGGCAAAGGATTTAATTTCCGGGTGCACATCTTCGCAGTTTAGCGAGGGATGAATAAAACCGTAATGGAGTTGGAGAATCGCGGCTACCGTTTCGATGGCGCCGGCCGCCCCCAGGCAGTGGCCGATCATCGATTTGGTGGCGGTTATGAAGGGAAAATCGTCTGGCCCTCTTTTCAGAGCCCGGGACCAGCTCTTGACCTCGTTGGGATCGGCGAATGTCGCGGTCAAATGCCCGCTGATCGCATCAATTTTTCCGGCATCGATCCCGGCATCGGCCACGGCTCCGCGAATGCAGCGGATAATGCCTTCCGGGTTGGGCGCCGTCATTGATCCGCCGGCTCGCTGGCCGCCGCAGTTGACCATGGCGCCGGCAACCTCCGCGTAAATCCGCGCCCCCCGAGCCAGGGCGGTTTCCATGTCCTCGAGCACCAGGGCGCCCGCCCCGGCGCCCGGAACGAATCCACCTGCCGACGCGCTCATGGGTCGGGAGCCTTTTTCCGGCCGATCATTGAATTTGCGGGACAAAACCCGCATCGCGTCAAAGCCACCCCAGGTGTAAGGCGAAGCGCCTTCCGATCCTCCGGCTACCATCCGTCGGGCGAGCCCCGTTCGGATCCGCCATGCGGCATCAACAATCGCTTCGGTGCCGGTGCTGCATGCGGAGGAATTCGAGGTCACCTGGTTTCCCAGGCCCAGAAGACCGGAGACAATCGCACTGACGCCGCTGCCCATGACCCTTTCGATTACCCTGGTGCCCAGCCGGCGGACATTTCCCGAATTGATCATCGGTACGACCTTGCCGGCGATGGTTTCCATGTCGCAGATGCCGCAGCCGAAAATCGTGCCAGAATCCCAGTCCGTATCGCTCGTGTCCTCCGGAAGGTTAAGTCCCGCATCGCGCCATGCTTCCAAGGCGGACATGGACGCATACCCCAGGTTTCCGGTGAAGTATTCCAACTCGGAGCCGTCGAAAAATTTTCCGGAGGTTGATTCAAAATTTTCCGGTACCCCGCCGATCCGGCATGCAAATTTCATCTCTTCCAGCATTGGAATGAAGCGGATGCCGGATTTCCCCTGCCGAAGGGCCGTTTCAAAATCTTCCAGACCGATGGCATTGGGGCTTACAACGCCCATTCCCGTGACGACCACGCGTTTTTTTTTCATTCTACCCGTCCTGCGCCTCTGTTTTTATTTTTCCACCGACTCCGGTCAGGACCCCGGCGCATACAGGGGCGCCGTTTTCCCGGACAATGCGGACACGGGTTTTCAGGGTACCCTTGCGCAGATACTGTTTTTCGCCACAAATGATGACTTTCTCGCCCGGCGCCACCCTGCCCGTGAACTCGATTTCATCGGCAAAGGCGAAAAGGGTGGTCATCCGTGTTAATTCTGCGGCGGGCATGCCTTGTTTCAGAAGCAGGTAGATCCCCATGGCGACTACGCCGGTCTGGGCCATGGTTTCGATAAGGATCACTCCCGGGGTAATCGGATGCCCCGGGAAATGGCCCGCATAAAAAAATTCATCTTTCTGGAATCGGTAGACGGCCGTAATTTGCTGCTCATCGACTTCCATGATATCGTCAATGAACCTGAACGGCCGCTGCTGGGGAACCAGCGAAAGCACCTGCTGGATGATTTTTGCATCAGCCGCATCAGCCACCGTACATCCCCCCGTTTACGTGCACGACGGTCCCGGTGATGTAGCCGCCCCTGACCGCGAGAAAGGCCACCACCTCGGCAACCTCATCGGGACGGCCCATGCGGCCCAGCAAGACATTGCCCAAGATCTGCCGCCGGGTCTCTTCGGGGAGGACGCGCGTCATATTTGTATCGATAAATCCAGGCGCCACGGAGTTGACGAGGATGTTCCGGCCCGCCAGTTCTCTGGCCAGCGATTTGGTCATGGCATCCAGAGCCGCTTTTTCCATGGTGTACGGGATCTGACCGGCATTGCCGGTATGGCCGACCACGCTCGAAATATTAATGATCCGACCTTCCGAACGGCGCAGCATGAAAACACGAAGGATCCGTTTGGTCAGATACCAGACGCCTCGAAGCATGGCCCGCTGCGCGTCGAACTGTTCGATCTTCATTGCATGGATCGCTTCATCAATGCAGATTCCGGCATTATTGACCAGCGCATCGACCCGGCCGGCTTCATCTTTGATCCGCTGGATCATGGCCTCCACCTGTTTTGGATCGGCCAGGTCCCCTTGCAGCAGGAAGCCGTTGCCGTTTATGCGGGAAAGCACCGCCTCGGCCGGTTGCCGGCTTTTATGATAATGGATGCCGACACGAAAACCGTTTTCCGATAATGCGGTGCAACAGGCCGCGCCGATTCCCGTTCCGCCCCCGGTGACAATGGCCACCGGCTTGTCGCAAGCATTCTTTTCCATATCCGTTTTATTCCTTATTATTCCTTTATTCCCGGCTGATGCCGCCCATGCAGTTGGGCGAACGGTTCGGATAATTCCTGTAGGTGATTTCTTTGAAAATGCCGGCCCGGGCCTTTTTGACCGATGCGATGTTTTCACCGTCGATCCATACAGTTCCATCGGCGATGGCGATGCTGGAGCCTGCCTGTTTGAGTGCCCGGAACCGGACAATATCGATCTCGAAACGGGCGATCTTGTTATGGGGCCGGATTTGGCCGGAAAACACCACTTCCTCGCAACCGAGCGCCCTTCCGGCGCCGAGAGCCCCGCACCAGACGGCATAAAATCCCACGAGCTGCCAGATGGCATCCACGCAAAGGCAGCCGGGCTGCACCGGGTCTCCCGGAAAATGGCACTGGAAATACCAGGCATCGAGACGGATATCCTGTTCGGCTGTTATGCGGCCCCGATTCCCGTTTTTTTCGATGGTGATGATCCGATCCATCATCAGAAAAGGCGGGGCCGGAAGCCGTGCGTCAAAACCCTCGGGCGGATCTTCGATCAGACGTCCGTAGGAAAACGCGAGTAGATTTTCAAAAGTGAAATGATTCTGTTTCAAAAATTCGGTGTATTTCATGCAAGCCGTTCCCCGCCGTCGGCGCATATGAGTGCCCCGTTGATCCAGGCGGCTTCTTCCAGGCACAGGAGAAAAATTACGTTGGCCACATCCTCCGGGGTGGTCAGGCGCCCGAGGGGATTGCGCAATCTTGCCCGGGCCATGATCCGGTCGTGGCCCGGGATGGCCCGGAGGGCGGCGGTGTCGGAAACCCCGGCCTGGATGATGTTTGAACGGATGCCGAACGGTGCAAACTCGACCGCCATGGCCCGGCAAACCGATTCGAGGACCGCCTTGGCGGCGGAAACCGCCGCGTACCCGCGCCAGGCCACGCTGTTCCCTTCACTGGTAAGGCCCAAGACGCGCGCGTCGGACGCAAACAGTCCGCGCCGGAAGATATCCTGTATCCATTCCACGATATTTGACCCCATGGCATGCAGGGTTCGGGCAAAATCTTCGGCATCAAGGAACCGATCATGGGCGTAGTCAGGCGGGTCAAGCAGTGTGCAGAGGCAGTCCGCACCGTTTTCAAACGTCTCGCGAACCGCCCGGTCAAAGGTCTCCGGGGCGGCCTTCACTCCGGCTGCGAATTTGGCCCGGCTTGCCTTTTGTGCGCCGGATGGAAAATATGGTGCGAGGAGCTTGAGGTTCCCGAAAGCCACCGCATGGAGGAGCAGCCGGATCTTTCCGGTTTCGCCGAGTTCGATCTCGAGCGCATCAAGCACGCGGCATCGTCCTTCGGATGACAGCGCGTCCAGGTTGAACGTCTCAACTTTTACCCCGGAATCTCTGAGTGCCCGGAATTCGGGCTCGATACGGGACATGGCCCCCCGCCGGTCTCGGTGCGCGATACACAGATTCATGCCGTGTGAGGCGAGTTTCTTTGCGGTGGCCAGCCCGAAGCCGCTCGACCCGCCGATAATAACAGCCCAGAGATTTTTATTGAATTTTATCAATGTGTAACCTCTATTCCGTATCTCTTGAAATCGACAGTCCGATCATCGAAAAAGCGGGCTATGCGAATTCCCGCCTGGCGGCGGCAAGCGTGGTGATGGACCGGCAGGTGACACCGATGTTCTTGAAAAAATTCTTTAAAGGCCGGTTCGGTCCGATTTCATAGATCGTCCCGGCCTTTTCTGCCAGCGCCTGCATGTTGCCCCGCCAGTTCACCGAATGGCTGATCTGGGAGACGAGCGTGTCGATGATGTTTTCCGTGCCGCCCTTATGAAACCGGCCGGTCACATTGGACGTCACCCGTTCGGCATTCGCCGGGTTCAGCTTGGCGGACATGGAGTTCAAGACATCCCGGAAGGCATCCCTTATGGTCACCATGAAGCGGCTGTGAAACGGTGCGCTGACATTCAAGGGAACAAATCGCAGTTCCTTGCCGCCGCCGATAGCCGATTTCAGACGCTCTTCGGCCATGGCGATCATATCGGCGCGGCCGCTGATCACGACCTGGTCTGCGGAATTGATATTGGCCACATCGATGGGAAGTCCTTCCAGGGCACTGCGGATCAGTTCCACATCGATGTTTTCGGCGATCAACGCCGCCATGGCGCCGATTCCCGAAGGAGCCGCCTGTTGCATGAGCCGTCCGCGAACATGTACCGTCCGGAGTGCTTCGGCAAACGGCATGGCGTCTGCGGCCACCATTGCCGAATACTCGCCCAGGCTGTGGCCGCCGAAGTATTCCGGTGAAAAGCCGTATTCGGATCGAAGTCCCCTCAGCATGGCGATTTCCGTGGTCAGGATGCACGGCTGGGCGTACTCGGTCAGATGGATTTTGTCATCATTTCCGAAGCACAGGGCCGCCACGTCCCAACCCAGGGCTTCGGATGCTTCATTAAACGTTCCCCGGCTGGCGGCGATATTGTCATGAAAATCTTTTCCCATTCCTGGCCTCTGGGTTCCCTGTCCGGGAAAAACGGCAGCGGTTTTGTCGTTCATCATCTCTTCCTTCTTTCTTGGTTTTCATGCGTTGCTGGATTTTTCATGGTCGTGCCGGGAAACATAAAATAATTGCCGCAATATACAATACCATTTTTTTAAGTATTGCAAATCAATACCATATGTATTATCAGCCGCTGAGGGCGACGATTACGCACATAAGCACGAGCGCGAGAAATTTATGTGTCCGCGTGGGGCGAAAACAGATGAGAGACAGGAGGAAGAAACATGAGTCAGGCAACGCAGCTGGTGAGTACCCTGAAAAAATTTCTGAAAGCCAAAGGCATGACCTACCGGCAGGTAGCCCGGGAACTGGACCTGAGTGAAGCAAGCGTCAAGCGGCTTTTTTCGGAACAGACGTTTTCTTTGAAACGGCTCGAGGAGATCTGCAATCTGCTCGATTTGAACTTTTATGATCTGGCCAAGCTCAGCGCAAATTCGGAAGGCGATCCAAGTTTACTGACGCTCGAGCAGGAAATCGTTCTGTCGGAAAACCAGAAGCTGCTCGTCTATTCCTACCTGCTCATAAACGGACGGGAGCCGGCCAGCATTGTACGGGACTACGATATTTCCGAAGAAGAATCGTTGCAGTTTCTTTTGGAACTCGACAGATTGAAGCTCATCGAGCTGTATTCCGACAACCGGGTCAGGTTGCTGACGGGGAAGAATGTTACCTGGCGCAAGGACGGTCCCATCGCCAAAATCTATGAAAACCGGATCCGGCAGGAATTTATGGGAGCAACATTTGACCAGGTGGATGAACGGCTCAGCTTTGAAACCGGAAAACTCTCGGATGGCTCCCGGTCGGTCATGCTGAAAAAAATCGATCGTCTTTTGAAAGAATATTATGAAGTTACCGAGATCGATAAGGCGCTTCCCCAGGAAAGAAGCAAAAACACCGGCCTGCTGGTCGCTTTTAGGCCATGGGTTTTTTCGTTGTTCGATAAATACAGGCGGATGGCTGGATCGCCTAGACCGGCAGATGCTCATGAGCGTTAACAGCGGTTCATTTTTCCAGGCCCGGCAGATCCAAACGGGTTTACGCGCAAAGGATGCCAAATGCCTATGGTCGTTTCAGCAAAAACATTGACATGAAAGCAATATCGTAATAGTTTTATATAATTTAATCTGGTTATTAATCCGGTTTTATTAAGGAGGGGGGATCATGGTACAGGATCTGGGTACGATGTTTCGCACAGGAAAAACAGTGATCGCATTGTTGGCGGCGGTTCTTCTGCTCGGTTTTGCATCCACGGCCCTGGCGGGCGAGGCAATTTACCGGGAGTTCATGCTCATCTCCCAAGGCAAGGGAGACCCCCATCTCTTTGCCAAAATCAACGCTGAAGCCAAAAAACTCGACTGGACCGGGGCTCGGCAGATCCAGTTCAAGGGAAACCTGCGGCTCCTCAAGATCGAAGGCGCGGAGAGAGAAGACGCCCAGATATATATGGTCCGTGACATCAGCGGCGAACTGCATCTGCTTGCCCCGCCTCCGGCAGAGGCCCCGGATCATACCAGGGCGAATTATACCGGGCTCGAAAAAAAGCTGGGAGATAAGTTCATCTTCAATCTGCTCAGGATAGACGGTGAGGTTGAAGGCCGGACCTACAGCTTTGTTTACCTGGTGGAGCCACTCTTGCGAACCCCCATGGATAGGGTCTTTAAAATTTCGATTGTTCTGATGCTCTTCTTTGTAATGGTCGGCATGGGGCTCACCCTGACAATGGAAGATTTCAAGCGGGTATTCCAGAAACCAAAGGGAATGATAACCGGCGCATTTCTGCAATGGGCCATAATGCCCCTCGTGGCCGTCGCCCTGGGAAGGGCTCTTGGTTTTTATGACGCCTTTCCGTTCATTTTCGTCGGGATTGTGCTCATCACCGTGAGCCCCGGCGGGGTTACCTCCAATCTGATGACCTTTTACGCCAAAGGCGACCTTGCCCTTTCGATTTCTTTGACATCCTTTTCAACCGTGCTTTCTATTTTTTTCACTCCCATCCTGCTGGCGCTCTTTTGCGCCAATGTTCCGGAAGTGACCATCCCCGTAAAGCTCATCGTGATGACCATCATCATACTGGTCATCATCCCGCTTGCCGTCGGTATGACGGTCCAGGCCAAGGCGCCCAGATTTGCTAAAAAAGCGACGCCGGTTTTTGCGGCTCTTGGAATTATCGCGCTCCTCTTCCTGATTATCGCCGGGGTCCTGAGCAATATCGAGGTCTTTTCTGAAACAGAGCGTTACGGCGTCAAGTTCTACAGCACGGTGTTCGTCCTGACCATGCTGGGGATGATAGCCGGGATTGTTTTTCCAAAACTATTAAAGATCAGCAATTATCAGGTACGGGCACTGTCACTTGAAACAGGGCTTCGGAACGCGTCGCTGGCCATGGCGATCGCTCTTCTCATTCAGGACTACATGGGCGATTTTTACAGTTCCATGTTTGTCACGTCGGCCATATTTGGGCTGCTCATGTACGTGGCGGGATTTCTTTCGATATGGTTTTACAAAAAGATACTCCCCATAGAGAATGGCCTCGGCCCCGACGGAGTTTGACAGGAAAGCATACAAGGACTGACGCTGCTTTTTCCGGGGCCCATCTTTTAATATTGCCAAAACGTCTTGACTTATCGGCAATTGCGATTACCTTGCCCATAATTATCAATTTTGAAAGGAGAAATTATGGAAAAGGTAAAAGATGGTCATTACGTGCAGGTGCATTACGAGGGAACCTTTCAGGATGGCAAGATGTTTGATACCAGCCGGAACGGGCAGCCTCTTGAAGTGAAAGTCGGCGAAGGTCAGGTTATAAAAGGGTTTGAAGATGCGTTGATCGGAATGGCGGCCACCGAGAAAAAGAAGATCACGCTCTCTCCTGATCAGGCTTATGGTGAACGGGATGAATCCCTGGAACGCACTTTTGATCGTTTGCAGATGCCCCATGAAATGGATTTTGTGCCAGGTGACATGGTAGCGCTTCAGACATCCCAGGGGCAGCGCGTGCCCGTGCAGGTGAAATCCATTGATGATCAAAAAGTCGTTGTGGATTTGAACCATCCGCTGGCCGGAGAAACATTGATTTTTGATCTGGAGGTTATGGGGATTTCGGATCAATCCACGCAGGCCGGCTGCGCGTGTGGATGCGCCGGTCACGACGGCGCATTCGGTGCTTCGGATGACTGCGGGGGTTGCGGCTCACCCGGAACCTGCCACTGAGGATGCGCCAGATACGGTTTTTCAAAGGCAGTAAATAGTAAAACAGGGTCTGGTGTTCCGGTTTTTCAAGGGCGAGCCGGTCAGCGCAGGCAACGGCGGTGCCGACCGATCGCCCGATCCTGATTGTTTGATGCGTAACGGTTTAGGAAACGCCTGTTTTTCCGGTTCTGAGTTTGGCCAGTTCCTCCACATACCCGTAAATATGCAGGCCTTTGCTGCTGGCCACAATGGGACCGGATGCCACGCCGATTTCATCTGCCATGGTTTTCTGCAGCACTGCGATACCCGCAAGATTGGCGGGGAATCCGCCCCACAGATCCCACGACCGGAAATACGGATAAAAAATCAGGGTATCATCCTTTATCCGCATATCGATATGCCGCAAACACGGCGGATCTTCCAGTTGATAATCATCGTGGCGGGCCACCTGCAACACCGCCTGGTTCGTACAGGGTGTTTTTTTCAGCACATCGATCCAGTGGGGAATCTGCGGGAATATTCTGGACCCGTATGTATATTGTTCCGTGGGTTCAATATAATCGGTCATCAAATACGGTAGATACTGTTCCACGTATCCCTCGGTCACTGGATTCGGTATGTTCAGATGGGGCGGTATTTGCGGCAGCATGGTGTCATAGGGGGCGGAATAGGGCCGTTTGATATGAACGACGATGTGATCAAATTCCAGCCGTGTCTGCCCCACGTACGATCCGTGCTGAATTTTATATTTGAAACCGATATCTAAAATCGCGGCAATGCATTGAAACCAGGCATCTTGAATATCAACCGCATCAATTTTTGTCATTACAAGATTCATACCCGATGCATTCCTTTCCTGAAAGTTTCGGAGCTAAATTCACAATCTTTCTTTTTATTTCGGTTGACCAGTATACGCTTAAGCAGGAATCGAAAGCGACGCTCCCAGGGCATCCGCCTTTTTGATCAGATCCGCATCGTTTTGTGCTGTTTTCCGGTCAATTTCAGCGCCGTACTGATGGAGGAATTCAATGCTTGCCGCCCCTAATGACAGCGGGATTATGTACAGCCATTCGTTCAAGTGGTCATAGAAATGGGGCAGGATTTTCGCAGGTTCCGCATCTCCACGGGAAAGGACCAGGATGAACTTTTTTCCCGCTGGAAATTCAAATTTCACGACCGCTTCGCCGGTTACCGGGTCCGTATGCTGCATAAAGCAATAAAGGCGGTCCACCAGCATTTTCAACTGGGCGCTCACATGAAACCAGTAGACCGGGGTCCCCAGTACAATGGCATCATACTCTGTTAAATCCTTCAGCAGGGGAGTCAAGTCATCTTTTTGAACGCATTGGCCCAGATGTTTTTTACACCCCTCGCATCCCAGGCACCCGTTGATGTTCAGCTCCTGTAGGTTGATCATGCGGGTTTCGGCCCCGTTTTTTTTCGTCCCGGCCAGAACCGTCTCCACTATGGTCTGGGTATTGCCTTTTTTTCTCGGACTTGCATTAATTCCGATTACTTTCATAAGATTACCTCCTGGTTATGTAGATTTACAATTTCACTGCATCTGCGGCGTTAAATTGATCGTCAGACAGAACCCCTTCTTGATGCGGTTTCCGTCATAGGGAGCCCATGTCTTGCCCATCTGCTTTTCCTTTGCCTTGCAATCCTTCCTCCCGGGATTGCGCATTGATCTTTTCCATATAAGTCCACAGATCCTTGATTTCCGGCAACAGATCCCATTCTTCCGGTTGGGTGGAATACCTGTCGCCATCGTTTAGAAACCGGTAAAAATGGACCGTGCAGCCCCGGTATTCGCTTTTCCCACCCGCCCATCGGGTAAAATTGCCGGGGAAAATGCCCGCTATTTTCCAGCCCAAGCGTTTAAACCAGATATATTGGGTGATATTATGCCAAGTCTCGCAGAAGACGGTCACATATTCAGCCCCGGAATCCTCAAGCCATTTGTAGAATGAAGCCAGATTTGACCAGATGCTGGAAGAGATCCTGCCTTTTCTGAAATCCGGATGAATGGCGATAAAACTTGCCTCGACCTGAAGATTTTGGTCCCATTTTGTGTACATGCTTGCCATTACGATTTCTCCGGACTGAAGGTCTTCTCCGACCATGACGGCATGGGGTCTGGTAATGGAATGTTCCTCCCAATGATCGGCAAACGCGACTTTTTTTTCATATTCTTCAGGATGAAGTATCCATTCGTGGATGGAACCATAGACATCGGGATAAGATGCTCGCCAAAGTTCAGCAACTGCGTTAACATCTTTCCGGGTGATGACCCTGAGCCTGAAATGCGGATTGGCGGGATCGGTATAATCTATCAAAGGCCAGACGACCTTTTTATCCCTTATTTCTCTTAACTCGCAGGATCTCCCTAATTTCCTGTATGGCTGGTATGGCGTCATATCGAGTTGTTTCATAGGGTTTTTCCTTTATATTTGAGTTGTCGCTATTTGGTGCCAGACGATTCATATTCACCGGAGTATTACCATACCTGGGTATATAAGAGATTGATAAAATAGGCGGCCTCTGGGTGAATGTGCATCTGACGGTGCGGGTTCAGAAGGGATGATGGATTGGCGGAGAGCGTTTGTTAATCGTTTACGACAAATATCGGGTTATCCACATCAAAGCCCAGCTTCTTTGATTTTTCCAGAAACCGGTCAATAACATAACCAGCCACCGCTCCACCCAAAGCGAATAAAAAAAGCCGTCAACAGAGCCTTCAACCCCATTGCGGCAAATTTGGGAATTTCCAACCCCATTGATATTTCTGGTGGTCCCAGCGGGGATCGAACCCGCGTTTCCGGCGTGAGAGGCCAGCGTCCTAGGCCACTAGACGATGGGACCGCAAAAATAATGGCACACCTTATTCATGCGTCGCACATTTGTCAATTATAATTTTATTCAGGACTGACCGGGTTTGACACCTCTGCCATACCCGCCGGCTAAATAGATCAGCCATCCGATAAACGGGATCAGCGAGATGATCCACCAGATGGTTTTTTCCCTTGGAGTCTTGAATTTTTTGGCCGCGACATCCACCAGCGCCCACATGGTCAGCATAAAAAACGGAAAGGAAACGGCGATGGCGATGAGGATAATCTTTAAATTCAAATGCTACCCCTTCAGTTTGTCATAGATGGAAAGGATGGTGTTTACGTAATATTTACTGCGGTTGTAATGAAAGACCACCTTGTAGGCGGCTTCCCGGTCGATGCCCGGTTTCCACCCGTGATGTTTCAGATAATTGGCGATGCTGGAGATGGCGTCTTCATGCTGGAACAGGTTGATCTGCCCGTCCTGGTTGCCGTCAACGGCCAATGTCAGGATGTTGCTGGGCATGAACTGAGCGATACCCATGGCACCCGCATAGGATCCCGGAAGATCGTAGGGATAAAGGCCTTCGCCTTCCACGTAGGTGAGGAAGGCCTTGAGCTCTTTATAGGCCCATCGAGCTTTCTGCAGGGCCTTTGTTTCGTAGTCGCTTTTGCTGATACGGCGTTCCTCCGGGATTTTTTTCCAGAACAGTTCGCGGATATCCGGATCTTCCAGTGCCGCCATAGTGGCAAGGACATTGAAGACGGCATTTTTCCCCACAAAGGTGCCAAACCGGGTTTCCACCAGGATGATGGCGGTAATGATCTCCTTGTCTACGCCGTATGCCTTTTCGGTTTCAGCCAGGTGGGTCTGGTGTTCCTTCATATAGGCTTTGGCCTTTCGGATCTGGTCGGCGGCCAGGAACTGGTCGTAATTCAACCGGCTTTCACTGTGCTGAAAATAAGATGCCACAGCCCGGATGTCGTAATCGAGGGCCTTGTGATTAAAGAGTTCCGTGATCCTTTCCATGCCCAAATCAAACGTCTCATCATTAATCAGACGGATTCGCAGGCTCTGGAAATTCAGGTCATCTGTGCCTGATGCCGCGCAAAATGTCGGGATCGAAAGGCAGCAGAGCAGCAGCGCGATTATAAGGATGACGGGGCCGGGAAAAGTTCGGGGGGAAAATTTCACAATTAATCTCCTGCATGATTCCAAGATGTTGCCATCGCATTTATTAACAATTTCTTCTTCTATTCAATTTGTCAAAGGCATGTCGCATCGCTGCCGCCGGGTGAAGGAGGCAATACTGTTATACCCGATCGCCCTGAGCATGTCGATGGCTTTATCATAATGCCGGCCCACGCAAGACGGTGAATGGGCATCGGATCCCAGGGTGACCGGGATGCCCTTTTCACGGCACATGGCCAGCAGACGCGGACTTGGGTAAAACTCGGAAGCCCCGTGGTTGAGCCCGCTGGTGTTGAGTTCCACCGCCAGATCCTTATATCGGATTTTAGAGAGGATTTCATCATATTTGTGATCGAAGCCGTCCGGTGTGCCGCGACCGAATTTTTTGGTCACATCCAGGTGGCACACAAAATCGATGATATCCGTATCGAGCATGGCATCGATTTTTTCAAGGTAGATTTCGCACAATTCCGCGATGCGCATCCGTTCCCGACCGGCATCAGCCTCCCGGGTGCTGACGATGTTGATGTCGTTGATGAAATGGATGGACCCGCCGATCACGTCAAAGGAGAATGGGGCGATGGTGTCGATGATCTGCTGTGTGTGGGCCGGGTCCATATCCACCTCAAGACCGACTTTGACGGTGATCCGGTCCCGGTAAACATGGGCCAGATGCCGGGCCGCATGAAAATACATCGGTACGTCCGCCGGCGACATGGATAGATGTTTTCCCTGTTCATGAAGGGTCAGGTGATCCAGAAAACAGATTTCCATCAGGCCGGCTTTCATCGCCGATTGCACGTATTGTTCCATGGTTCCGTTTGCGTGGTTGCAAAGGGAGGTATGAACGTGATAATCAATCATAAAATTCCGGCAATGGTAAAAATTGATAAACGGCCGCAGCATCCCCTTGTCGGGCTGGCCATAACATGACATGGTTCCGCTGATGTTGTCAAACCGGAAACACGGGCCGGCGGCAAACGGTCGGGAGGCGCATGGGAAAAAATCCGAAAACCCTGTTCTGCTGCACCCACTGCGGGTATCAGGCCCCCAAGTGGCTGGGAAAATGCCCGGAATGCAACCAATGGGATTCGCTGGTTGAAGAAAGAACCGCGCCGGCCGGCCGTTTTAGCGCGGTTTCCGGCGGCGGTACCGGCTGTCGGATTGAAGCGATTCCCATCGATTCGGTGGACATCGAGGATGAAACGCGGATTTCTACGGGCATCGCTGAATTCGACCGGGTTCTGGGAGGCGGCATTATCCGCGGCAGCCTGGTGCTCATCGGCGGTGATCCGGGCATCGGCAAATCCACCCTGCTGCTCCAGGTCCTGCACGGTCTGGCCGGAAGGGGTCACAAGGTGCTCTACGTGTCCGGCGAGGAGTCCCTCCGGCAGTTGAAACTGAGGAGCCGTCGGATTTCCGCGCTCACGTCCGGCATGCTGGCGGTCGCGGAGATCGATCTTGACGCCATCCTGGAGATGGTCGCCTCCGTTAAACCGGATGCTCTGGTTATCGATTCCATCCAGACCATGTTCAGCCACGACGCGGCATCCGCGCCCGGCAGCGTCAGCCAGGTCCGGGAAGCCACCATGAAGCTGATGGTCATGGCCAAGCAGACCGGCATTCCGGCTTTTCTCATCGGTCATGTCACAAAGGACGGCGCCATTGCTGGGCCGCGGATCATGGAACACATGGTGGACACGGTTTTATACATCGAGGGGGACCAGAATCATCTGTTCCGGATTCTTAGGGCCGTCAAGAACCGGTTCGGCTCCACCAATGAAATCGGCGTGTTTGAAATGAAGGAAAGCGGCCTGGTGGAAGTGTCGAATCCGTCGGCGGTTTTTCTGGCGGAGCGGGCCAAAAACGTGCCCGGCTCCGTAGTGACCGCCTGCATGGAAGGGACCCGCCCCATCCTGGTGGAACTGCAGGCACTGGTCAGCAGCGCTGGTTTCGGGACCCCCCGGCGCACGATTCTTGGTCTGGATTATAACCGCGTGTCCCTGCTCGTGGCCGTGATGGAAAAAAAACTGGGGCTCAACATGGCCGGGCAGGACATCTTCATGAATGTGGCCGGCGGGGTGAAGGTCACCGAGCCTGCCGTGGATCTCGGTATTGTTTCCGCCGTAGCCTCGAGTTTCCTGGAGCGGCCCGTTCCCGAAGGGACCCTGCTGGTGGGGGAGGTGGGGCTTGCCGGCGAGGTGCGGGGGGTTTCGCATCTGGCCGCGCGTATCGGAGAAATCAGGAAAATGGGGTTCACCCGGTGCATTGTTCCGGAAAACAGTTTAAAACCGCTTAAAAAAACAAGAGATATCGATCTGATCGGGATCAGGCAGTTATCGGAAGTGATGGATATTCTGTTTTAATGGAGATTGGAATTTCACGAAGCCATCATGCTTGACCGGACGAAAAATATCATATATGAAACGCCGACAATCCGGACGCGGATATCAGACTGATTTTTATGCGCAAAAGGCCAAAAAGGAAAATTTTCCGGCCCGCTCCGTCTACAAGCTCAAGGAGATCCTGGAGAAGCACCGCCTGATCAGAAAAGGGGATAAGATCCTGGATCTCGGGTGTGCGCCCGGATCATGGCTCCAATACGCAGCGGAACTTACCGGCAACAGGGGCGCCGTGACGGGCGTTGACCTGAAACCCGTGACCATCGCCGTCCCCGGCAATGCCCGGGCGCTGGAGGCCGACGTGGCGGCTTTGGCCGGAATGGATAGGGAAGAATTGGCCGGCATCATCGGGGAAGGCTATCACCTGGTGATGAGCGATATGGCGCCATCGACCACGGGACATAAGCGGGTGGATGCGGTTCGGTCCCATCAGCTTTGCGAGGCCGCCCTAATGATCGCGAAAAATGCCCTGGCCGAGGGCGGTGCGTTTGTGTGCAAGATTTTTCAGGGTCCGGATTTCAATGCGTTCGTGAACACGGTTCGGGAGGTTTTTGCACGGGTCAAGATATTTAAGCCCCAGAGTTGTCGGAAAGAAAGCCGGGAAATTTATATTATCGGAATCGGAAAAACAGGAGGAAAACAGGATGTCCGGGCACAGCAAATGGGCTAACATCAAGCACAAGAAAACGTCTGAAGACGCCAAGCGCGGAAAGATTTTCACCAAGATCATCAAGGAAATCATCGTGGCTGCCCGTATCGGTGGAGGGGATCCCAGCGCCAATCCGAGGCTTCGAGGTGCGCTGCTAAATGCCCGGGCAAGTAACGTCCCCAAGGATAATGTGGAACGGGCCATTAAAAAAGGGACCGGCGAACTCGAAGGCGTCCAGTACGAGGAGAGCACATATGAAGGATACGGACCCGGCGGCGCAGCGGTTCTGCTGGAATCGCTGAGCGACAACAAGAACCGGACCGTGGCAGATGTCCGGCATGTTTTCAATAAATACGGCGGGAATCTCGGGGAAAACGGGTGCGTAGCCTGGATGTTTCAGAAAAGAGGATGGATCGCGGTGGCGAAAAAAGCTGTCAAGGAAGAGATCCTCATGGCGGTTGCCCTTGACGCGGGCGCCGAAGACATCCGGGAAGAGGATGACGACAATTATGAAATCATCACGGCACCCGAAGACTTTGAAGCGGTGAAAAAATCCCTTGCTGACGCGGGCATACCGGTTGGGGATGCCGAGGTGACCATGCTTCCCCAGTCGTACGTGAGCCTGTCGGGCAAGGACGCCGAGAAGATGTTAAAGCTCATGGACGCATTGGATGATTCTGATGATGTCCAGAAAGTATATACCAATGCCGACATTGCCGATGATGTAATGCCGGGGTGATCCCGGAAAAAGAAGAAGAGAGATGTTTGAAAGCAGCTTTTTAAAGGGAGGCAGGTTGTAAATCTTCCATAGCCTTTCACCAGATTCGTGCAGGGGCACTAATGAAGCATCCGTGCCCCTGCCGATTATGTAATGACGGATGTTTATCCGTTCTTTTGTTTGAATGCCTTCATGAAATCCACCAGGGCCGCCACACCCGCCTCGGGCATGGGGTTATAGATGGATGCACGGCAGCCGCCCACCGACCGATGGCCTTTGAGCCCGCCCAGTCCGGCCTTGGTGGCCTCTTCCACGAACTTTTTCTCCAGTGCCTCATCCGGAAGACGGAACGTGACGTTCATTTCCGACCGGCTGTCCTTGTCGGCGGTTCCCCGGTAATAGCCGGATGCATCCATATAATCATAGAGCTGTTCAGCTTTGGCCCGGTTGCGTACGGCCATGGCATCAATTCCTCCGACGGTTTCTTCGATCCATTTGAGCACGAGCTGCACCGTGTAAATGGCGAAACACGGAGGGGTGTTGTACAGGGAATTCTCCTTGACGAAGGTATTGTAGTTAAACATGGTGGGGATGCCTTCGGGGATCAGCTTGAGCAGGTCATCCCGAACGATCACCATGCAGACGCCGGCCGGTCCGATGTTTTTCTGGGCGCCGGCATAGATCATGCCGAATTTTGAAGCATCAAATGGCCGGGACATGATATCCGAGGACATGTCACAGACGATTGGTACGCCGCCGGTGTCCGGGAATGCATGCCACTGGGTCCCCTTGATGGTGTTGTTGGAGGTGATGTGCGCAAAAACGGCATCCTTGGAAAAGACGATGTTTTTGGGGATATAGGCGAAATTCCGGTCTTCGGATGTTGCCACGACGGAAATATTTTTTTTCTGAATTTTGGCTTCCTTGATGGCCTTGGTGGACCAAGTGCCGGTGTTGACATAATCGGCGGATTTACCGTCGGCCAGAAAATTCATGGGGATCATGGCGAACTGCGTGCTGGCGCCGCCTTGAAGAAAGAGTACGTGATACCGTTCGTCCAGGTTCAGCAGCCGTTTGGTCCTGGCCACGGCGTCGTTGATGACTTTTTCGAACCACTTGGAACGATGGCTGATTTCCATGATGGACATGCCGCTGGAATTGAAATTGAGCAGCGATGCCTGGATCTCTTCCAGCACCGGCAGGGGAAGGGCTGCCGGACCCGCGTTGAAGTTATAAATCCTGTTTGTTGTCATAAGTTTTCCTCCCGTATTGATTGTTTATATTCGTTAACATACTTTGATTTTGTAAAGTTAACCATGGAGCATCACCTTAACCACAACGTGCATGGGA
>CAYZXZ010000031.1:0-20864 GCA_964481615.1 uncultured Desulfobacteraceae bacterium | reverse complement strand
CCTTGATGGTGAGCATATTATAACATATTTGATTTAGAAATGGAATTAGACAAGGACCCGGTAGAGCATGATCCCGATCATGACGGCGGCCAGCACCAGCGCGAAAATCAGTTGGTCCCTGTTGAAATGTTTCAGCGGCACGGCCGGAGACGATGCGTCAATCCGTCTTGTCCAGATCAAAGGCTGCGTGAAGAGCCCTGACGGCCAGTTCGGTGTATTTTTCCTCGATGATGCAGGAGATCCGGATCTCCGACGTGCTGATCATCATGATGTTGATGTTTTCCGCGGCCAGGGACGAAAACATTTTGGATGCCACGCCGTAATGGCTGCGCATGCCCACGCCCACCACCGAGACCTTGGCGATGTTTTCATCCCCCAGCACGTCTTCGGCGCCGATTTTTTCCGCTGTTTTTTTGGATATGGCCATGGCTGATTTGTAATCGGCCTTTTCAACGGTGAAGGTCAGGTCGGTCTTGTTGCCGGAGCGGGTATTCTGGATGATCATATCCACGATGATGCCGGCCTCGGACACAGGGGAAAGCACCCGGGCAGCGATCCCCGGCACGTCCGGCACGTTGCGCATCGTAATGCGGGCCGCGTTCTTGTTGTGGGTGACCCCGGAGACCACGACTTGTTCCATATTGGCGTCAGCATTCACCACCATTGTTCCTTCCTCCTCATTAAATGACGATCGCACGTGGATCGGGACATTATATTTCATGGCAAATTCAACGGACCGGATCTGGAGCACCTTGGCGCCCAGGCTGGCCATTTCCAGCATTTCCTCGTAGGCGATGCGGTCCATTTTCCGTGCTTTTTTGCAGATATTGGGATCGGCCGTGTAAACGCCGTCCACGTCGGTATAAATTTCACAGGCATCGGCCTTGATGGCCGCGGCAACGGCCACCGCTGACGTGTCGGACCCGCCCCGGCCCAGAGTCGTGATGTCGCCCATCGCATCGGCTCCCTGGAATCCGGCCACGATGACGATGGTTTTTTCCGCCAGCAGCTCCTTGATGCGGGTTGCCTTGATATCTAAAATCCGCGCCCGGGTGGCCTTGCTGTCGGTCAGGATTTCCGCCTGATATCCCAGCAGGGAGCGGGCCTTGTATCCCATGGAAACGAGCGTGATGGCCATGAGCGCCACCGTTGTCTGCTCGCCCGTGGCCATAAGAACGTCCATCTCCCGCTTGTCCGGGAAATCGGTTATTTTTTCCGCGGTGTTGATCAAATTGTCGGTAACCCCGCTCATGGCCGACAGGATGACCACCACGTCATTTCCCTTGTCCGCGGTCCGGGCCACCCGCCCGGCCACGTTTTTGATCCGTTCCAGGTCCCCGACGGACGAACCGCCGTATTTTTGTACGATCAATGCCATTTTTATCCCATCTCCTGTAAATTAAATTTGAACTGCTTTATCAGATCACCGCCTGTGCGTCCATAAAAAAACAGGGTCAATTCCCGCTGATGATCATCGATGATCCGGATATGGACGGCCATGTCCGCCGCAAGGTCCCCTGGCGGCAGCCGGTCGGCCCATTCCACGGCCAGAACGCCGTTGTCGGCTTCTATGTCGTGCCCGCCGATATTTTCAAAATCCGCGGCTCCGGACAGCCGGTAGAGGTCGGCATGCATCAGGGAGAGCCTGCCCGGATAGGCATTGACCAGGGTGTATGTCGGGCTGGTCACCGGCAGGGATGCGGGAACATCCAACCCCCTGGCCAGTCCCTGGACAAATACCGTCTTGCCCGCGCCCAGGTCTCCTGACAGTGCCATCACGGTTCGGGATAAGAGCCGCCGACCGATCTTTTCTCCGATGACGCGGGTCTGTTCAGGCGTTTTCGTGATCAGGCGGATGAAATCTGTCGATTCCATTGTTCCGGGATCTTGTATCGGCATTTATGACAGGAGACGGCCGGAAAGGCCGTTTTGATTTTTTATGCCCGTACCCGGCGATGTGATTCTCCCTCTTGCGGCCGTAAGGGCTGCCAGGACATCTCCGGCGATGTAACCGATGGGTCCCTTGTCGCGGGCCACGGCGTCGGCGGCGGCGCCGTGGAGATAAACGGCGATGCGGGCCGCCACATCCGGCGCGTATTCCTGGGCCACGAAACCGGCGATCATGCCGGTGAGCACATCCCCCATGCCGGCCGATGCCATGCCGGAATTTCCCGTGGAATTGACATAAACATGGCCGTCCGGAAGGGCGATCACCGTGCGCGCGCCTTTGAGCACCAGATATATTTTGTATTTTTCGGCGAAACGCCGTGCGTGGCCGATGCGGTCCGACTGAATGTCGGCCGGCGTGGTTTTGATCAGCCGCGCCATTTCTCCGGGATGGGGGGTTAAAATAATATCGGCCTGTCGTTTAAGAAGGATATCCGGATTTTCAGCAATGATATTGATGCTGTCGGCGTCGATGACCATGGGAATCCGGCATTCCGGGATCAGGCGGGCGATCAGGTCCCTGGTCTGCGGGGTTGTCCCGATTCCCGGACCGATGGCCATCACCTGCTTGTCTTCTAGCAGGGCCATGATGGATTCAAGACCGGCATCGGAGAACAGACCAGTGCCGTCATCCGGCACCGGCGCGGTCATGACTTCCAGGGTTTGCGCCGCCGCCACCGATTGTAAAGTTTCCGGCACGGCCAGTGTCACGAGCCCTGCTCCGGCCCGGAGCCCGGAAAGGGCGCATAATGCCGCTGCACCGGTTTTGCCGGGACCGCCCGCGGCCACCAGCATGTGCCCGGTTATGCCCTTGTGGGCGTCTTCGGGCCGGGGTCGCAGCATGGCGCGGATATCCGCTGATGTCACCAGGTGCTGCCGGGGACCGACTTCGGCGGCGATGTGGCAGGGAATGCCGATGTCGATGACATGGATCGTTCCGCAGCAGGCGGCTCCCGGAAAAAGACAGTGTCCGATTTTTGGGTACGCGAAGGTGACGGTGGCGGCTGCGCGGATGCAGATTCCGCAGATCCCGCCCGTATCCGAATGCACGCCGGAAGGGATATCCACAGCCAGGACCGGACGGTTGCGCCCGTTGATATATTCGATTACGGATTTGAAGTAGCCGGTCACGTCGGCGGTCAGGCCGGTTCCCAGAATGGCGTCGATCCAGATGTCATGGCGGGCCATTTCGTCATTAAAGCGGGAAAAGGTTTTCGGGTCGGGCAGTTCCCGGACCCGCACGCCAAGGGGAGCCAGCAGCTTGAAATTGTCGGCCGCGTCTCCCTGAAGGCGGCTGCTGTCGGCGAGCAGGTATACGGTAACGGCGATGTTGCGTCCGGCCAGGTAACGGGCCGCCACAAAACCATCGCCGCCGTTGTTGCCCCGGCCGGCGGCAATGGCCACGTCGCGGCTGGAGATTTCCGGAAAGGTTTCCATCAGGACCTGAAAAAAGCCCCGGCCCGCGTTTTCCATGAGGACCCGGCCGGGCAGGCCGAAGTGTTCGCTGGTTCTGCGGTCCATTTCCCGCATTTCATCCGCGGTCAGGATATCCATGCGTTAAAGCTCCCTGATCAGCCGGGCCATCTCCGACACCGCCTTTTCCATGCCCACAAGCGCGGCCCGGGCAATGATGCTGTGGCCGATGCTGAATTCGTCGATTTCGCTTAACCCATTGAATTTTTTAATTGTACGATAGCAAAGTCCGTGTCCGGCGTTGACTCCCAGGTTCAGCTGCCGGGCGGTCCGGGCCGCCTCGATGATATCGGCAAAGGCCCGGTCCTGTTGGCCCGGGTCCGGGGCGTCGCAGAACAGGCCGGTGTGGATTTCGATCAGATCCCCGCCGATTTCCTTTGTCGCGAGAATCTGATCCGGATCCGGATCAATAAACAGACTGACCGGGATTTTATGGTCATGGAGGGCCTTAATGGTTTTTATCAAGCCGGCTTTGTGGGCGATGACGTCCAGCCCGCCTTCGGTGGTGAGTTCCTGACGTTTTTCCGGAACCAGGGTGACCAGGTCCGGCCGGATATCAGCGGCGATTGCCGTCATTTCATCCGTGGCCGCCATTTCCAGAATCAACTTGGTGGTGACGGTCTTCCGCAGCAGGTAAACATCCCTGTCCTGGATGTGGCGCCGGTCTTCCCTCAGATGCACCACGATGCCGTCGGCCCCGGCCAGTTCCGCCAGAACGGCTGCGGCCACCGGGTCCGGGTATCGGGCGTTTCGCGCTTGGCGAAGGGTTGCCACATGATCAACATTAACCGCCAGTCCTGCCATCTTTTTCCTCTTTTTCCATTGTTCTAATCATTGTAAACAGTTCGTCGCTTTTTGCTTCCATTATCTTTTCATCCGCCTCGGAGGTTTCGTGGTCGTATCCCATAAGGTGGAGAATACCGTGAATCAGTAGAAAATCGAACCGGTCCCGGAAGGAGATGCACAATTCCGCGGCTTCCTGGGCTGTCCGGTCCGTGGATATCACCACGTCGCCCAGCAGGTCCGGTGCGATATGGGAAAAATCGCCTTCCTGCATGGGAAAGGCGATCACGTTGGTGGGGCCTTCCCGGTCCAAGTAGGTCTGGTTTAATTCCGCGATCTGCGGGTCGTCCAGGAGCACGATGGACAGCTCCGCGTCAGGACTGTCCAAGGCGTTTAAGAGGGCTTGCGCCGTTTTCCGTATCTGTTTCAGCGTCGGTTTTCTCCGGCGCTGCCGGTTGTCGATCAGTATGGCCATTTTTTTCCTTTGCTTCAGCCGACGGCTGCGCATCCGGATACTCGATCCGGTGATGATAGATGCCGCTCAGGATCTTATTGAAACTTTTGGCGATGTTGTTGAGATCCTTAAGCGTCAGCGGGCATTCATCCAATTGGTGGTCGGAAAAGAGTTTATTGATGAGCTGCTGCACCAGGCCCTGGATCCGCGACGGTGTCGGCTGTTCGAGGGTCCTTGCCGCGGCCTCGACAACGTCGGCCAGCATGACCAGTGCAGTTTCCCGGGTCTGGGGCTTGGGGCCCGGATACCGGAAGTCGTCGATATTGACGGTCTGATCCTTTTGAAGTTTTTTGGCTTTTTCATAAAAAAACGAGATCAGGGTAGTGCCGTGGTGCTGGATGATGGCATCGGTGATCTGCTGGCCCAGCTTTTTTTCTCTGGCGATTTCCACGCCGTTTTTTACATGAGACGTCAGGATCAGACACGACATGGAAGGGGCCAGCTTGTTGTGGATGTTCTTGCCGTCCCGCTGATTTTCAATGAAATAGAGAGGATTCTTGAGTTTTCCGATATCATGATAATATCCGCTGACCTTGGCGATGAGGGGATTTGCGCCGATTTCCGATGCGGCGGCTTCGGCCATGGAACCGACAATGATGGAATGGTGATAGGTGCCAGGCGCTTCCAGCATCAGTCGGCGCAGGATCGGCTGATCCAGGTTGGCCAGTTCCAGCAGCGAACTATTGGTGGTATATCCGAACGCCATTTCCATCAGGGGGGCGATTCCGGCAGTGATGATGCCGGCGATGATCCCGCCGGTAAAGGCGAAGATCAAGTCCCATAATAATTTAAATCCTGAAAAATCAACCATATAGATGGTAATAACCGTGGCAAGGGTCATATTGAGCAGCCCGAGCCTGACCCCGGCTTTGATGTATCCTTTGTGGTCCTTGCAGTTCTGGATCCAGAAGGCGCCCATGATGCCGTTTAATATGAAAAACAGTGACAATTCATAGCTGGCCTCAAAAAACATGCCGGAGATCAGGGCCAGAACGATGGCAAAGGGGAACGCGATTTTAAACCCCAGGAACAGGCAGATGGTCATGGCGCCGGCCGGTATGGGGATACCGTAGAAAATTGATGAGGGCGAGATGTTCACGGGCGCGTTCGGGGCCAGGTTGTGCGCCAGCGATACCGAAAACTTTAAGATCAGCAGGAGAATGATGAGTATGGAACCGATAAAAATCAGATGCTTGTTTCGATAATATAGAATATCGCTCTGGTACTTCAAATGGATCAGGTAGGTAATGATCAGCAGGGAGAGGATGATCATGGCGGTGCCGATGCTTTTTTCAAACATCCGCTGTTTGCCGGACTGTTCCTGGAGAGACTTGAGCGTCGTGATATGGGACTGGGAGACCCGGTCGCCTTCTCTGAGGATCATCTCCCCTTTTTTGATTTTATACAGAATGGGCTGGATCTGGTTTTCCGCCGCTTTTTTCCGGTTTTCCGTCTCGCTCCGGTTTAGGGTGATATTGGGCTGAATCAGCCGCTGGGTGAAATCAACGATCAGGTTTACCAGGTTGTAATCAACGCCTTTGAGAACCGGTTCGCCGACAATCCGGACCATGGTTTTTGCCTGATCCAGTCCATAAAACGGCTTCAGGTTTTGGACGGTTCTTTCCGAATCGTCTCCGATGGTTTTCAATGCGATTCCGTGGGGATTCTCCTGGATCAGGAGATCCTTGTTCATGACTACGCCATTGTGCAAGATCTGCGACAGGATGCTGATGATCAGATCGGAAATTTTTTTGGAAAATCGCTGGTTGATAAAGACCCCGTATGCGCCGTTGTCCACGGGGATGCCGAGGGTGTTTTCAAACCGGGGTTTGGCCTCCCGTATGAGGGCCTGCACATTCACGGAAGGGTTTTTTTCACCATCGGTTCCGGCCCCGGCCGTGGTTTCCATGATGATCCGTGCGAGGCTGAAAGCTTCGGTTACCTGGCGGGTGAGGGTGATCAACAGGTTTTTATCGTAATCATAGACAGTTAAGACCTCATCCCTAGCCTGCCGACGTTTCAGCATCGTGGCTTCCGTGTCTTCGATCTGCAGGTCGGAGGTGGCCTTGATATCCTTGTCCGCGATATCCCCCAGCTGATAGGTCGTATGGACGATCATCAGTTTCGGAGAAAGAATCATCGTGGCGAGCAATGTCACCGAGAGCAGGATGGCCGCCAGGCTCCAGGCATCGGCCGAGATTCCTTTTTTGATGCTGATATCGGCTGATATTGATGTCAGGCGGACCATATTCATCCATTTCTGTTTTTTCGGGTTGTCGGCGCTACGTGTAAGGAATTATCAATTTGCCGGGGGATATGCAAGACGGAATTTACGCGATCACATCAGGCAAGGGCTCCTTTAGAACGAGGGAAGCCCGCCGGGTCGTTCATACCGCCTGTTTGCCGGCCCTGGCTTCCTTCTGTTCGTATGCGTTGATGATTTTCTGGACCAGGCGGTGGCGCACCACGTCATGCTTTGTAAAAAAAACAAAGCGGATGTCGTCGATTCCGTAAAGAATTTCCTTGGCTTCGATCAGACCCGAGGCCCGATGGCTCGGCAGATCGCTCTGGGTGATGTCGCCGGTGATGACGGCCTTGGAATTAAATCCGATCCGGGTCAGAAACATTTTCATCTGTTCGGTAGTGGAGTTCTGGGCTTCGTCAAGGATGATAAAGGAATCATTTAAGGTTCTTCCCCGCATGAAGGCCAGGGGTGCCACCTCGATGATGTTCTGGTGCATCAGGTTGGCCGCCTTTTCAAAATTCATCATATCGTGCAGGGCATCATAGAGAGGCCTCAGGTAGGGATTGACCTTTTCCGCCAGGTCCCCGGGCAGGAAACCTAGAGCTTCGCCGGCTTCCACGGCCGGCCGGGTCAGGATGATCCGGGCGATCTGTTTTTTCGCCAGGGCCGCCACCGCCATGGCCATGGCCAGATAGGTCTTGCCGGTGCCGGCCGGCCCGATGCCGAATACGATGTCAAACTGCCGTATGGCATCGATATATTCTTTCTGTGCGTGGCTTTTGGGCGTGACCGTGCGTTTTTTGGATGTAATGTAGACCGCATCGAGAAAGATATCCTTGATCTTGACGGTGTGATCCCTGCTTAAAATGCTGGTGGCGTATTCCACGTCCCTGGGATAGACGGGATAGCCGTCGGCGATGAGATTGTAAAGCTGGTTGAGGATATTTCGGGCAAGGTCAGCTGCAATGGCGTCGCCGTAGAGGGAGACGGTGTTGCCCTTGGCCTGGATGACCACGCCGGTCGCCTCGGCGATCCGTTTCAGGTTGCAGTTAAGTTCTCCGAAAAGATCCCTGGCCGCGTCGGGATCGGAAAATTCCAGTTCGGCCCGCGGCTGCGTCTGTTCTCTGGGCATCGTTGTTATAATTCCAAGCAGGTTGATTCCGCGAACTTTGACCTTTTACGAGTTCATCAAATTTACAATGTTATGGTGAAAAAACAAGAAATTTCTTGATATTGATAATTGTTCAAGATAATTATATATTTCAATTTACATCTACAGGGGTGATGGGATCGGCAACCAATATCCGCGGGGCCGCCGGGTCCGTTGAACCAAAATGGAATAATAGGAGAGCTGATGAATCCTTTTGACATGGCCATTGTCGTCTTGATGGGATATACCGTGATCCGGGGAATTTTTCGGGGACTTATCCGGGAAGTGGCGGGCATCATCGGCCTGCTGGTCGGTTTTTATGCGGCCTACGGTTATCACGGGCATTTCTCGCCGATGCTGGAGCGATGGATAACTGATCCTGTGTACCGGGATATCACGGCGTTTATCATCCTGTTCTGCGGGATCATGCTGGTTGTCATCGGGCTGGGCATGCTGGTTCGACTCATCGTCAAAATAATGCTGCTGGGCGTTCTGGATCGGATTTTCGGGGCGGTTTTCGGCGCGGTCAAGGGGGCTCTCATCGTTTCGCTGTTGCTGGTGGTGCTGGTCAATTTTCTGCCTTCCGGAGGCGCGGCCCTGATTGCGGAATCCCGTCTGGCCCCGGCCGTGAATGCAGTATCCAAGGAGATGGTGAGGTTGATTCCGGCGAGCGCCAGGGAGTCATTCCATTCCCGGATGCTGGCCATCCGCAAGGAGTGGGACCGCCGGCCCTGAATCCGGGTCCGTGCAGACGGAAAGCGTTATGAACCTGATAGTTTGGTATGGGCATAAGCTGTGACGTATAATTTGATGAACTGCCGGTGACTTTTAAATGCGATTTCGGGCAAATGATCAAGATGAAACCATCCCACCGCATCCGCGTCATCACCCGCGACCGACTCACCTGTGAAGGATCTGACCAGAAAGCCCGTCATGAGAATGGTGTGGTAGTTGCGACTCGGGTGGGTCATGACCCCGAGCAGCATGTCGATTTGTCCGGTCAGGCCGGTTTCCTCCCGCAATTCCCTGAGCCCCGCGCCTTCCGGGGTTTCATCGAGTTCCATGAATCCGCCGGGCAGGCACCAGAATCCTTTTTTGGGGTCCACGCTCCGTTTGACCAGAAGAACCCGTTGTTCGGCATCGATGGTCACCAGGCAGGCGGCGGGTATGGGATTTTCATAAACCGGCAGATCGCAGGCATCGCAAAACAGGCGATTCCGGCCTTCCAACGGTTTTTTCGTTAACCGGTTTCCGCAATAATGGCAATAGGCTTTACTTCGCATCTTCATCCCGAGGCGACTTTTTAGGGTCCCTTTATCCTTATTCCATTTCGCATTCAAGATGACATCAAGGCGGCAAGGAGGAGGCGACGCAGGCTTACGGTCTGTAAGTCGAGGAGCCGACGACGCGGCCAACGCAGATGCCGCTTGAATGCGAAATGGAATTAATCGTCGAAATCACCTGCGAGTCCCTTGTCGGATGTGATGGTTTTGGCCCGCTCGATAATCTTGTCCGGGGTCCACTGGTCGGACGGCTCGATCCGGGATGTCTTTGGCCCGGGGTCATGGGAACCGGCTTCCAGAATGGCATCAACGGCTATAGGGGCCGTGTCTCTGGCATTGAATACATCCACCAGCATTTTGTAGACAAAGGATGCAACCCGTTCGGTCATGCGTTCGCGGATGGGGGCCGGCTGGGACAGCAGCCGGTTTTCAAAGGCGATGTTGAGTTTTTTGTAATCCCCTGCCTTCATTTTACCGGCCTGGGCGTGGGCGACCATCTGGCCCCAGACATCATCTAAGGCCCCTTGTTCCGGGACTTTTTTGAAGTTGCCGTCGGCATCGAGGATGGCGTTTCCGTAATCGTTGACCTCCAGGCCCCAGGAGATCATCTGCAGGGCTGTTGCCACATTGGCCTTGGTGGTGCGGGTGTTTTTAACGATCTGCCGGAGGCGTTCCGAGCTGTTGCCGGAGGTGCCGTGCTGGGCCCCGGAGACCTTGTATTTTTCAAGGGCCTGGTGAATGGCGGCGGTCAGTTCCACCTGGATGCCTTCGGAGCCGGCCTCGATGCCGTGGGTGGTGCCGTTGTTTAAGGCGATCCAGTCCGGAAAAATGGAATGGGCGTTTAGTCCCTGGATCAGAAAAAGGGCTTCTTCCACGGTGGAAAGGCCTGATTTTCCTTTTATCTCGCCGACTTCAGTTTCATAGCCCGCCCAGTCGGGCACCAGGGAATGGAGCTCGATGCTGGCCAGCAGATTCTGGTCGTCGGGCAGATGGGAGGCGTCGATGGCAATGGAGGTGATGCCCGCTTCGAACAGGGTGGGTATTTCGACTTTGGCGGATTCTACGTCGTTGTCGCCCTTGATCCCGTAATGATCCGCGTGCACCGCCACCGGAACGGTGATATTGAGCTCATTGCAGAGGCTGTCGACGATCCGGGCCATATTCCAGTAATTGACCGCGCAATAGGCTTTGGCGCCGCCCTCGGATTTGGCGATTTCGATAATAATGGCCGCATTGGCCCGCTGGGCCGCCAGAAGCGCGCCCCTGATTATGAAATAGCTCCGGCCGTTGGCGGCCATGGTCATGGCTTTGCCTTTTTTGAGCATGGCCCGGTCGATATATCTTCCGGAAACGATCAATGCCCGGGAATGGGGGAACAATTTAACGATGTTGGGGGGGCGGCCGATTTCAAGGGCCTGTTCGAACTTTTCGCGATAAGCGGCAGATGCGTTCATTCTTGGCCTCCTTGTTCAAATTCGGAATGGTTGGCGATTTTATCAGATATGGCGTCATCGGCCCCTTGGGCGGCTTCTTGTCGGATCTGGTCGATGATTTCTAAAATTTCCGGCTGGTTTGCAAAAGGGGCTTCCAGGTCCCCCCATCCTTTCTGGACCTGGAAAAGGCCGTCATAAGCGGTATCGTGATGGGAGCGGACCCGGTGGCGGATTTGCCGTTCATCCAGTATGGATGCTATGAGCTGGGCTTCCACCGCGTTTTCAAGCACCGCGACCGTAACAAAGAGTTCATCGGCAGGGGCGCCATCGGCGTCCCTGGGCGTCGGCTGGGTCATGTCGTCTAATCCGGACCGGCTCTGGCGTTTCTAAGAAACTGGAATGGTTGTAAACATTGATATAGTTAAATAATTGCGGCTGGGTGTCAAGGAGAAATGCGTGAAGCGATCAAAAATTGAAAAGTGTTGTCAATTTGATCCCGCTCAACTAAACTTCGCCAAAAGCATTAACGCGGTTTTCGGGCAACAAAAACCGCGGATAAGTTGATAGAAGGTATGAAATTTGCATTCATTCCGATCATTGATGCAACCGGCGTGATGCCGGTGACGATTCCGTTTTAACAAGGACCCAATGGAAAAAATATCACACGATCAATATCCGTCTGAACCGGTGGTTTTAGACAAGCTCTCCATCAAGTTCATGAAGCAGTCCCGGTTTGTCCCGCTGTATCTGCGGGATAAAACCCTGGGAATTGCCATGGCCGATCCCGAGGATTTTCGGACCATCGACGCTCTTCGTCTCGGTTATGATGTAAATATCGATGTCTGCGCCGGTGACGCCGAAGATATCATCGAGGCTATTGAGCGGCTCTACGGGGTGGGAACCCAGTCCCTGGAGATGATTATCGAGGAGGCCGGCAAGGATATTTATGAGATCTCCAGGGAAGGCGGCGATGACGTGGCCCATCTGCGGGACCTGGCATCCGAGGCCCCCATCATCCGGCTGGTCAACCGCCTGATTTTACGGGCCGTGGAATCCCGGGCCAGCGACATTCATTTCGAACCGTTTGAAAATGAATTCAAGGTCCGATACCGCATCGACGGCGTGCTGCACGATATCGAATCCCCGCCAAAACGGCTCCAGGCCGCCATTATTTCCCGGGTCAAGATCATGGCCAATCTCGATATCGCCGAGCGCCGGCTTCCCCAGGACGGCCGGATCAAGCTCAAGATTTCCAGCCGGGAGATCGATTTCCGGATTTCCACCATTCCCACCTTGTTCGGGGAAAGTCTGGTCATGCGGGTGCTGGATCGGGAAATGCTGGTTCTGGATCTGGAGGCGTTGGGGTTTCCGGCGTCTTTGATGTCCGGATACATGCGCCTGATCACCCAGCCCTATGGAATGATCCTGGTCACGGGTCCCACCGGCAGCGGAAAGACATCGACCCTTTATACATCTCTTGCCAAAATCAATGCCCCGGAAAACAAGATCATCACCTTAGAAGACCCGGTGGAATATTATCTGCGCGGGGTCAACCAGATCCAGGTGAATCCCAAAATCGGGCTTTCCTTTGCAAATGGTCTGCGTGCCATTGTTCGCCAAGACCCGGACATCATTCTGGTGGGGGAAATCCGGGACAGAGAAACAGCTGAAATTGCAATACAATCGGCATTGACCGGCCATCTGATCTTTTCCACCCTGCATACCAACGACGCGGTGGGCGCCGTCAGCCGCCTGCTCGACATGGGGGTTGAGGGCTTTCTGCTGAGTTCTACCTTGCTGGGGGTCCTGGCCCAGCGGCTGGTGCGGGTGATCTGCACCCACTGCAAGACCCCGGTTCCTCCCGAGGAAAAATACCTTGCCGCCATGGGCATATCCTCAAAAGAGGCCGGCGATATCCGGTTTTTTACCGGCACGGGATGTGAGCACTGCCGTCATACGGGCTTTATGGGAAGAACCGCTATTTTTGAGTACCTGCCCGTGGATGCCGGTATCCGCCGGAAGATTTCCGAAAGGGCCGATTCCGAACAGATTTTGGAGACCGCACTGGCCCGGGGACTGGTCACCCTGCGGCAAAACGGATGGGAAAAGGTCCGGCAGGGGATCACCACACCATCTGAAGTCTTAAGAGTCACCCTGGAGCGATAGATATGCCATCCTTTATATATAAAGCCGCCGACTCCCATGGAAAAGTCATCAGGGGAACCATGGAGGCCGCCCTGGAAAAAGACGTGGTGGCCCGGCTCCACGGGATGAACCTCATCCCCATGAGTGTTGCGCCGTCCAAAGAGAATGCCATCGGGTTGGGCCTCAACCGGTCCGTTGATCTGTCGCATCTGTTCCAGCGCGTCACCTCCCGGGATGTCATGTATTTCACCCAGGACCTGTGCGCCCTGCTGGAGGCCGGTCTTCCCATGGACAAGGCCCTGTCCATCCTGATACACGTGTCTGAAAACGACCGGTTCCGGCAGATCGTGACCGGCATCCTCCGTCACGTGGAAAGCGGCAATTCTCTTTCGGACGCACTGGCGGAATATCCGAAGCATTTTTCGCGGTTATATGTCAACATGGTCCGGGCCGGTGAAACCGGCGGGGTGCTGCCTGCGGTGCTTGAACGTCTGGGCGTTTTCCTGGAAACTTCCCAGGATCTTAAGGATTATATCACCTCTGCGATGGTATATCCGATGTTTCTGGTCCTGGTGGGGGGGTTGTCCATCATCATCATGCTGACCTTTGTGATTCCGAAATTTTCCATTATTTTCGCGGATATGGGTCAGGCCATGCCGGCATCCACCCAGATCCTTCTTGCCATCAGCAACGGGTTGCGGGATTATTGGTGGGTCGTCATCGGCATCATCGCGGCGATCTCGGTCATGGTCCGGCAGTATATAAGGACCCCGGCCGGCCGTTTGCGGTCCGACCGCCTCAAGTTCCGGGCGCCGGTGCTTGGCAGACTCGTCAAATCCGTGGAAGCGGCCCGCTTTTCACGTACGCTCGGCACCCTGATCCGGAGCGGGGTACCTATCCTGCAGGCTCTTTCCCTGGTCCGGGAGATCGTCACCAACCAGGCCATTGCCGCCTCTCTTAAAACCGTTTACGAACGGGTCAAGGAAGGCGATACCTTGTCGTCCCCCCTGGATCAGGCCGGCGTGTTTCCCCCGCTGGCGGTGCAGATGATCGCCGTTGGCGAGGAAACCGGCAAGCTCGACGACATGCTGCTCAAGGTGGCGGACAACTATGACAAGTCGGTCCGCAACATGATCAAGCGGTTCGTGAACCTGCTGGAGCCCGCCATGATTCTCGCTATGGGCCTGATGGTGGGATTTATCGTGATATCCATGCTCATGGCGGTTTTTTCCATGAATGAAGTACCGTTTTAAAAGGAGTGGCAAGCGGATGAAACAGGTAAAAAACAAACGCGGATTTACCCTTATCGAGCTGTTGATCGTCATGATCATACTGGGCCTGCTGGCGGCTCTGGTGGCGCCCCGGATGTTCGGCAAGGTGGGCGCATCCAAACAGAAGGCGGCCCAGGCACAGATCGCCCTTTTTGAAACCGCCTTAGACACCTACCGTCTGGATGTGGGACGATTCCCCACCACGGAACAGGGGCTTACCGCGCTGCGTGCCAAGTCGGAAGGCTTAGACAACTGGGACGGACCCTATCTGCCTAAGGAAATCCCTTTAGATCCGTGGGAGAGACCATATGAATACCGGCATCCGGGCGAGCACGGCGATTTTGATATTATCTCATACGGGGCCGACGGCCAGCCCGGCGGCGAAGGCGAGGATACCGATATCGTCAACTGGAAAAACATCGGCCAATGAAAAACGGCTTTACGCTGATCGAACTGCTGGTGGTGCTGGTCATGGTGGCCCTGGTATCGGGGTTTGTGATCCCCCGGATCGTTGCGCCCTTTGGCCATCTCCATGTGAAAACCGCGGCCGCCGAAATCGCCGGCCTTCTCAGACATACCCGGAGCTATGCCGTATCGCGAAAAATCAATCGCGCGGTGGTTTTTGATCTGGATGCCCGGACCATTTCGGTTTTTTCGCCGGCCCGCCCCGGCGCCGGCCTTGTGGGTTCCATGATGGACGATATCCCCGCAGACACGATATATGAGCCGCCGGCCGGGGTAACGGTGGGCCTGGTTTCGGCCGTGGACAAAACCGCCGAAAGCGGGGTGTTTACACTGGCGTTTTTTCCAAATGGCAACTCCAGCGGGGCGGAGCTGGTCATTTCCGGGGAAACCGGCCGGCAATACGGCATCCAGGTGGATCCCATCACCGGCATGGTGGCCCTGTCCCGATCCGAGCAAGAGGCCCGTTGACATGGGTATTGCCGGAAATATGGAATTTTTCATCGAGGGACCGGCGTTGTTTTCCGATCCGGCCGTTCCTTTAGACCGGAAAGGCTTTACCCTCATTGAAACCCTGGTGGCCATGATGGTGCTGGCCATATCGTTTGTGGTGATCATGCAGCTCTTTTCCGGCGGGTTGACATCGAGCCGGATTTCCGGTGATTATCTTTATGGCATGTTTCATGCACAGGAAAAGATGGAGGAATTTTTGCTCTCTGAAAATCCGGAACCGGGCGTCTACGCAGGGGAATTCGATGACGGCTACGCCTGGACGGCCGTAGTGACGGTGTTGGAATCCGATGATCCGGAAACCGATAAGGTTCCCCTGGTGCCGGTGGAAGTGGCGGTGGCGGTTCGCTGGCCCCATGGCGCGGGGGAAAAGACGTTTTCCCTGACCTCGATGATGCTGGCGGAAAAAGCCGCAATTATCGGTCTGCATACGGAATAGCCCATGCCCCGACGCTCAGGCAGCGGATTTACCCTCATGGAGCTGCTGATATCCATCACCATCCTGGGGGTTATCCTGACCATCATTATGGGGGCTCTGCGGATCGGCGTCCGGGCATGGGAAACCGGAAGCCGGGATGTGGAAAGCCGTCAGCGGCTCCAGATTGTGATGTCGCTGATCAATCGGCAACTGGGCTCCGCGATTCCGGAAAGCATTCAAAAACCGGACATGGACCCGTATTTATTCAAAGGGGATGACCATTCGATTGAATTTGTTTCCAGGGTTTCCATTGTGCCGGGAAACGTCCATGGCAAGTTATATGTCGCGTACCGGATTGAAACGCAAAGCGATGAGGGCAGCTCTCTCAAAACGGCCGAGCAGTCCCTTGTGCGCATGGAACCCGATGACGAACCGTTTGAGGTGGATGACGCCGATTTCCATGAACTGATCAGCGGTGCGCACCGGATCATGTTTGAATACCTCGGGCCTTCGGAAAACGGGGACCGGCAGTGGCTGGAAATCTGGGATCCGGATGTGCAAAACGGATTGCCGGCCGCGGTACGGATTACCCTGCGGATGGAGGAAAAAAAACCGGCCGCCGTTCTGATCGTCCGCTTCCATGTCGCGCCGGACTGAAGCTGATTCCGTTTTGTATTCAAGATGTCATTAAGGCGGCAAGGAGGAGGCGACGCAGGCTTATGTTTTATAAGTTGAGGAGCCGACGATGCAGCCACCGAGGATGCCGCTTGAATGCGAATTGGAATGAGAGGATGGATAAAACGGACAAGACGGCCATGACAAGACGGTCATCGAACCGGGGGATCGCCCTGGTGATGGTGCTCTGGATACTGATGCTGCTGTCGGTCATCGTGGCTGAATTCTGTTACAGCATGAGAACACAGGTCAATATCACGGGCAATTTCAAGGAGACCATGGAGGCGCGCTATATTGCCCTGGCCGGCATCAACAGGGTCATATATGACATGATCCACCAGTCCCTGATCCCGCCGGCGGCGGATGAGGCCGAAGACGGAGCCGGAGACGATGAAGATTTTATCCGATGGCGGATCAATACGGAAATGCCGCCCATTGACTATGCCGGCGGCCGGATCAGGGCATGGATCGACAATGAAAGCGGCAGGATCAATATTAATCTGGCCGACAGAGGGTTGCTGATGCTCATGCTTTCCGGCTTTGATCTGGAAGATGAGGAAAAAGAAATCGTCATTGATTCGATTATAGACTGGCGGGATCCCGATGATCTGCGTCAGCTAAACGGAACGGAAAATGAGTATTATCAGTCCTTGCCGGAACCTTATGCCTGCAAGAACGGGCCGTTTGACGCCGCTGAGGAAATGCTTCTGGTCAGAGGAGTGACTCCGGAGATTTTTTACAACGGTCTTGACCGGATGGTTACGGTGATTCCCAAGGTTGCGGCTGATGACAGTCTGGCGGACCGGAAAACCGAAACGGATTACAACAGGCTCAATATAAACGCCATTTCGCCCCGTTTGTGGGCCGGGCTGCCGGGAATCACCGAAGATATGATCGCCCTGATCGTTGAATTCCGAAAAGATCGGGATTTCCGGTCCATGTCCGAACTTGGGGAAATCGTGGGCAACGATGTCATAGCCGGCATTTCTCCGTACCTGACGACACGGACGACGGCGTATTTCACGATCCGCGCCGTCGGAGAAAAACAGGAAAGCCGGATTTACGAGGGGATTGAGGCGACCATACGTCTTGATAACACACTTTCAAAACGATATCAGGTTATGGAATGGATGGAAGGCCTCCCGCTTCAGGGAGCCGGGTTCATGGAGGACCCGCCTGACCGGGAACGGATGTGACATCTGTGACTTACCGGGCAGATGCATCACGTCGTATGTCTTGAGAATCGGGGGAAAGACACTTTGATTTTTAATGCCAGTGTCGGAATCGATATTACCCGCGGCAATGTCAGCATTGCCGTGTTGAAGGGCTCTTTCAAGGGGCTCCAGGTGGCGGCCCTTGGGAATTTCCATGTCGAAGGCGGCAAAAACGCTGCGGATACCGCCGCGGATATGGCCGCGTTCATCAACGGATTTGTCCGGGATCACGGTGTCGCCGCCGCGCGGATACATGCGGCGATCCCCGGGGAACACTGTATTATGCGGGAGATCACATTTCCCAGGACCGTCCGGGAAAACCTCCGGGGCACCCTGGTTTATGAAATGGAAAAATATGTGCCGTTTTCAGCCGATGATGTCTGTTTCGACAGTCAGATTATCGAAGAAGACAAGGATGCCGGAAAGATCCGCGTGCTGCTGGCAGTGCTCAAAAAAACCGATCTGGAACCCTGTTTGCAGCTTTCCGGCCGTATGGAAACGGGCTTTTCCGGCATCAGCATCGCCCCGGTTGCGGTGGCGAATTATTTCATGCATCAGCACGGGGATATCGCCGGCCCGGTGATGATCATTTCTGTCCGGGATGACGCCTTCGACCTGATCCATATCCGGGGCCAAGCCTTTGTTTACGCCCGAACGGTCCGCATCCCGGACCCGGAAGCCGATATTTTCCCCCTGGTCGTCTCGCACATGGAGCAGGCCGGAAAAACATTTTGTGCGGATGAGGAACAGATCCGGTTTACCATATACGGAAAGACGGAGATTGTCTCGCTCGGGGAGAAGCTGGCCTGTATTTCCCGGTTTGAACGGATCAACAATGTTCCCAAAACGTTGGGCCTGTCCGGCGAAGATGGCGTCGCGGCCGTCGGGCTTGCCTTGAAGGGGCTTTTGAAAGTGCCGGTGCAGCTCGAATTCATGCCGCCGGCCCTTCGGCGGAAACCCGACCGGCGGGGCATGATCCTGATGCTGATACTGGGTGCGATGCTGGTACTGTCGGGTGTTGCGTGGGTCGGGAACCATTTTATGGCGCGGCGATCCGTATCCGCCCAGCTGGACATGGAGATCGAGCGTCTCCGGGCCGAGGCCGGTGTTGTTCAGAAAAAAGAAGCCCAAATCGACCGGATGGCGGCCCATCTGAAGTATCTAGCCGGACTCCGGCCGGAAAACCGGTTTGCGCTGGATGTGCTGGCAAAACTCAGTGAAAGGATTCCTGAAACCGCATGGCTCCGTGAGATTCGACTGGCCGGCGACGCCGTTACCCTGACCGGACAGGCGGATTCGGCCTCGGAACTGATTCCGCTGCTGGAGGAATCCCCGATGTTTGCCGATGTGAAATTTCTGGCAACCATCAGAAAAGACAGGGACGGCAAAGAGGTGTTTAGGATCGGGCTCACCGTTGCCCGGTCGCCCTGATGCGCAACATATACGTTACAATGCAAGGGGATAATCGCGTTTCATGCTCTCATCATTTGAAATAACCAGGGAACGGAAAATTATATTGATCGGCGGCGCCGTCCTGCTGTTCCTGGCCGCGATATACCGGTTTTACCCTTTGGTCGGCCCCTTGTTCGGGGGAACCGATGAGATCCTTATCAAGCAGGAGATCATCGGCAGGTATCAGAACATCGTCAACCAAAGCCCGTGGATCGACACGGAGCATACCCGAGTGAACCGTATGCTGGCCAAAGCCGAAGCCGGGCTCCTGTCCGGGGCCACGGAATCCCTGGCCGCGGTGGAGATTCAGAATATCATCAACACCATCGCCGCGGCCAACAACGTCAAGATCGACACCCTGCAGGTCCTGAAAACCCGGGATGCCGAAGGGGTCGGCTATGCCATGATCCCCGTCATGGTCAGTTTTGGTTCCGATATACTGCAGTTAAAGGAGATGCTGCATCGCATGGAAACCCATGACAAGATGCTCATCGTCTCGGAGGTCAATGTGGCGCTGGCGATCAGTACACGATCAGGTGGCATCCGATCCATCATCACCGTGGAAGGCGTCATGAAAAAGAAGGGGGTCGCAGGATGACCGCCATGTTTTCCAAAGTATGGATCATCAATATCGTGATGGCGGTTCTGATCCTTTTCTGCTGGATCCGGATCTGGGACGGCCGGGACGCGGAAATGGTCATTCCGGTGCAACCCGTTACGGTTCAAAAGACCGGCACTGCGCCGTCAACGATAAGCGCCGTTATTGCGCAGCCCGCATCTTCGCTGGAATATGACGGCATTGTCGAGATGAATCTTTTTTCGCCCGATCGCACGTTTATTGTGGAAGCGGTCGAGCCGGAACCCGTGGTGGAAGCCGAAGCCCGCATATCCGGTGAAAAAATCGTACTCTATGGGGTCGTGGTTCTCGATGCCGACAAGAAAGCCCTGATCAACAACCCGGTCCGCAAGCCCGGGGACCGGGATTTTCTCTGGATCAGGGAAGGCGAGCGGCTCAGCAACCTCCGGATAACCCGAATCGACCCGGAGCAGCTTTTGTTAAACGACGGGGCCGTGCAGTATAAAATCAGCCTGTATGATCCGGGAAAGGCCCGGCCGCAGGCTTCCTCCCCGCAGCGTGTCTCATCCCCATCGCAGCGAGACGTTCCCCAGGTCATCAGTGCCGATCCCGCTTCTGCCGCGGCTCCGGCGGCACGTCCCGGAACGGGAACAGGGGCGGTTGCTCCGGCGCAACCCCGGCCGGAAAAGGCCCCGAAGAAGGCGGCTGCAAGCGATGACGATGAATACGAGATTATTGATACGCCCTTTGGTGAAATCAGGAGAAAAAAAGCAAAATAAAGGCGACGCTTATGAAATTATGCAGACTATGGATCACCGGCCTCTTTTGTCTCCATCTGATTGTTTGCACGGCTTGGGCCGATCCGCAAACGCCCGAAAACCTTCCATCAACGGCCCGTTCCGGGTCCCCGGAAATTCGGAATGATTCCGGCGACCCTGCGGCGACCCGTGCTGTCGCGGGAGAGGGAAGGGCTGGAAGGGGAAAAAAAGACCAGACCGGGGCTTTATCTAATCCGGCCAACCAGGGAGAAGACGCACAGCCATATGAGCCGGTGATTATGGTGATCGACACCGAACCCGAGGCAGTCGATGCGCAGGAACCGGTTGCGGAACCCGTAATAGATTTACCCTCCCGACGGGAAAATTCGGGAGCAGTGGCGGTCCCTCCGGAAAAGCCGGGGGTATCCGGCGCAGGCGGCCTGGTGCTCAATTTCGACAACGCCGATCTGGTGGAGGTGATCCGGACCTTTGCGGAACTGCTGGAAATCAATTACATGCTGGATGCGGGCGTGGGCGGAAAAGTGACCATTCAC
>CAYZXZ010000030.1:3710-20902 GCA_964481615.1 uncultured Desulfobacteraceae bacterium | reverse complement strand
GGAAAAGCTCAAAACAACCCCCGCAAAACAACATCTTGATATTTGCGCAGCGATAATGGATATCGACGCTTTTGAATTTGCCGAAAAAAGCTGCGACATTGTTGTTGCCGCCACCATCCTCGATCATCTGGCTGACGCTCTGCGCGCCCGGATCGCCGACGGCATCCGGGCCGCGCTCAAACCCGGCGGAATTCTGTATGCCAACGTATTTACCATCGATGACCCAGGCTTTCTGATCCAGCGCGGCGCAACAGACCTTCCGCCGAACACGGTCAGCGACACCGCCGAATGCATGGAACACTATTTCGACCGGGGCGAGTTGGTAAACCTGTTTTCAGACCTTCATGTGCTGTACTATTACGAGGGTGTAGAACCGGATACATCTCACGGGCGGGCCCACCGCCACGGCTGGGCCTGCCTTCTGGCAAAAAAACCCGTTCGTCCTTGAAGGTCTGGCTGCCGATTTGCCCTGACCGACCTTAAAGGCTTTCCGGATTGAAAAACGATAAAATGATGTCAGCTATCTCTTGCGGTTTTTCCATGGGGATCAGGTGTCCGGCCCCCGGAACCAGGCGGTACTTCCCCTGGGGCATGGTATCAGCGATTTTCTTAAAATCGATCACGCCTCTGTTTTCCGTCAACTCCCCTTCCAGGACCAGTGCCGGGCAGGTTACGGCAGGCAGGATCGGCCACGGATCATATCCCATACTCCCCATGAACAGGGCCGCTTCATTCCGGGGATGACAGGCCAGTTCCAGGCCGCCGTTGTCGGACGGGATCATGCCGTGCTCCAGGTAAAGATCGAGCATTTCTTCATCCCATGTCCTAAAAAACGCCTTGGACTTGAGATGTTGCCGTGCTTCTGTACGATTTTTCCAGTAATTTCGACGTTTTATAGATTTCCTGGCCAGGGGATGATCTTCCACGCACAACTGAATGGCATAGAATTCACGGGGGAGCAGAATCGGCTCGATCAGGATCATTTTGGCCGCATCCAGTCCAAACCGGCCGGCGGCAATGATCATGAGGGCTCCGCCCATGGAATGCCCTATCACAAAGGGAGACGTAATATCCAGCGTTCGGCACAGCAGGAGCAGGTCTTCGGCAAGCAGCACCCAGTTGAATCCACCCTGCACGGGGTCCGCTTCGCGGTGGTCGCAAAAATAGGGGCAGATGATGCGGTAATGCCGATTCAAATCCCGGGCGATGGGATGCCAGAGCCACGGCAAAAAACCGGTGGCGTGCATCATAATCAGGGTCGGTCCCTGGCCGTCATAAAGCAGATATTGAAGCTCTACATCCCCGATGTCGATGGTTTTATATTCGGGTAAAGGCCCTTTCATACGGTTCTCCCATCAGAATTTGTCGGCCGGACGCCTCTCCGGAACATATTCGTGCGGGATTGTGCCGTTGTTCCAGTCGCTGGAAACATAGAGAGCGCAATAACAGCTTCCGAATTGCCGTACATCTTCCTCCCGGTATGCGCAGGGACAGATGATATCTTTGTCCTTTTCCCGATCCCCGGAAGACAAACGACATGGGCAGCCAATGTATCCATAGCGCCCCTTGTTGACCAGCAGGCCTTCCATCAACTCCATGACGAGTTTTTTATCATTGTTGAAGAAATAACCTTTGGGTTCCTGAATTTTTCTAAGTTGTTCAAATAAGGTTTCCGCATTCATTACAGGACGAGCGCCTCCTTTATTTCCTTTTCCTTAAAACCCACGATGACCTTGCCGCCGATGACGATGGTCGGAAAGGAACATTTCGGGTTGAGCTTTTTGACATCTTCCAGTATGGCGCCTCTTTCTTCGAGATCGAGAAGATCCACGTCCACGAAATCATATTCAACGTTGCATTCGTTGAAAAATTTTTTTGTGGTTTTGCAGTGGCCGCATGTGCTCAATGTGTAAATCATCACCTGTTTTTCCGACATGAGTGTCTCCTTGATAAAAAATTGTTGGCATCTCTATTGGACCCTTTGACTTTTTTGAAACCGTCGATGGCGAGCACGGTGGCATCGAAACCCGACGATACTTCACCGCCGACCAGATCGATTGGCTTCAAGGCAAACACCTGTGGACAGGGATCAAAACCATCGCCTCAAAATCTTGAACTCGTGATTTCTACATGCGATTGCCCTATATTACCCGGATGCCGCTGAAATGTCCACCACAGAAGAGCGGTTCTTGTCGTATCGCGATCCGTCGCATGCTTCCGGTTTCCGCGACTGTGTCGCCTTAAATGGCCCGGATCTCAACGCTCGCGCTTTGGCGATTTATTTCAGCAAAGGCGTAAAAGCCTCTATTCAATGGGCCGGAATTGGTGACCGGAGTGGAGCCGATCCGGTCCGTTGCCACGGATTCATGGATATGACCGGTAAAACATGCCAAGGGCTGGCGCGCTTCAATAAATTTCCGGACTGCATGACTTCCCACCTGCAAGCCGGAAGACAGTCGGTCGCACTGAGAGTCATGAGGCGGCTGGTGGGCGACCAGCACAAACGGCATATCCGGTTCGAGCAGAGAATAGCCTTTATTTAAAAATCCTTCTATTTCCTCTTCACTTATTTCATTGGGCGTTCCGAAAGGCGTGATCAGTGATCCGCCCACTCCCATAAACCCAATGCCGTCAACGACGACGCTTGTGCCGTGCAGGTTGATATTATGGGCCGCAAGGCAGGCATCCACTTCCGGATAATCACAGTTGCCTGACACGGCCAGCACCCTTCCCGCAAATGGCGTAAGGGCCGACAGCACGCTTTCGGTTTCCGCCTGACGGCCGAAATTGGTGATATCACCCACAAGAAGGATCAGATCCGCGGCATGGAGGAGATCGGCCATTTTCCGAACCGTCGCCACATCGCCATGAACATCGGTCAATCCAATAATTTTCATTATCTCTCCATCCTGTTTATCCCGTCTCCGTCAACGGCTTTCCTTATTCCTTATTTTTGCAAGGGCCGCGTCGATTCCCTCTGTCAATTGGGGAAGCAGCCGGCGTATTCTGGTCAACACCGATTCGGAGGCTGTTGTTCCGATGCGCGAAAGCAGTAGAAGCGCCGCCTTTATGATGCCGATATCCTCATCCGTCACCGTCCCTCTTTTGAAAATCTTTAACATCCCCTTTTCCTGTTCCGCAAGTTTTTCAATGACCCCCAGTATTTCCGTTTCCACACGGAAAACACCAGGAATATCGGGCATGCCGTTCATGGCGCTGATCAGGTTGGCGATCTTTTTCTTATGTTCGGCGGCTGTTTGTTTCTCTTTTGCCGTCGGCACCGTGATGATCGCCAGGATTTCGTTCATGGCCTCCCCGGAAATCGGGGAGATGTCGGAAAGGGCGCGCGCGGCCCGCCAGCGGACCCGGGCATCGGGATCATCAAGGGCGCCAATGATCAGAGATTCGGAATCCGATGGCCGCAATCCGATGATCAGGCCGATCATTTCCTCCCGGAGTCTTGGATTTTCATGGATTGTAAATATCCGGACCGTCTCAAAATCTTGCGAATTCCGCGAAACGTTTCGCAGGATCATCATGGCATTTCGGTGAAGATACCACGCGTTTTGTTTGTTCAACAGCACCTGGAGCGCCCATTTTCGGGACAATTCACCCATGTGGATCATCGATTCCACGGCGGATTTGCGGATCTCCTTGTCCTTGCTTTCCGCAAGGGCCCGGCTCATCGTACGCACGCCGAGAAGACCGATACTTCCAAGGAACGCGCCGATCTTTTTATGCCCGCCGGCATCCGTCTGCGCAAAAGCATTGATAAGCAAGCCAGACGTTGCTCCAAATACGAAGGCATAAAAAGGCTCTGAAGGCTCCGACGAATCAACGGACGCGTGTCCGTCCCCGGCCATCTCCATGCTGTTTTTAACATTCTCCAGCTCGCGGGCGACAGCATCGGATTGCATTATCTTCTCGGTTGAAACTTCATGAATTAAAGCGGATATCTTTATAAGCGCATCAAAATTCAGATCCGCAATCAGGGTCGGGGCCGCGCGGCGTAAGCATTTAAGACAGACCACCGCTTCCTCCGTGGTTTGAGGGCGGCGCAGGCTTTCTTCATATTTTGAAAAATCAGAAACCATATCATCGGCCAGCTTGCGGGAATTAACCAGATATTGTGCTTCCGGAGACAGATCCGCAAAGGCGAGCACCGCATTTTTGTAGAGATCCATCAGAAAATGTGTGGTGCCCTTCGAACGCTGGGTGGCCACCCGGTTGGCGACCATCTTGAGAATCCGACGGATGTTGATGAGTCTGCGGCTGATCCCGGTTGTTCCCGGTTCCTTTGATTTTTGTTTTTCAAGACGATTGAGTTCCGCAAACGCAAAATGGGATGTGGGAATCAAAAGGTCGAGCGGAAAAGCATCCACGATCATGTTTTCAATTACTTCAGACGACACATCCTTTACTTCACGGGCGATGGCATGGCAATTCACCAGAAAATCACTGTAATATCGAGGATGTTTGAGTGGACGCAGAATATCGGTGATCGTCTGCATTTTTATCTTTTTAAGTGTTTCCATGGAAATACCTTTAAACATGGGCATGATCCTGAAATCCTTGGCCAGGCGCTGGATCGCCATTTCCACCCGCCACGGCAGATTCAGTCCGAGATCGATCCTGTCGCCCTCAAAAACCGTTGATATTTCGGTGATTCCGCTTTCGATGAGGGCGCTGGTCAATATATCGCCCGCCTTAGCGGATTCATGATGCTCCACCTCGGGATCACTCATGATATCAATGAATCGGTTAAAATGCTCAAGGGTGATTTCCTGGCGGATGGCGAAACTGAGCAGTCTTTTGCGATCGTAGTAGTCACTTAATTTCGGAAGAAAAAGCTCAGCCATTCCCTGCCCCACAAGCATCCGGACGCTGACCTGCTCATCGAGGACCCCTGTAATGAAAATATCTATGTTTTCTCTGGACTTTTCCCGGGTAAATACGATTTCATTATATTCGCCGGCGTTTTGGATAAATTCCTCGTACAAACCTTTTTTAGCGGACGTGGCGCTCGGATGGCCGGGATCATAATATCCGCTCCTTGACATGGCCTTGGTCAGGTTCATGAGAAATTTGCCGACCGGTTCGGCTTTTCTGCGTTCCTCGTCCATTAATGTTTTTTTTTCAATGGCAGCAGGCGCGATCGACGGTTTTTCAGGAAGGGGAGCAGGAGTAATGGCTATTTCCTCCTGGGAGATGATTTGACGAATATCGTCGATCCCAAGGACGCCTTCAGGTGCGCCACGCGATGCAGCTTCCGAATATCCGGCCGCCACGTCTTCCTCTTTTGAAATCCCCGTCGGAACCGATTGCACCTCGACAATCTCAATGTCGCTTATCTCTTCAATCTCCGCGATTTCCTCAATCTCTTCGATTCCCTCCATTTCCAGTATTTCCGGCGCCTGGCCAAAAGATGAATTCCGGGCCTTTGCCAGATCTTTGGCTTGGGCATTTGGTACGGTTTTGGTCCTGGCTTTTGCCGGGGTTGCAATCCTGGTTTTTGCCGGCGATTCAGATGATTTTTTCTCGAGGCGACTTTTTGTTTCCATCTGAATAAAAAGAGCGGCAAGACTCTGGCTGACATCGGCCTGCAAATGGAATTCATCCTTGCGTATATGGGAGCAGGAAACAATGATGCCTTCCAGCAGGTAAGACTTATCCGATTGGCCTTTAAGTTTTAACGCAATGCCCTCGCCTTCCGGCAGCGGTTCAGTCAGACGCAGAAAGATCCGGCCGGATCGGAATGCGGTGCCCAGTGTCGCCAGCGGATCGGTTCCGTCGGTTTGCAGGAGGATCAGATATGTTTTCATTGCTAAAGACCTGAAAATGAAAGTGTCTAGATTCAAATCCGCAAATATTTATTCATTAACACATGAATGAACAAAAAGAAAACCCCTTTGACAGTTTTGATGGACCGCTTTTTATTGACAGAACTCGCGCATCCGATTATCGTAAAGATCATCCGATAACGCCCCGATTGTTTTCCAGAGCCAAAAAATGCGGATCGCAAGTCACATATCACGGTTCATTTTTTTCATTTTCCTGATGCTTCTGCTTATTTCCTGCGAATCGACATCCGCGGAAACCATTCAAAAGCCCGCCTTTGCTGGCAGTTTTTATCCCGGTGATGCAAAAAACCTGACCGCGCTGATCGATCGCCTGACCAAATCCGCCGCGCAGACTAAACTTTTACTGCCCGCGGACCGGCCGCTCAGGGCACTGATTATGCCCCATGCCGGTTATTCATATTCCGGCCTGACCGCGGCTCATGCATCCCGTGTCCTGGTTCCCGGGCAGTTCAAGAAAGTGATTCTCATGGGACCGGATCACCGGGTGGGGTTTTCCGGCTGCGCCATCAGTCAGGCGGATATGTATGACACGCCCCTGGGCCCCATCTCGCTTCATCCGGATGCGGCCAGGCTGCAGGGGCAATCCAAAAATTTCCGGGACATTCCATTGTCTGATAAAAACGAGCATTCACTTGAAGTTGTGCTTCCATTTCTAAAGTATTACCTTAAAGATTTTTTCCTGATTCCCATTGTGATGGGACCCGGCAATATCGGGCAGTATGTCGATGCCGTTGACGGCATCACCGACCCGGATACGCTGGTGGTGACCAGCTCGGACCTGTCACATTTTCTGAGTTATGTGGAGGCCGTTGAAAAGGATCGGGCCACTATTGACATGATCCTGCGCTTAGATGACGAAGCATTGTCAAAAACCCCGGACCGAGCCTGCGGCATGATTCCCCTGCGGGTCCTGATCCGGCTCGCCCGCCGTCACGACTGGCAACCCGTCCTGCTTCACGCCTGCAACAGCGGGGACACCGCCGGCGACCGGCAAAGGGTTGTCGGATATTCAGCCATTGCCTTTTATGGAGAAGCCGCCATGCCCGATCAGAAAAACAGCCCAACCCAATTCATCGGGGCAAAAGAAGGTCAAGCCCTTCTGAAAATCGCCCGCAGCACCATTGAAGAAAAACTCGGCGTGCGCGCAAAGGATGCCGTCGATCCCGCAGCACCCATTGCCGACGATGTCTTCAACATGCGGCGCGGCACCTTTGTGACCCTTAAAATCGATCATCAACTGCGGGGATGCATCGGCAACCTTGCCCCTGACCGCAAACTTATCGATAGCATCAAAGACAACGCGGTCAGCGCGGCCTTTCGCGATCCCCGGTTCGATCCCTTAAGCCGGGAGGAACTGGACCGGGTGGATATTGAAATCAGCCTGCTCACAGAACCCAAACCCCTGGCCTATACCGATGCCAAAGACTTGGTCGCCAAGCTCCGGCCCAATATCGACGGGGTGATTATTCGCAAAGGCCCCTATTCCTCAACGTTTCTGCCCCAGGTATGGGAACAGCTCCCAGACACGGAAATGTTTCTGGATCATCTCTGCCTGAAGGCAGGCCTGCCGGCAAAGGCCTGGCGTCAGCCCGGTCTTGAGGTTATGACCTACCAGGTGCAGTATTTTGAAGAAGAACGCTGACCGGCATATCCGCTTTATTGTCATTGCAACGGGGATCGCCTCGGTCGTCACGCAGCTCGTCGTCATCCGGGAATTTCTGACCCAGTTCAACGGCAACGAATTCGTCATCGCCCTGATCCTCTTCAACTGGCTGCTCCTTGGCGGCATAGGCACGTTTTTCGCCCGGGCTGCAGGCAAAAAAGCCTCCCTGTTCCGTCTTGCCTGGCTTTCTGTCGGCCTGATCGTCCTGGCCCCCCTCGAACTACTGATGATCCGTTATTTCCGCGACATCTTCTTTATTTACGGAAGCTCCGCCGGATTCTACCCGACCTTTACCTATGCGTTCCTGACCATTGTCCCATACGGGCTCCTGCTGGGATTTGCCCTTCCCTACAGCCTGATGACGGCCCGCAACATCCTGCCGGCCTTTTCCGGGACCCGGATCTATATTGCCGACAATATCGGCGATACACTGGGGGGGGCGCTTTTCTCCTTTATCCTGGTGGTCTGGGTCACGCCGTTTCAGGCTCTTTGCATCGCACATCTTCCACTGCTCTTTCTTGCCTGCCGAGTTCTTCTCCATAGCCCCCGTCTGAAAACGACCGTCGCCCTTGCCGGCGCCCTCTGCCTGTTTGCGCTGATGGCGGGCATGGCCCTTGAAAAACAGTCCCTGACCCCGGCCGGAACGACGCTTTCCCATTACCAGGAGTCCCGCTACGGCAGGATCGCCGTCTATTCGGACAGGGACCAGCATACCCTCTTTCTTGACGGAAAACCGGTCATGAGCGGCGCAAATATCGCCCTGGCCGAGGAATCGGTCCATTATCCGCTCTCGCAATTAAACACCGTCAACCGGTTGCTCCTGGTTTCGGCCGAAGGGGGGATGATGGCCGAAATCGCAAAATACCGGCCGTCATCTGTGGATTATGTTGAAATCGATCCCATGCTTTCCGATGTTGCGTTTCAATTCAGTTTTCTGGAAGACATTGCCGAACTCACCCTAATTCATGAGGATGGACGGGTCTGGCTGCAACAGACCGGTGCAAACTATGACGCCGTTATCCTCAGTCTTCCCGAACCCGACACCTTTCAGATCAACCGGTTTTTCACGGATGCGTTTTTCGGCATCGCCAAGGCCCGGCTCAATCCCGGCGGTATTCTCTCTTTTTCCGTTTCCGGATTCGACAATTATATCCGGGACGAACAGGCCGCAAAAATCGCTTCGCTCCGAAATACCGCAAAACAGCATTTCAAGCATGTGGCCCTGATTCCGGGCGAAAAAATCTATTTCCTTTGCGCGGATTTTGCGCCGGATAACGACATCGTTGCCCTTTTAGACGCAAAAAATATTCAGACCGACTTCATTCACGGATTTTTTCACGGCAATGTCACTGATGAGCGGATTCGCTATCTATACGACCATATAAACATCGACGCGCCCCTGAACCTGGATTTCTCGCCCCACCTGATGTGGTTGATGTATCAGGACTGGTTTGCCCGGTTTTCCGCATCCCCCGCCGGGTTTCTGATGGCTCTGGCCCTGTTTTTAATAATCTACATGGCACGTGCATCCAGGGAGGAATTCGTCTTGTTTTCCACCGGCTGCGTGCTCATGGGGAGCCAGATCCTGATCATATTTGCCTTCCAGATCCTTTTCGGGTATATTTACGAGCAGATCGGATGGATCGTGACGGTATTTCTTGCCGGCCTGCTGCCCGGCGCGGTTTTCGGCCACCGGATCCGCGCGCGGGGCGCTAAAATACTCATCACCGCCGATGGCGCGCTCATGGTCCTGCTGCTGCTGTTTTTATTTCTGATCGTTCATGTCGGAGACCGACTGCCATCAGCGACCTTTCTGATCCTTGGAATGTCCATGTCCGTGACCTGCGGCATTCAGATGCCCGTGGCCCTGTATCTGCGGGGGGACGGAAAATCCGGCGTGATACAGGCATTTTCAGCCGATCTCATCGGCGCGGCCGCCGGAACCCTGATAACCAGCGTAATCCTGATTCCGTATATCGGCATCATATGGACCGCGCTCTGTCTGGCGGGATTGAAACTGATCAGCGCCGGCCTTATATATGCGAGACCATCATGACCCGACTGTCCAGAAGACGCTTTCTTGTTTCCGGGGCTTTGGCCGTCTGCACCGCGGCCCTTCCCGGACCGGCGTTGTCCGGTGTCCGCGGCCTGCTGCAAAAGGCAGGGCCCGGCGATGTCACCGGCACTGTCTTCAAAGGTGATGCGCCGCTAAAACCCTGGAAATGGTCAAAAGAATCCTTTGATTACCATCGTCTCCCCGACCAGAGCGTTGTCTGCGGCATCTGCCCGCATAGCTGCGTTCTCGAAAAACGGGACCGGGGCATCTGCCGGTCCAAGGTCAATATCGACGGCAAATTATACTCCCTTGCTTATGGCAACCCCTGTTCGGTCAATATCGACCCGGTGGAGAAAAAACCTCTTTTCCATTTTCATCCGCGATCTACAAATCTCTCCATTGCCGCGGCAGGCTGCAATTTCCGGTGTCTGAACTGCCAGAACTGGGAGATTTCCCAGGTTTATCCGGAATCGCTTCGAACTTATGAACTGTTTCCGACCCAGGTGGTGGAAAAAGCCCTTAAAGTAAAAGCCGAAGCCATTGCCTATACCTATTCCGAAGCCATCTCGTATTTCGAATACATGATCGACACAGCCAGGATCGCGCGGGAAAAGGGCGTATACAATCTCTGGATTTCAAACGGATACATCAATCCCGGGCCGCTGGATGCCCTCTGCGAAGTTCTGGATGCGGCCAATATCAACCTCAAGTCCTTTTCCGACGATATCTACCGCAAACTCAACGGCGGCCGCCTGGGGCCGGTGCTGGAAACATTTAAAACCCTGCACGAAAAAAAAGTTCACTTTGAAATGACCACCCTGCTCGTTCCGGGGTACGTGGATGACCCGGAAATATTTTCAGCCATGTGCCGCTGGATCATCGAAAACCTCGGACCGGACCATCCCCTTCATTTACTGCGATTTTTTCCCAGGTACAAGCTCGACCGGCTCCCGCCCACGCCGGTGGCCGCGCTGACGGAATTTAGAAATCTGGCCATGAAGGAAGGCATACGCTACGTTTACGTGGGAAATGTACCCGGCCACGATGGGAATCACACCTATTGCCACAACTGTAGTAAGCTCCTCATCGAGCGCCATGGATACCTGATCAAAACCTATGCCCTGAAAAAAAATGCCTGCAAATACTGCAAGACCGTCATTCCGGGAAGATGGGCATGACAGTGATCGATATTTCCCGCATGACGCGTATCCTGTCGGCTATCCTGATCTTCGGATTTTTGCTGTCAGGATGCGGTTCTTCCAAAACTACGCGGGCCATGAAGGCCACCGGCTACTGCGGGTGCGGCCAGTGCTGCGGCTGGGAGCGGGGATCATGGAAATGCCTGAAACTCGATGTATGGAATCGTTACGTCAACACCGGAAAGAACACGGGCAGGCCCTATTCCGGACTCACCGCATCCGGAACAGAACCCCGTGAACCCCAACCAGGCCTCGTTTCATGGAATACGATCCGACAACCCTGGATGCTGCCTTTCCGCCTGGTCTTTCCCTGGCTCTGGTTCGCCCGTGACGGCACCATCGCCGCGGACACCCGGCATTATCCTTTCGGCACCCGCATGTATGTCCCCGGCTACGGATATGGTCTAGTCGAAGACCGGGGCAGCGCCATCACCGGTCCGGACCGCATCGATCTCTATTTCAACTCCCACTCGACCGCCCTTGACTGGGGCGTGTCCCGTGTAATGGTCGATATTTACCGGAAGTGACGGGTTTTTCATACCCGCAATCATGGTTCTGTAAAAGCCGTCAAAAAAGTTACCGTGACTCACCTGAAAAGACAGTAGATGCAGAGAAAATTGTCTTTGATAAAGCCGCTCAGGCAGAACAGATCGAGGGTGAAAAACAGGTTAATTGAAAATATAAAGAAATTGGAAACAGCGCTAAAGGAAGCCAAAAAAGAAAACAAGGATCAGATCAAAAAGGACATCGAGCATCAATGTGAGCGCCTAAAGGCTTTCGAACAAACCGAAGTTGCATCAGACTTGGAAAAGAATACCGCCGAACCGATCGCTACAAAGGACGCGGAAAAGCCGCACGTCTGATTTGCAGCGTTATTGAAAAATGTAATATTTTGAAGGAAAAGCGTGAATAATAGCCTGATTATTTTGGCCAACCAGAAAATCCGGCAAACCCGATGTGTGCCGTCCCGCTGAAAAGTTTTTTTCCCCTTTACACGCCCGGAAATTATAGTTTAAGATATCCGCCGAAATTCTGCAATACGGGTGGTTCCAGCCGAAAACTTATTGAATTCACTATGGATATGATATCGTAATTATCTGTCGCAAGGGCGGGGCAACGCCGTCATGAAAACATAAAAGAGGAGCATCCCATGATTCATGTGGAGAACCTGACCAAGTATTATGATCATTTCTGCGCGGTGGACCGGATCAGTTTCGATGTCCGCAAGGGCGAAATCATCGGCCTGCTGGGCCCCAACGGGGCCGGCAAGACCACCACCCTGAAAATGCTCACCGGCTATTTTCCTCCCTCAACCGGCATCATCCGGGTCAACGATTACAACATGGACGACCATTCCCTGGCCATCAAGCAGATGATCGGCTATCTGCCGGAATCCTCGCCGTTTTATAAAAACATGCTCGTCTACGATTACCTGATGCACGTGGCCGGCATCCGCGGCATCCCCGCCCGAGACCGCATCCCCCGGCTTAAATACCTGTCGGATCTGTGCGGCCTGAAGGAGATCATGCATAAATCCATCGGCGAACTGTCCAAGGGACTCAACCAGCGGGTGGGCCTGGCCCATGCCATGATGAACGACCCGAAAATCCTGATTCTCGATGAACCGACCCAGGGACTGGACCCCAACCAGATCGTGGAAATCCGGAACATCATCCGCCGCATCGGTCAGGAAAAGACCATCATTTTTTCCACCCATATCCTCAGCGAGGCCGAAGCCACCTGCGACCGGATCATGATCATCAACCGGGGACGCATCGTTGCCGATGGCGATACCAAAGACCTTAAGCTTTCCGGGCAGGGAACCGTCATCCACATGACCGTTAAAAACGCGCAGTTCGACGTGGTGAAAAAAACCCTGACCGATATCGAGGGCGTGGAAAAGGTGGAAAAAGCCGATCCGGCGGATGCCGGCCAGGTGTCGGTTAACATCACCTGCCTGGCCGAAAACGACCTGCGTGAACCCATCTACCAAAAAATCAAGGCCACCGACTGGACCCTGATGGATTTTCATCAGGAAGCCCATACACTTGAGGCGATTTTCCGTAATCTCACCTGCCAGTAAACCAGGAGCATTGTCATGAAAACGTTTATACAGATAATCAAAAAGGAAGTGGCCGACTATTTCCTTTCCCCCATCGCCTATATCGTGATCTGCATTTTCCTGATCATCACCGGCTGGTTCTTTTTTTCCACGTTTTTTCTGTTCAACCAGGCCGGGATGCGGAGTTTTTTCGCCCTCCTGCCCCTGGTGTTCGCCTTTGTGATCCCGGCCGTCACCATGCGGCTGTTTGCCGAGGAACTCCATTCAGGTTCCCTTGAGATCCTGCTGACGCTTCCTTTGACCCTCGGCCAGATCGTCGCGGGAAAATTCGCCGCCGGCGTGGTCATGACCGGGGCCATGCTGGCCCCGACCCTGGCCTATCCCATCTCCATATCCTTTATCGGGGACCTGGACTGGGGCCCGGTGATCGGGGGGTATATCGGGGCCCTGCTTCTGGGCGGAGCATTTGCCGCCGTGGGTCTTTTCGCATCCGCCCTCACCCGCAATCAAATCATCGCCTTCATCCTGGGGGCCGCCATCTGCCTGACCCTGACCCTTTTGGACAAGATGCTGTTTTTCTTCCCGGCATCCATTTTAAATGTCATCGAATACATCGGCGCGGACGCCCACTTTCAAAACATCTCCCGGGGCATCATCGATTCAAGGGATCTTGTCTATTTTATCAGCGTGATCTTCATCGGCCTGATAGGCACCCACACGGTTCTTTTGAAAAAACAATAAGGAGTAAAGAAGCATGACCGGTAAATCCCAGGCACACGCAACCATCCGGTTTTTCATCTACCTTCTGGTGATCGTCTTGATCAACATGGCCGGGACCACCCTGTTTTTCCGGGCGGACCTGACCCAAAACAAGATATATTCGCTATCGCCCGTCAGCCGGGATGTAGTGGCAACCCTTTCCGAGCCCCTGACCGTCAACGTGTTTTTCACGGAAAATTTGCCGGCCCCCCACAACAATACCAAGCGCTACCTGCTGGACCTGCTGGAGGAATACGCCGTCAACGCCAACCGGTTTTTCAACTTTCGGTTCTATGATGTGAGCGCCAGGGAGGATGATGTCAGCGGAAAAGCTGAGGAAAACCGCAACATGGCGGAAAATTACGGAATCCACCCGGTTGAAATCCGGATGCTCGAAAAAGATGAGCTGAAATTCAAAAAAGCCTATATGGGCCTGGTCCTGATCCACGGAGATCTCATCGAACAGATCCCGGCCATCACCACCACCGACGGCCTTGAATACCAGCTCACCACCGCCATCCGGAAACTCAACGATAAAATCAGCGTGCTGGCGGGCCTGAAGGAACTGGTCCGCGTCGATCTGATCATGTCCTCATCCTTAAAGGCGGTGGCGCCTTACATGGGATTAAACGAGCTACACCGTCTGCCCGATGCCGTCAAGGATGCGGTCGACCGCCTGAACCGGAAAAATTACGGCAGGCTCGATTTTAATTACCGTGATCCGAAAAACGTCGCGGAACTGGGCGACCAGAACAATATCATGACCCTGAAGTGGCCGGATATCAGCGGGCGCAACATCCCGGCCGGCGAAGGGGCCATCGGACTGGTCATGGCCTACGGCGGACAGAAAATCGAAATCCCGCTGCTTAACATACATCAAATCCCCATTTTCGGCACCCGCTACGAACTCATAGACATCAGCGCCCTTGAGGAAATCATCAACGAAAACATCGAGAGCCTCATCGGCATCAACGCGGATATCGGATACTTGGCCAGTCACGGCACGCCGGAAATCGGAGGGGCCATGATGATGGCTCCCAGCCAGGACGCGGAAACCCTCCAGAATTTCGGCACGCTTCTGTCGGAGAACTACACCATCCGACGGATCAACCTGAAAGATGAACCCGTTCCCCCGGGACTCGGCTGCCTGATCATCGCACAGCCCAAAGAGAAATTTTCGGATTACGAACTTTACCAGATCGACCAGGCCCTGATGCGGGGCACCAGTCTTGCGGTGTTCAGCGACGCCTTCGAAGAAATCCAACAGCCGCCCCGGCAGCAGTTTTCCATGAACCAGGGGCCTTCCTACAAGCCACTGGACACCAGCCTGGAGCGCCTGCTGGCCCACTACGGCGTTGCAATCAAGCCCGCCTTTGTCATGGACAAAAACTGTTTCAAGCAGACTATGCCGACCCGGTCCGGCGGCGGGGAGCGGCCCATCTATTTCGCGCCTATCATTAAGCCGGAAAACATCAACCAGGAGCTTGATTTCTTAAACAATATCAAGGGACTGGTCACAATGAACAATTCCCCCCTCTTTATCGACCCGGATGTCGTCAAAGCAAACAACCTGACGGCCCACACCCTGTTGCATACATCGGATGAATCCTGGGAAATGCGCGACCAGATCAACCTCAATCCCATGTTCATCCAGCCGCCCCAGGATGAAAAACAGTTCAGGCGCGTTCCCATTGCCGGGCTGATTGAGGGGAATTTCCCGAGCTATTTTGTCGGAAAAGAAATTCCCCGAAAACCCGCGCCGCCCTCGGACGACATCGACACCGAAAATATCGATGACCTTGCCGGAGAATCCGGGGAAACCAATGCCCGTGCCGAAGATGCGGAAGATGGCGCCGCGGGCGCAGACGCCGGTATTTCCGGGATTGAAGCCGCCGGGGATTTCATCCCGGCGGGACGGCCCGCGAAAATCAGCATCGTGGGATCATCGGCCCTGTTGCACGACAACTTGATCGACCGGGAAGGCCAAACCCCCAATGCCGCTTTTATGCTCAACCTGATCGATGCGTTGAACGACCGGGCCGACATCGCGGCAATGCGCAGCAAAGTCCAGCAGTTCAATCCATTGGATGACACCACGGCCTTTATCAAAAACCTGATCAAGCTGATCAATATCGCCGGCCTTCCGGTTCTGGTCATCCTGTTTGGGCTGGTGATCTGGTGGCGGCGGCGGGCCAAACGAAGATATATTCAGGCCATGTTTCAATAAAGGGGAAGTCAATGAAATCAAAAAAGGAATTTATTATTCTCGGCGTCATCATCGCCGTTCTGGCCGCCTATCTGTTCTTCCAGAACACCGACCGGACCCATTATGAACTGCCGGTGCTGCCCGCGCTTGGGGAAGGCGACATCACCGCGCTGGAGGTGATTGCCGGGGATACGACAATGGAACTGCGGAAAACAGATGATACCTGGTATGTGGAGCCGGGCCGCTTCAAAGCCGATGAAAGCCGCGTCAAGCCTATGGTCGAGGCCATTCGGAACCTGACCCTGACGGCCCTGGTGTCGGAAGCCGGCAATGATCACCGCTACGACCTGGACGACGAAAAACGGATCCGGGTGCGGGCATTTACCGGAGACAAGGAGATCCGGACCGTTGACATCGGCAAGGCCGCGCCGTCCCACCAACACACTTTTATCAAGCCGGCCGGGGACAACCGCGTTTTTCACGCCCGGGAAAATCTCCGTTCCCGGTTTGAGCGCGGCCGGAGCGACCTCATGGACAAAACCGTCCTGACCTTAAACCGCGCGGATGTGAATCGGATCAAGATCGTCCGGCCGGACGCGGCTCCCATCGTTCTGAACCTTATCCAAAAGCCTACGGAAAGCCCTGAAGGAGCTAAATCCGAAACAGCAACTCCGGAACCCGAAACTGTCTGGCAGGATGCCGGCGGCAATCCTGTTCCCGAATCCGAGATCAACGATCTGATTTCACCGATGGCCAATCTCAAATGCCGGGAATTTATCGAAGACCGGCCCCGCGAATCGTACACGTCGGCCCTGATCACCCTGACCTTTCACGACGGCAAAGACCGCGTCCTGACCATTTTTGAAAAACACCATCCGGAAGACACCGCATATCCTGCGATTTCTTCTGAAAACGACCACCCGTTCCTGCTCTCCCAGTTTACGGCCGAAGATATCATAAACCTGTTCACGGATGAAACGGATCCAGAGGAGGCGCCCTGACCACGACCAGACACCACCCGATCCTTCGTGCGTTCCTGTTGTTGACCATTACGGTATGGGCCGCCCTTGCCGTTGCATCCGGGGCTGTGGCCAAGCCCGCTTCCGTCATCCTTTTCCCCCAGGGAGCCAAAGTCACCGAACAGATCACCGCTGATGTCATGCAGGAAGGCGACCGCGTTTTCGCGCGCTTTTTCCTTCCCGTTCACGCTGCCCGGGATACGCTGGCGATCCAGACCCCTGAAAATGTCAAAATGACTATCCTGGGGGTACACATGGATTTGCAGACCATCGAAGCCGTGGACCGTTTGGCGGAACTCAAAAAACGGCTCGACGAATTCAACCTTGAAAAATCCCGCATCGACGCCAAAATCAAAGCTTTTTCGAC
>CAYZXZ010000030.1:0-3689 GCA_964481615.1 uncultured Desulfobacteraceae bacterium | reverse complement strand
GGGAACATTTAAGCCAAAATCTGCCGGAAACAGTTGATTCCGTTGAAAAAATCGGCGACGCCATCCGTAAAGGCATCACGGATGCCGCATCGGAAATCATGCCTCTGCAGCAGTCGCTGGAACCGATCATGGAGAAAATCGCCGATGTCCGCAAGGAACTCGATAACCTCACTGGCCGGGCGGAAAAGCGATGGCAGGCAACGGTTTTCTTCAACAAAAAAACCGTCGACCGGATCGATCTGACCTGCGCCTATTACATCGGCAACAGCCGGTGGCGGCCGGTCTACACCTTAAACGCACGGCCGGAAAAATCCGAAATCGCCTTTTCCTGGTATGCCGATATCATTCAGGAGACCGGCGTCAACTGGGAAAACGTGCATATGTCTATTGCCACGGCCCAGGCCCGGCCTATGCCCGATCCGCCGGAGCTGCGCCCCTGGATCATTCAGCCCCGGGAGGAAATCTATTCCATGCGGAAATCCGAACGGACACTGATGCAGGCCCCTGCCCCGGCGGAAATGCGCGCAATGGCGGACATGGCGGAAGCGGGGGCGATCCCGGAACCCGAGCGGCAGGAAGGATTTGTATTCGACACCTACGACCTGGGCCGGCAGACAATCCTTTCGGGCGAAAACCGCCAGATCGCCGTCAGCAACAAATCCTGGAAAGCCGATTTCCAATACCTGGTCCGGCCCTACGAGGATCGGCAGTCGTTTCTGTTCGCGCAAATCGTTTCGGAAGACGATACCTTCGTCCGGCTGCCAGAGGGGAAAGCCACATTTTTGATCGACGGGGCCATGGTGGCTAGCCGGTTGTTTGCCCTCTTTGACCCGGAAACCAAACTCTTTTTCGGGTCCGATCCCGGACTCGACGTCACTTTTGACGTACTGGAAAAGAAATCCGACGAAAAGGGCCTGTTCGGCGGCAAAAAAGCCTATCGGTGGAACTGGCGGCTCACCCTTGTCAACCGCAAACCCCATGACGTGACCGTTCTGGTGGAAGACGCTCTCCCCCAGATCCGCGACGGCCGCATCAAACTCGATGAGAACGTCACCGGCCCGGACCCGAAAAAAGAGGCCGATCGCCTCACCTGGACCCTCAAAATTCCGCCGGGCAAAGAAAAATCCATAGAATACGGATTTGCCGTCACCTACCCCGAGGATATGGACCTTTCCTTCGGGGGGAGATAACAAAATATCAATATATTTTGTTGCAAATATGTTTTGATCTTGTATAACATATTATGAAGTTTGAATGGAACGACCAAAAAAGCGATTCGAACAAATTAAAACATGGCATTGATTTTAATGACGCGAAAGCGTTATGGATTGATCCGTCCAGAGTTGAATTTAAAACTTCTTTTCCGGATGAGGATCGATTTGTTCTGATCGGGATGATGGATGATAAAATTTGGACGGCAATATTTACAATAAGAAATCAAGCCATCCGCATCATTTCCGTCAGACGCGCACGGGAAAAGGAGGCCTTATTATATGACGAAAAATAAACCTGCAAAAAACGCGATTGAATTCGACAAACGCTTTGATGATGGCGAGGATGTCTGCGATCTGCTGAATATGTCCAGGGTGAAAATATTGAGGCCCGGGAAAAAAGTGCGCATTACTATTGACATGGCCGAAGAACTGGTCAACGACATCGATCAAATCAGAGAATCCATCGGGGTTGACAGGGGCGCTTTGATTAAAGTATGGCTCCACGAGCGCGTCCAGCAGGAAAAAACGCAAGCGGTATTGAGGAAATAATTTGACTGCTTCATCGGGCATCCGCATCGGCATTCTGCTCAGCGGTTCAGGCACGAACATGGAAGCCGTCATTGCCGCGTGTGAAACAGGCCATATCAACGGCCGGGTGGTGTTTGCGGGATCGGATAATCCCGATGCAAAGGGCCTGGAAAAAGCAGCCCGGAAAAAGATCCCGACCTTTGTGGTCGATTACGCGGATATCATCCGCAACTTCCCCCCTGAAACCGCTGGACCTTGGAACGACGCGGACCCGACCGACCGCTTAAAGGACCGGCTGCCGCCGGATTTCGATCTGGAAACGATACGGGACCGGCAGCGATTTTTTCCGCCCGGCACGGACAGGGGAAAGATGAATCGGTTTCTGTGCACCCGTGCGGCGGCCGAGGCCGCCCTTCTGAATGAAATGGCGTCCCATCCTTTTGATCTGCTGGTGCTGGCCGGATTCATGCGCAACCTCACCCCCTATTTCATCGACCGGGTCAATACCGAACCCGGCAGGCCGCGCATCATGAACATCCACCCGGCCCTGCTCCCGGCATTTCCCGGTGTCGATGGGTATGGCGACACTTTCCGCTACGGGTGCAAAGTCGGCGGCTGCACCGTGCATTTCATCGACTATGGCGAGGATTCCGGCCCCATCATCGGCCAGCGGGCCTTTTCTATTACAGATGACGACACCCTCGACAGTGTCCGGAAAAAAGGCCTTTCCCTGGAATGGGAACTCTATCCCGAATGCATCCAGCTGTTCGCCCAGGGCCGCCTGCACGTGGTGAAAATGACCCACACCCTCGATTCCGGCGCCATCTATCAGCGGAATATCATTAAAATCGCCCGGATAGAATAAACGCCTCGTTTTCGCTGGAGTGTGAATGGGTCATTTCCGAGCCGACAAATCGCCTTGCCAACAAGCGGATCCATGACTATTGAATGCCTCGCGGCAAATTCCGGATGAGTACATCATACAACGCTTTCGAATTAATGGGCTTGGATAAATAATCGTTCATTCCGACTTCAAGGTATCGCTTCCGGTCGCCATCCATGGCATGGCCGGTGAGAGCGACAATGCGAATATCATGATTCCGGACGTTTGATTGGGGATCACGAATCACCCGAGTGGCTTCAATCCCGTCCATTTCCGGCATCTGAACATCCATGAGGACCAGCAGACATTCCCGGCCCTTCAAGGTTATGGAAACCACGGTTTTGAGTATGGAGATGGCATGCCCGTCCTTGTTGAGCAGAATCCGTTCGGAATTGTCAATCCGCTGTTTCTTGTCCGTGATGGGACAGGCCCCTTCCTCAGCCGGACAAATAAGTCGATGGCAGACCTGACCCATAATCTTTTCCCTGTCAACGCCGAACATCCGCGCCGCCGCCACCAAGAAAAGCACGGCATTTCTGTAAAGGATAAATCCCCGGGTGGCCAGCAGGTTTATCGCTTGTCCGATAAAAAATACCGTAGACGGCCATAACTGAAAAGACACCAGGTTCATCCACACCCCGCAAAGAAACGTTTCAAAATAAAGGTTCTGATATTCGGCTTTTCGGGGATTGGGCCACTTCTTCGCATAAAAGTAGGCGGCATGCGGCCAGATAATAACCTGGAGAAAAATCGCCGCCCAGAGAAAAATATTCCGGCTTTCATGGAAAATGCTGACCAGAATGATCCCGAGAGGGATAAAACCGATGACCCGCGGCATGTAGTTGAAACGCACCAGCGGATGTATTTAGCGGGCGCTGTCTTTGTGCTTTGCGTTATTTTTTTCGGGGTCCATCATCAGTAGCATATAGAAACAATATCAATGGTTTAATTTTTCTCATGGTACGGGGAACAACCGCCGGCGATTACCCGAAAAACATCAACTTCTTGATATTAACCCCCATGCCCTGGTCGGGCACAACGAAGGATGAAAATGATAGGATTGC
>CAYZXZ010000029.1:0-21042 GCA_964481615.1 uncultured Desulfobacteraceae bacterium | reverse complement strand
CACGGCGATGTTGGCAAACGGGCCGGCGTGCACTAGGCAGGGCTGATATTCGGCGGTGCTCATCAGGGTGGGGTTGATGGTGTTACGCATGAAGGCCGCCATGGCGTTGCCTACTTCCAGGTCCCGGCAGGTGACCGGCTTGCCGCTTTTGTCGAAGGCGACGGTGATATTGTTGATGCGTTCCTTCAAGTCGGCCAGGTCGGTGGCCACGGATAGAATGGCCATCAGCTCGGAGCCCACGGCAATGCCGAATTTGGACTGCATGGTGAAGCCGTCGGTGCGGCCGCCGATGCCGATGATGATGTTGCGCAGGGCCTGGGCGCAAAAATCGATGATCCAGCCGAATTCCACGCGGGTGGGGTCGATGTCTAGGCGGCGCATGCCGGTCAGGCGGGCCAACTGTTCATCATTATAGTTGCGCTCATGCTGCATGCGGCTAGTCATGGCGACCATGCCCAGGTTGTGGGCATTCATGATGTCGTTGATGTCGCCGGTAAGACCCAGGGAAAACTCGGTCATGGGAATCAGCAGAGAATTGCCGCCGCCGGCTGCCGTGCCCTTGACGTTCATGGTCGGGCCGCCGGAAGGCTGGCGCAGTGCGCCGCCGACATTTTTTCCGCGGGCGCCCAGACCTTCCATCAGCCCAACGGAGGTGGTGCTTTTGCCTTCGCCCAGAGGGGTGGGAGTGATGGCGGTCACTTCGATATATTTACCGTCCGGTTTGTCCTGCAGGCGGTTGATGACTTTCAGGAAGTCGATCTTGGACAGCCGGCCCATGGCCAGCATTTCGTCATCAGTGAGTCCCAGTTTTTCTTTCCATTGTTCCGGCATGGGCATGTTTTTTTCCGCTTCTTCGGAAATCTGCCAGTCAGCCATTTTGGTTGCATCATAGGCCATGTTTGTGTCTCCTTTTTGGTTTTGAGGTTGCATTGCGATGGTGATGTAAAATTTGCGCCGACATGCCCGGCATGGACGATATCAAATACAATGTATCAATATTATCGTACGGTTAGCTTGTTTTTATCAAAAATAAAATATTACATCACATACCATGTAAAAGGCGGCTTGACAAGGGCAAATAAAAAGGCGGCAAAGAAAAAGTTCGGGGAAAAATCGAAAAAATTAGGCCCCTATCCCTGGAGCCGGGTCATACGGTGATAAAATCCCTGTTGCGCCATCAGAAGGTCGTGGGTCCCGGATTCCACGATGTTGCCTTCATGCAGCACAATAATGTGGTCTGCGATGCGCGCCGTGCTCAGGCGGTGGGCGATGACCACGGCGGTCCGGTTCCGCATCAGGTTGCCCAGGGCGTCCTGGATTTTGGCCTCTGTCTCTGAGTCGATATAGGAGGTGGCCTCATCTAACAGGATCAGTTCGGGATCAACGGCTATTGCCCTGGCAATGGAGATGAGCTGCCGCTGGCCGCTGGAAAGGGACGCGCCACTTTCCCCCAGCATCGTGCCGATGCCGTCGGGCAGGCGACTGATAAAGGACGCGCAGCGGGATGCGTCAAGGATTCGTTCGATTTCGGATTCCGGGACATCGGCATCTTCTCCGAAAATATTGCTTCGGATGGTACCGGAAAACAGAAACGGGTCCTGAGTGACCAGCGCCATCCTGGATCTTAATTCCCGGATGGCGTGTCGCCGGATGTCGGTTCCGTTGATGCGCACGGTCCCGGAGTCCGGGTCATGGAACCGGGTGATGAGATTGATGACGGACGTTTTGCCCGCGCCGGTCGGTCCCACGATGGCCAGGGTCCGGCCCGAGGGGATCGCAAAGGAAACCGCGTCGAGTACCTTTTCCCCCGGCACGTAGGAGAACGACACATCATCAAACGCCAGTTCCCGTATGGTTTCTGGCGCGGGAAGGGCATCGGCCTTGTCGGGTTCGGGAATCCGGTCATTTTCATCCATTACCAGAAAGATCCGCTCGGCCGACGACAGGGCGTTTAAGGTGATGTTGTATTTTTCCGCCACATCCCGGATGGGCCGGAAAAAGATGCGCAGGTAAGAGATGAAGATGACAAGGGTCCCCAGGCTGATGCGCTGGTCGATGATGCCGGCCCCGCCGTAAAAAATGACAATGGCAAGGGCCACCGAGCTCATGAGCTCGATTATCGGCATGAAAACGGCGAACACGGTGATCTGTTGCATCCCGGCCAGGTAATTTTCATGGTTGATGGCCGCAAACGCCTTGAAATTGTCATTCTGCCGTCCGAAAAGCTGGATCACGCGCATGCCGCCGATGGTTTCGGCGAATATGGAATTGATCTGGGCGATTTTGATCCGGATGGTCCGGAACGCGGCCCTTGCCGATCCGGCGAATTTGAACGACGCATAGAAAACGATGGGAAAGATGCAATACGCCGCGGCCGACAGCCGCCAGTCCAGATAAAACAGCACAAGGGTGATGCCGGCGATCAGAAACAGATCCTTGATGACGAAGATGATCACCGAAGTAAACATTTCATGCATGTTCTGGATGTCGTTGGTCACCCGGGTGACCAGGCGGCCCACGGGGTTTTTCGTGAAAAAGCGGATGGAAAGGCTCTGGATATGGGAAAAAAGGGTCAGCCGGAGATCATGCATGATTTTCTGGCCCACATATTCCATCATCATGACCAGCGCGAAATTCAATACAAAGCTGATCATCACGGCCAGCAATAGGGCCAAGGCCATTTGGCCGACGCCGGCGAGGTTGCTTCGCCGCAGTTTGAACCGCTCTTCCCGCGACAATTGATCAAGATCATCAAATCCGATGACCATGGAAGTTCCCTTCGACTGAAAAAGGGATGGATGGGCGTGGACAACGGCGTCGACCTCGGGATCATTGATGTCTACTCTCAGGAAGGGCCGGGCGTCCGGACCGGTTTCTGCGAGGGTATGGACCGGGACGATATAGCGGTCAATGGCGATTTTGGTGATATACGGGATCAACAATTCCATGACCGTGATACCGATCATAAGCAGGACGGCCAGGGCAAGCGTCACCCGATACGGTCGGACGTAGGGGATCAACCGGCGGATCAGTCGGATATCATGGGTCTTGCCGAGGGTTTTTTCATCAAACCGGGTGCCGCGCTCGGTCATGGCCGTAAGTCCTCTTTACCCGTTGCCGGGGCTGCGGGCGCGAGCTGTTGCATCAGCCAGGTTTTCGCGTAATATCGACCCGATGCGAGCAGTTCGTCATGGGTCCCGGATTCGGTGATCCGGCCGCCGTCCATGGTAATGATCCGGTGGGCAAACTGCACCGCTGCCATGCGGTGGGATGCGATGATGATGGTTTGACGTCCTTTGCGGGACCGGATGGTATCGATGATCCGGGCCGCGGTCCGGGTATCCACCTGGCCCACAGGGTCGTCCAGCAAAAGGACCGGGATCTCCCGGAGCAGGGCGCGAGCAAGCACGATTCGCTGTTTCTGGCCTCCCGAGAGCACCACACCCTTTTCACCGACCGGCGTGTCGTAGCCGTCGGGAAAGGCCGTTATGGTATCATGCAGGGCCGCATCTTCGGCCGCCCGGATCAGCGCGTCCGGGTCGATGGTATTGCCGAGGGCGATGTTGTCCCGGATGGTCCCGGAAAACAGGAATGGCTCCTGGGGAACGAAACCGATCTGGTTCCGCAGGTGCTGAAGCCGAATGCGTCGGACGTCCGTGCCGTCGATGATGATCCGGCCTTTGTCTGCATCATAGAGGCGCGGAATCAGGTGTAGCAGGGTAGACTTTCCCCCGCCCTGGGGGCCCACAATACCCAGAACGGAACCCTCGGGAACGATGATGTTGATATCGGAAAGCACGGCCGGGCCGTCGGGTGAATAGGCGCAGGTGACGTTTTCAAAGGCGATGCGGCCTTGGAGCCGGATATCCGCGGCCCCTTCGGGATCATCGGCCACATCCGGCGGGGTTTTGAGGATGGCATCGAGCCGGTCCAGGGAGGCCGCGCCCCTCTGGATCAGGTTAATGACCCAGCCCATGGCCATCATGGGCCATGCCAGCAGGTTGAGGTAACTGATAAAGGCCACGAAATCGCCCGGGGTGATATCGCCGAGAATGGTCTTTGCTCCGCCGAGCCAGACGACAATGGCGACACTGATATTGGTGCACAGCAGCATCAGTGGAAAAAAAGTGCCGGTGATTCTTACCAGTTTCAGGTTTTCCCGGATATATTCGCCGGACACGGCAGCCACCCGGCGGGTCTGAGTTTCTTCCCGGTTGAAGGCTTTGATGATGCGGTTTCCCGCAAAACTCTCCCGCACCGTCTCTGTCATGTCGGAAAAGGTCTGTTGAACGGTCCCGTACCGGCGGTGCATCTTTTTCCCGAAAACCAGGGTGAACCAGACGATGACCGGCATGGGGATCAGGGCGAACAGGGTCAGCTCGATATTGATGTATGCCATGAAGCAGATGGCCGCGGTCCCTAAAAAAACGGCGTCGGTAAAGGCCACCATGCCCATTCCCACGGCCATCCGGATATTGGTGACGTCGTTGACCGCATGGGCCATGAGATCTCCTGTCCTGGACCGATCGAAATAGGGGGCGGAAAGAGTCTGGATATGGGCGAACAGGTCGTTGCGGAGGCCTTCTTCCACCACCCGGGAGGTTCCGATGAGAAACCGGCGCCAGAAATATCTCAAAATTGCCATGCAAGCGGCGATGGCCAATATCTGGGCGGCATAAAGACCCAGCTTCTGGGGATCGACGGTCAGGGCGGTCAGATCGTCCACGGCCTGTTTGACCACCCGGGGAATGAAAAGCTGAAGGGTGTCCACCGCCATGAGGGCGATGATCCCGGCGATGATCAGGCGTCGCCGCTGGATGAAATAAGGTTTTATTAAATAATATGAACGCATTATATTTTCCGTGCAGACTATTCGAATTACTACGGTCCGTCCGGGCATGTAAAGGGTTTTGTTGAGCGCATTCCCGTTGGTTTCATCATGAAAGGCATTGGATATTTCAAAATGTGTGTGATATGGTAATGGTCGACATGACATGTGGTTGAGATAACGGAAAAAAAGCGTGATTAAGATTACGCTCGGGAAAGGTTGTATGAAAGAAGCGAACGTCTGGCGACGAAATCCTGCGATGCTGGCAGCATGCCTTGCACTGTTGCTGATATCGTGGCCTCTTTATGCGGCCGAACCCGCTGTGGACGCGGCCGGTCTCTACAATGACCTGGAACAATCCTTTCAGCGGGGACTCGATATCGAGCGTGACAAGCACGCGACACTCACCGCCGGCCTGGAAAGTGCACGAGCCTTTGTATCCGAAATCAATCAGATTCTTGATAATGATCTCCTGCAGATATCGACCTATCGGAATCAGCTTTTTGTTCCCTCCATACAAGTCAATGACTTAAAGGACATGGCCCGCGATATATCCGCGGCATCCGGCAGACTGGCCAAGAATATCAGGGATGCCGAGGAGCGGTTGGCATCCGTGCGGCAAAAGCGATCGGAATCCCTCGAGTTGATCGCGCTCTATGAAAAGCAGCTCGGAATCACCAGGGAACAGGAGATTCCCGCAAAGTCCCGGCGCCGGTTGAATGTTTTGCTGGACGGGATCATTAAACAGTTGCGCGATAATGAAAAACTTATCGTCGCCATTGACGGTATCTATTCGGAGCCGATCGCGCGCATAAAGGAAATGCAGTCTGAATTTACCGGTCTTGCCAGCCGGGTGACGAAAAAGATCGATGAAGAGATGGTGCAGGCCGTATTTCATCGGGATGTCAGCCCGGTTTTCCGGTTTGTCCGGGGAGAATGGCAGGCTGCGGCGGTTTCCGCGGGGGAAAATTTCAGCCGGCTTTTTACAGCACAAGCCCGGCCCGGGCTAACCGGTCATCTATGGCGTTCCTATTTGAGCGAGATCCTGACGGTATTGCTTATGCTCGGCATCATGGCCGCGGGACTGGCGTATCTCAGCCGGCAGTGCAGCCGGCTGCGGGAGGACTGTCATCCGGAAATGCAATTCTGGCAGGGAGTCGTCCTCACGCTCATCCAACGCTCCCTTCCCGTTGCCGGCGCCATCCTGTTGTTTTATTTCTATCTTATGTATTCGGAATTCCGGCTTCCGATCCTTCATTTTTTTCTTCCCCTGCTGGTCCGTCTGCTGATCCTGTGGCTGATGGTGCAATGGGGTTTGATCCTGATCCGGAAGGTGCGACGGGAAATCTCGGATACATCCATCGACAAGGCCATGCAATCCCTGAAACGATTGCTTCAGGGAATTCTGGTCTTTGGCATCCTGTATTCACTGGTGGAGTGGATCATCTGTCAGAACTGCATTGCGCCCGTATCCCTACGGCTGATTGCCGAAATCGCGCTTTTTGTCTGGACCGTTTCTTTTGTCCGGATTTTTGCGCATCGTCTGCCATCCCCCGACGCAGCGGCATATAAATGGTTAGAACGCGCCCGGCCGGTGCTGGTCATATCGGCCTATGGCATCGCGTCGGCCGGCATGGTGTTTGAACTGGCAGGGTACGGCGGGTTTGCGGCTTACTGGTATCTTTCCTGGGGAAAAACCGCTGTCGTGCTTTTATGGGCGTTTTTGTTTTTCCGGGTCCTGAAGGAATTTGAATCCGGCAGAGCCGGGCGGAAAACCGAAGCCGGAGCGGAAAAGGCGGCGGTCGCGCAAACCGATGCGACCGGGGAACGGCCTGATCCGGTCCGCTGGGCGGTGATCCGGCTGGCCCGCCTGATGCTGACCATATTGGTTCTGATTTGTCTGCCCATGGCATGGGGAGCGGAAAGAACCTTCCCCGCGGATCTTTTCGAGGTGCTTAATTACCAGATCCGGTTCGGGGATGTGAAAATCAACACCATGGGTTTTATTTATGCTCTGCTGGTGCTGTTTGTGGTTAATATCCTCTCGGTTATCTGGCAGGGTCTGCTTCAGACGAAAATTTTCGCACAGACGAAGATGGAAGAAGGGTTGAAGTTGTCCATCACCCGGATATCCACCTATGTTCTCTGGATGATCGGCATCCTGATGGCCCTGCGGATCATGGGTATCAGTTCCACATCCCTAGCGGTGATTTTCGGCGCTTTGGGTATCGGGATCGGTTTCGGGCTGCAGCATATCGTCGGCAATTTCATCTCCGGGATCATCCTGCTGTTTGAGAGGCCCATGCAGGTCGGCGATGTGATCGAGATCGACGGCATCTGGGGGATCGTAAAGGAGATCAATGTCCGGTCGACGCACCTGAAAACCTATGACAATTCGGATCTGATCGTTCCCAATTCCGATTTTATCAGCCAGCGGGTGACAAACTGGAGTTTCCGGGATCCGAAAGTACGCCGCACCATTACCGTGGGGGTGGCCTATGGTTCGGACATCGCCAGGGTAAAAGAGATCCTGCTTGATATCGCCAACACTAACAGCCGGGTCTATCGCCAGCCGGCGCCGGATTCACTGTTCGCGGATTTCGGGGACAGCGCCCTGATATTCAAATTGCGGATCTGGGTGCATATCGAGTATTTTCTGTCGGTGGAATCGGATATCCGTTTTGAGATCGACAAGCGCTTTCGCCAGGCCAGGATCACGATTCCCTTTCCTCAGAGGGATCTTTATATCAAGGAAGTCAGAGCAGGAGAAAGAGAGAATGATGTTTGAAATTGTATTACTGGTGGTTTTAATTGCCATGTCGGGTTTTTTTTCATCTTCGGAAACAGCCCTGTTTTCCATCGGGCGGGCCACGGTCCGGAACTTGGCGGGATCTCCGGAACGCGTTAACCAGTTGATATTAAAAATGAAGAATGACCCGCACACGCTGCTGGCCACCGTGCTGATCGGAAACAACCTGGTCAATATCGGCGCGTCTTCCCTGGCTACCGTGGTGACCATAGAATATTCGCGTCATTTTTTTTCCGGGGAATCCGCTGGAATGGCCGTGGGCATCGCCACCGGCATCATGACGTTTCTGATCCTGGTCTTCGGCGAAATCTTCCCCAAGACCGTGGCCATTCAGCATAATCTCAGCATTGCCCGGATCGTTATTTATCCACTCTATTGGCTGTCGTTCGTTTTCATGCCCATCATCTGGTTTTTAAATTTCATCCCGCGGCTGGTTTCCAGCGGTGGAAATCGGCCGCTGGCCACCGAGGCCGAACTGATTTCCTTTGTGGATGTGGTCCATGATGAGGGGGAAATCAAGCCGGATGAACGACAGTTGATCTACAACGTGGTCAAACTCGATGATCTGAGCGTTTCCGATATCATGACGCCGAGCGCGGACATGTTTATTATTGAAAAATCCAAGCCCATCGACATTCAGAAAATTCTCGATCACGGTTTTTCGCGAATTCCGGTGATGGAGGGAGATATTGATCACATCGTGGGAATCGTGCATGTCAAGGACCTGTTCCGCAATTATGCCGTTTCCGGTGATCCGGTAGACATTGAAAAGATCCTGCGGGAGCCTTACTTTATTCCAGAATACAAGAAACTGGATCAACTTTTAAATCAGTTCAAGCGAAAAAAAGAGCATGCCGCCATCGTGGTCAATGAATACGGCGAAGTCACGGGACTGATTACTTTTGAGGACGTGCTGGAAGCCATTGTAGGCGATATCGAGGATGAGTCCGACGTGGTGGTCCCGCCGGTGGTCAAGATTCAGGAAAAGGAATGGCTGGTCAACGGTTCCGCCGATATCGACATCATCAATGAGAAACTCGGCATGAACATTCCGGAATCCGATGATTATGAAACCTTCACCGGTTACGTCCTGGAACGGACCGGCAGGATCCCTAAAGAACAGGAGCAGATCGTCATCGATAATTTCGATATCATCGTCAAGAAGATGGAAGGCAACCGGATCAAATCATTTGTCGTCCGGCGCAAATGACGTCGATGGCTTCCGGTCGCGATCTCATTGGCGTGCTTTATCCCGGATGTGATACACCTGTAACCATGAAATCGCTTATGAAATTTTTTTGGCAGACAGCCGGCGCAACCCTTGCAGACATGGCCCTGATCCGCCGCAACGCAACGGAAAGGCAGAAGCCATGATTGAACAGGGAACTATCGTCGAATATATCGACCAGCAGAGCATTGTGTGCGCGTTGGTGCTGGAAGAATCGGATGAACGGGTGCGCCTGCTCAATGAGCAGGCACGGGAGTTGCCCCATAAAATCAGCCGCCTGTCGCACATATCCCGCCAGCGGCTTAAAATCACCGCCGGAAGGGACAGGCTCGTGGAAGCCCTCAGGGAAGCCGCCGTCCGGCGCAAAGCCCTCAGTGAAACCATCGACATCCGCGAGTTGTGGGAAGTACTCAGCGGAACCGAAGACTGGATCGACCTGGCCACCATGACCGGACTCTGCTTTCCGGGAAAGGATTCCGGGGATCACGAATCCGCCGTCATCCGCGCATGTTTTGACAACCGGATTTATTTTAAATTCGGTCAAAATGCTTTTATGCCGTATCCGGCGGAACAGGTCGACCGGAATATCGCCGCGGAGCAGGAAAAAGCCGCGCGTCAACAATTGATCCAGAGCGCCTCGGACTGGCTCAGGCGTGTGCTTACGGCCGGCCGGGCCGACTTGCCGGTCCCGGAGGCCGCGCCGCATATCGAAATCCTCAAATCCTATTACCTGTTAGGCAAGGAAAGCCCCGATTATCTGACCGGGCGCGCTATCCTTTCTTCGGCCGGCATCGACAATGTTGAAAAAATTTTTGACGCCCTGGTCAAAGTCGGAATCTGGAGCCCGCATCACCATATTGATTTGTATCGCTACGATATCCCGGTTGATTTTTCCGAAAAGGTCATGAAACGGGCCGATGACATCACCGCTGGCGTCAAAGACATGCGATTGTGGGATAACCGGAAAGATCTGACATCCATGTCTCTGTTCACCATCGACGGCCAGGGCACCCTTGATTTTGATGACGCGTTGAGCATTGAGCCGGACAACGGGTATTACCGGGTGGGCGTGCATATCGCCGATGTGTCGGCCTATATTCCGAAAGGGGATCCCATGGACGGCGAAATCATGGGCCGGGGCACGTCCATTTATATGCCGGACATGAAAATTCCGATGCTGCCTCCCCTGCTGTCGGAGAATATCTGCAGCCTCAGGGCCGGTGAAATCCGTCCGGCAATCAGTATTTTCGCAAAGATCGGCCGCCGGGCAGAGATCTATGATTACGAAATCGTTCCGTCCATGATCCGGGTGGATCAGCAGTTGACTTATGGTTATGTGGATGCCATCGCTGAGTCCAATAAAGATATCGCGCAGCTGGTTGACATCGCGAAAAATTTCAGAGACCGGCGTCTGGAGTCAGGGGCCATGCCCATTTCGCTGCCGGAAATCGGCATCCGGGTTACCGAAAACGGGGAAATCAGCGTCCGACGGAACGACAGGGAAAGCCGCAGCCGGCTGCTGGTGTCAGAAATGATGATACTTGCCAACTGGCTGATGGCGAAATTTCTGGCAAAACACAAAATGCCGGCCGTATTCCGATCCCAGCCGGAACCCAAGGCCCGTCTATACAACCAGAAAAGCGAGGGCACCCTTTTCCAGACGTGGATGCAACGACGGATGCTAAACCGGGTGATCCTTTCGTCCCAGCCGGAATTTCACACAGGCCTGGGTCTGGACGTCTACATCACCGGCACATCGCCCATCCGCAAATTTTTCGACATGGTGACCCAGCGCCAGATCCGGGGGTGCCTGAACATAGATACCCCGTACACAACCGAGGAAATCGACAGGATCATCGCGGCTATGGAGCAGCCCATGTCCCATGCCATGCTGGTGCAAAACCGGCGCCACCGTTACTGGCTACTGAAATATCTGGAGGGCAGAACCGGACAGAAGGAAGAGGCGGTCGTTCTGGAGCGGCGGCGGGACGGATACGTGCTTCTGTTGACCCATTACCTGCTCGAATGCCGGCTCTCCCAGTCCGCTTCATGGCACCTCAAACCCCAGGACCTGGCAAAGGTTACCATCCAGCATGTGGATGCTCGCCGGGAGGTGCTTACCGTATTTCTGGGATAGCCGCACGATTGCCGCACAAGCGTTTGAAACCAGCCGATAGCAATGGTTAACGAACCTCCCGGGATGTTGCCATCATGATTTTTCCGTTTGGTTCCATGCCGTGTCAATTGGTGTCGGGCACAAAATCGATAATCCAGGTATTTGGGGTTAAAGACCGGATCGGCGCCGATGATGCGCTTGATCACCGCGGATTTGAGGTTGTCTGTCATCACATTTGCCGGCATGCCGCCGAAGGCGTCAAAGGCATACTGGTGGCAGGCCAGAAAGTGCTCCATGGTCTGGGAGACGGTACAGATACATCATCCGGCTGTAGCATAACACCATGACGTCTTTTCTCACCTCTATATCCAGCTGTTTTTTATTTGAAAAAATTATCAAATCGGGTTATGGTTTATTCTACATATCGCACCCTTAACAGTCAAGCCGAACGGAGGGGCCATGAAACGCGTCATTTGTATCAGCCTGGGATCCAGTCAATATGATTTCGAGTTTGAAACCGAGTTTTTGGGCCAGGATTTTCTGGTCAAACGGATCGGCACGGACGGAGATCTGCGCAAGGCCGAGGCCCTGCTGGTCAAATGGGATACGGCCGCGGACGCCTTCGGCATCGGCAGCGTCAAGTTCCCCTATACCATCGGCCCCAGGCGGTTGACCGAAAACCGGCTCAAGACCATTGAAAGAATCGGCAGGCGGATCAAGACGCCCGTCACCACGGGCGCCGCCCTGCGCAAGGTTTCTTTTGAATGGGCCATTCACCACCTCCAGTATTCCATGGGCGGATTTTTCAGCAACGCACGGGTATTGGTGCTGTCTGGCATGATGGATTACAACCTGGCCAAAATCATCTCGGAATACACGGACAATCTCAGTTTTGCCGACCCGATTATCGAACACGGGATTCCCAAATTTTTAAATTCCATCAAGGACTTGGAGCGCTACGCCAACGGTGCGCATGAGATATTGAAATACACGCCGGTAAAAGGTCTGGCCGCATTAGCCATGCCCATCAAGAAATGGAATGAGTATATCCTGCGAAAAGCCATGCAGAAAAGCACCATGATCATGGTCCCTTATTATGATTTTGACAAGTATATGGAAATCGCGGGTCTTGAGGAACTGGGTCGCAAGACGGTCATTACGTCCACGGTCTACGATGCACGGGTCGATTTTATGCGCAAGCGCGGGGTGGACCTGATCATCGACAACACGCCCAAGATCCTGGATCGCGTGGTGGGGGTCAACACACTGGAAGCCATGATCATCGCGGCCCTGGAAAAACCAAAGGCCGACATTACCGATGATCAGCTTATGGAGATCATCAGCGATCACCACCTGGAACCTCGGGTCATCTATCCCCAGGGGGAACCCCGCCGGATGAACCGGTTCGCCTTTGTGATCCACCCCCTGTCGCAAAACGATTTTAAAAAAGACCCCACCGTGGGAATGCTGACCAAGGTTCCGGGGTTTGTCGACACGCTGGAAAAGGTCATGGCCTATTCCCCGCCCTTTATTTATTCCCGGGTGAAAGGGATCAAATCCCCCACGGGAATGGAAGTCGAGGGATGGCTGATCAGCGTGGGCGGCACGCCCAAGCAGATGCTGGCCCACACCCCGGAATTCACTTACAAGCGGCTGCTCCAGGCCGCGCGCATGGCTAAGCGGCTGGGTGCCCAGATTATGGGACTGGGCGCGTTTACCAAGGTGGTGGGCGATGCCGGCCTGACCGTGTCCCGCAAGGCCGAGATCCCCATTACCACGGGCAACAGTTACAGCGCTTCCGGCGCGTTGTGGGCCGCGGCCGACGCCGTGCGCCGCATGGGGCTGATTAAGATCGAAAAAGGGCGACTGCTGGATGCTAGGGCCATGGTCATGGGCGCCACCGGCTCCATCGGCGCGGTTTGCTCACGTCTTCTGGCCCTGGTGGTCAACGATCTCTGTCTGGTGGGCCGCAACACCGCCAAGCTGCTGGCATTAAAAAAATCCATCGAGGATGAATTTCCTGGGTGCCGGATCACCTTGTCCACCTACGCGGATCGATATCTTCCCGAAATGGACATGATCGTCACCACCACATCGGGGGCAGGGAAGAAGGTACTCGATATCACTAAGGTCAAGCCCGGATGCGTGATCACCGACGTGGCCCGGCCCCTGGATCTGTCTTCCGCGGATGTGGCCAAACGGCCCGATGTTCTGGTCATCGAATCCGGAGAGATCGAACTGCCGGGCAGAGTGGAGATGAAAAACATCGGTCTGCCGCCCGGCGTTGTCTATGCCTGCCTGGCTGAAACCATCGTGCTGGCCTTGGAAGGCCGTTTCGAGGTCTTTACTGTGGGTCGCGATATCGAATGGAACAAGGTCAAGGAAATCTACCAGCTCGGCCTTAAACACGGCATGAAGCTGGCGGCCATTTCCGGCCACAAAGGGGTTTACACGGACGAAGACATTCGCAAGGTGAAGGAGCTGGCCATAGAAGCCCGGTCAAAAGCGGCTTCCGAAGGCAAATTGGAAAAGCCTGCCACGGCCAAAACCGTCGCAAAAGCCAAAACACCCAAAAAATTTGCGGCCAAAACCAGAACGCGGACCGGCGGCCTCAAAAAAACCGGTGACGACAAGTCGGGGATAAAAAGGGAATAGCCTATCGGGCTTTGAACCTTTAACGGTCTCGTCAGAACCGGGCACCTGTCTGGGCATAAAATTGTCGGGAAAAAAAATATGACCGAACATGGGATTTTTCTGGAACGCAAAGGCAGGGTGGACGTGGTGACCCTCCACCGCCCTCAGCGGCAGAATGCGTTTAATGAAGCGATGTTTTTGGAACTCGGGCGCGTCACCTGTGAACTGAAAAAGAATCTGCCACGGGCCATTGTGATTACCGGCGCGGAAAAGGTTTTTTGCGCCGGTTTTGATGTCAATCCGGACAATCCCTGGGTGGCGGAACTCATTGCCGCGGTGGAAAAATCGGCAAAAGCCCCTGTCGAGCGGGTTATCCGCAACATGCGCACCGTCGTAGACGCCTTCGTTTCCCTTCCGGTACCAATTATCGCCGCTATCAGCGGCTTGGCCTATGGGGGCGGGGCCGAACTGGCCGTGCGCTGTGACCTGCGTGTCATGGATCCGGATGCGGTGATCTGTTTTTCTGAAGTCCGTCTGGGGCTGATGCCGGATTGGGGCGGTGGGGCCGCCCTGGCCCATCTGATCGGTGCGTCCCGGGCTGCGGATCTGGTTCTGACGGCCCGGAAGGTCCAGGCCGCCGAGGCCATTAATTTCGGGCTGGCAAACCGGATCAGCCGGCCCGGGCAGTGTCTGGGCGATGCGCTGAATCTTGCGGACATGATTTCCAAAAACGGACCCCGGGCCGTGCGGTGCGCATTGAACGTTATCCGTCAGAGTCGAAACCGGTCATTGCATCAGAGCCTGGATTTGGAGGCTGAGCAGGCGGTTTCATTGATTGTTTCCGGGGAGTGTATTCATGGCGTGGCGGCGTTTCTGGAAAAACGGGAACCTGATTTTCCGGATTTCGGCTTCATGGAAGAATAGACAATTTTGCGGCAAATATGCCCATTTCAGACAATTTCATGTCAAAATCCTTGTTTTTATTGGTGCCCCCGGCAGGAATCGGACCTGCGGCACATAGATTAGGAATCTATTGCTCTATCCACTGAGCTACGGGGGCGAATCGAAATGATTTTAATATGTTGCGTTTATACATAAGGCTGTTGGCGACACCCGTCGAACAGCCCCTTTTTTAAACAACCTGCCGCAAAATTGCAAGCGCTGATTTTTTATTGATCTGCCAGAAGCAGCTCGTAGACCCGTTGACCCTCGATGACCCGTTGTACATAGTTTCGGGTTTCGTGAAAGGGGATCTGTTCCAGCCAGTCCAGAAATTCATAATGGTCGAGACGGCGGGGATCGCCCAGAGTTTTGACCCAGTCCTGCACGCGCTGGGGTCCGGCGTTGTATGCCGCGGCTGCCAGTGCGACATTGTTGAAACGTCGAAGAAGATCGCCGAGATAACAGACGCCGAGCCGGGCATTGTAATTGGGATCAAGGGTCAGACGGCTGATGTCCGCCGGAAGTCCATGTTGCCGGGCGACCTGCCGGGCCGTGGACGGCATGAGCTGCATAAGGCCGAGGGCGCCCTTGCTGCTGACGGCGGCAATGTCGAAACGACTTTCCTGTCGGGCAACGGCCAGGGCAAGAGCCGGCGCGACATCCGGGTCCGACGGTCGTAAAAGGTCGTAAAAGAACGCCGGGACGGGATGGCTCGCCCCCGCGTTAAGCTGGCCGGCCTGAAAGAGCGGGATGTTGCCGCGGATGGCCGCATCAAAGCGTCCGGCTTCTTTGGCCACCGTGATGGCATTGGCGATTCCGGTCAGACCCTCGGCTCCAAGAACCATGGCATCGGTGATATCTGGCAGAATCAACGTGTCCCTGACCTGGGTCAGCAGGAGGGCAAGTCGAGGCAATTCCCCTTCGCGATAAGCGTTGAGATCGGCTGAAGGCAGGCTGCGTTCGAACATGAAACCGCTGTCGATCTCTTTAGCGGATTCTTGGCCGTAGAAGGCGTTCCCATAAGCCGCACCTCGCGCATACCAGGCTTGGGCTATGCTGCTGTTGCCTGTAGCTGATGCGGCACGGCCGGCCCAGTAAGCGGCGCGTCCCCGGCTGATGGGGGTGTCAACAGCTTCCCACATGCGTTCGAAATGGACCAGGGCGTCTGCCGGACGGTTCAGAAAGCGCAGAGCGATCCATCCGGCATGCCACTCACAATCGACAAAATCCGGCCCGTCGGACAAACCGTGGGATGCGGCCAGCCGGTAGGCAAGATCGGGATTTCCGTTTCTCAATGCGATGCGAAAAACAATTCGGCGTTCCTCCCACCAGAGAAGGGGTTGGCCGAGGCCTGCCGGCGGGGCCAGCAGGATTTCGGCCGCACCGGCCATGTTCCCGGCCCTCCGCCGGAATCGCGCCCGCTCGTAGAGAAGACCGGGATCATTGACAAGGGCCGGCGGAACTGCGGCGACCCGGGCGTCAACTCCGGGTTTGTCGTACCGTACCCATAGTCGCGCGATAATGAGCTTCCGGTACCCGTCGTCCACAAAGGCAAGGGCGCGTCGGGCCGGTGCTTCCAGGCCTCTCCAGGCAAGGGCGTTGAGTCTTTCGCGGTGGTCTTCGATGGTGAGAATGGATTTATATTCAGAAAGGAATGCCTTTTCGTCGGCTTCGGTAAAGTTGGCGCCCTGTCGCCATGCAGCGCGGGCGGATGTTGCGGCCCCGGCTTTATCTTCGCGGTCTCGAAGCGCCCTGGCCAGTGCCCAGAAGCCGTAGGCTGTGCCCGGTGGAAATTTTTCAAAATGCGTGCTGACGGCGGCATCTGGCGCATTCAAGGCCGCTCGTTCCGTTCTTTCAAGCAGTTGTGTCTGTGCCGGCCATTGCGGCCGTGCTTCACGAAAAGCCGCCAGTTCGACAAAACCGGGCAACGGCTCCTGATTGACAAGCCGGTACCATTCAAGGGCCAAAGGCAGCGGCGCGGGCAGATTCCGGGCCAGCTCCGCTGCCCTCTGCCAGTCTTTGTTTCGTGATGCCGCAAGCGCCTTAGATAATTGTGTCCGTTCCCCGTCACTCAGGTCCCGGGCCGAGGCCTGCGCCCCGATACATGTCCATATAAAAAGTCCCAGGATCAGGACCCGAAACTGTCGCTGCATTATATGCCTCATATGGTTATTATCCAACGGGTCTTGTAAAATCCCCAATGGATATTTTTACCCCGACATCCAGCGCGGCAAGGGTGCGCATGTAAAAGAGAATCGGAAAAGTAGAGATGTGCGGCACAATATGTTTGGATTACTGGACAAAAACACGCTGTCCCGGATAAATGACGCTGTTTTTGTTGAGATTGTTGATACGGAAAAAATTATCCAGGCTCATGTTGAAGCGTCGGGCGATGGCAACCGGCGATTCGCCGTGCTTGACGCTGTAGACTTCGAATCCGTGGAGGGGGCCGGTGGGGATTTTGAGTGTTTGTCCGATATATAGGCGGGAGCTGTTGAGCTTGTTCATTTCCTGGATTCTTTTGGTTGTGGTGTTATGCCGTTTGGCCAGATTCCAGAGGGAGTCACCGGGCCGGACTTCATGGGTGATGACCTTAGACTCCTGTCTGTCTTCGACCGCGGCCGTTTGGCCGGCCTGAGGGACTTTGAGCTTGGTGCCGGCCACGATCAAATTTGTTCTTTGGATGTCGTTTGCAGCGGCGAGAGCTTCCACGGGTATTTGATAACGGCGGGCGATGGTGGAAAGGGTCTCCCCGGGCCGGACCCGGTGATAGGCGGTGCCCGCGGCCGGCTGGGCAACCTCTTCGGCAATCCTGTCGATGCCGGCCAGCAGGAGGGATTCTGTGCCGGGTGGTATTTTTAATGCGTATTCTTCATTGGGCAGCCGCTTGTATCGGAGTTCCGGGTTTAAATCGGCAAGGGACTGTTCGGAAACACCAATGATTTCGGCGATATGCCTCAGATGCACCGGCTTTGAAATCGAAATCGTATCAAAGACAATCGGGGGATCGAACGTGATGTCGGTCATCCCATATTGTTCCATGTTATTGATGATGTGTATAGTTGCCAGGAATTTGGGGACGTACCGGGCCGTTTCACTGGGCAGTTTCCGGTATAAATCCCAGAAATCATCGAGATAGTTGATGTTCTGGTCCCGGATGGTGCGAAGAACGCGTCCTTCGCCGCAATTATAGGCGGCCAGCACCGTCATCCAGTCGCCGAAGATGTCGTGCAGCTCCTTGAGGTATTCAATGGCGGCCATCGTCGATTTATAGGGGTCCAGCCGTTCATCGACATGAAGGTTTCTTTTCAGGCCGAATTTATAACCGGTGGATGGAATGAATTGCCAGAGGCCCAGTGCCCGAGCGGGTGACAATGCCCTGATCTTGAACCCGCTTTCAATCAGGGGGAGCCATGACAACTCTTCCGGAATACCGGCTTTTTTAATTTCTTCGAGAATGAACGGCCGAAAGCAACCGGAACGGACATATGCATTGATAAAGAATTTGCGCCCATCTCCGGTGGTGAAAAACTCGATTTCCTTCTGAACATGTTCGTTCATGACCATGGGAATGGCGTTGTGATTGCCCTTTGCCGTATTATGGCGAGACGCGTAAATCTCTAAAATGCGTTTTGAAATCATAAACCGCAGATCATCTTTCTGCTGGGTCAGTTTCGGTAGATCCAGCCAATCGGTCTCGATGATCAGAAAATAGGCATTGTCAAGGGCGTGGAGCGCGTTTTCAAGTTCGCCCTGTTGCCAGTAATCCTGTGAGGACTGGTAAAAATAAAGGGCTTCGTCAAGTTTCGCCTGGAGAATGGCGACGGCGCCATCATCAAATTCCAAGACTTTGCAGTCATCGGTGGCCTCATCAAAGGAAATCGGTGTTAAGCAAGCGATATCATTTGCTGTAATTTCAAGCAATCCGTCCATATCGCCGTTCGGTCGGTGAGGATACGCGGCATCCGCCTGAATTTTGCTCTGGTCGGGTGAAACGACGATGTGGCGGACGGGGTCGGTTTTCTTGGGGAGATCCGCGCAACCGATCATCGGGAGAATCAGAACCCCTATATAGATGATGAAGAATCTAATAGCGGGGTATAGCTTAGGAGATATCATATTGTTTCCTTTGGGTATTTTTTGAAGTCGTCTTAATTTCAAGGCCTTTGCGTACACTCGATGCCGCGCGTATTCGTCCTCCGGTCCGCATGGCGGAATGGATTTATATTACATATAAAATCAGGCAAATTTATAAATTTGGACAATAATATAGCGGTAAGGTTTTAGTGTCAAGAATTTATGACAACAGAATTTATGACGTCCGGGAGTCCCCGGAGAAAGACGGGTGGTTTTTTTGCCGCTGTTTTTTTTGTTACCGGCCATATGCTTTTTTTTAATAATGGAGAATGGCTGCAATAAAAAATCAAATATATTTAAAATTAAAATTGACAAAGCAGAAAAAATATTGTTATTAAAAAAATTTTAATTAAAAACGTAATTCAAGTTTTTCTTGCATTTGGTTGCGGTGCCTGTTAGAAGGAAAAGTTATTTTTAACTGACGGATGAATATGGCCCTGCATACGGGTGGTTTATGATTATTGGTTGATTGAACGTGACACCGAACAACACAGCGCGGCTGAGATTGTCAACGCCCAGTTGATTGATAAGCCAGCGTAGCTCAGCTGGTAGAGCTACTGATTTGTAATCAGTTGGCCGGGGGTTCGAGTCCCTCCGCTGGCTCCAGTTTCGGTGGGGTTCCCAAGCGGCCAAAGGGAGCAGACTGTAAATCTGCCGGCAAAGCCTTCGGAGGTTCGAATCCTCCCCCCACCACCATTCAGATAGGTTTGAATGTAGGAGATTCCGGGATATCGGAATCATGTGCACTACATGGCTGACTCACATCAAACGATTCATTACAGGATGTTGAGGTGTCTTTTTGTTTCGGTGCAATCGGCAGGAAACGGGTTTTCATGTCCGTTGCATGGCCAAGAGCGGGAGTAGCTCAGTTGGTAGAGCTTCAGCCTTCCAAGCTGGTTGTCGCGAGTTCGAGTCTCGTCTCCCGCTCCATACAACTATGGGACGATAAGTAGCGTTTGTCAGGGTACCGCGGATGATGCCCACGTAGCTCAGTCGGTAGAGCGCTTCCTTGGTAAGGAAGAGGTTCACCGGTTCGATTCCGGTCGTGGGCTCCACGGCAGTTTCGACGATCACCATATTGTCTGGAATATGCCGAGGGAGAGCGAAATATTCGGATTTCATCATTTGCCATGAAAACACGGGGAGGAAGACGAGATGTCAAAGAAGAAGTTTGAGCGTACGAAGCCGCATGTGAATGTAGGTACGATCGGTCATATTGACCACGGCAAGACGACGTTGACGGCGGCGATCACGAAGCATTGCGGCATGAGGGGTCTTGCGGAGTACGTGTCTTTTGATCAGATTGACAAGGCGCCGGAGGAGAAGGCGCGCGGGATCACGATTGCCACGGCGCATGTGGAGTATCAGACGAAAAACCGTCATTATGCGCATGTGGACTGTCCGGGTCACGCGGATTACATCAAGAACATGATCACGGGTGCGGCCCAGATGGACGGCGCGATTTTGGTGGTGGCAGCCACGGACGGCCCGATGCCACAGACGCGGGAGCACATTTTGCTGGCGCGTCAGGTGGGTGTTCCGCGGATCGTGGTGTTTTTGAACAAGTGCGACATGGTGGATGACGAGGAGCTCATCGAGCTGGTGGAGCTTGAACTTCGGGAGCTGTTGTCGCTTTACGAGTTTCCCGGAGATGAGACGCCGATCATCCGGGGCAGCGCGTTGAAGGCCTTAGAGAGCGACGATGCGGACAGCGAGGAGGCCAAGTGCATCTGGGGTCTGATGGATGCCATCGACAGTTATATTCCCGAGCCGCAGCGCGAAATTGACAAGCCTTTTCAGATGCCGATCGAGGATGTGTTTTCGATTTCGGGTCGCGGCACGGTGGTGACGGGCCGTATCGAGCGTGGCAAGATCAAGGTTGGTGAGAAAGTGGAGATTGTGGGAATCCGGGATACGGTCACGACGGTGGTGACGGGAGTGGAGATGTTTCGGAAGCTGCTTGACGACGGCCAGGCCGGAGACAACGTGGGTCTTTTGCTTCGCGGCACGAAGCGTGAGGATGTTGAGCGTGGTCAGGTGGCGGCGCAGCCGGGATCGATCATGCCGCATACGAAGTTCAAGGCCGAGGTGTATATTTTGAGCAAGGATGAGGGGGGTCGTCACACGCCGTTTTTTTCCGGGTATCGTCCGCAGTTTTATTTTCGGACGACGGATGTGACGGGTATATTGACGTTGCCTGAGGGGGTGGAGATGGTGATGCCCGGGGACAATATAACGATCACGGCGGAGCTGATCACGCCCATCGCAATGGAAAAAGAGTTGCGGTTTGCGGTACGTGAGGGCGGCCGGACGGTCGGCGCGGGCGTTGTCAGCGAAATCATCGCATA